>MHHP01000015.1:0-11995 GCA_001817055.1 Candidatus Andersenbacteria bacterium RIFCSPHIGHO2_02_FULL_45_11
AACAACGTCACTATATCAGGATCATGGGACGCTACCGGAGGAACGTTTACGGGAAGTAATACGGTGACGTTTACGAGTACGAGCACAGAAACTATTACTTCAAATGCACAATCATTCAACAACGTAACGCTTAATGGAGCCAGTGGTATTTGGAACTCACAAGACACGCTGAGTGTTGCGGGTAACCTTACTATTAGTAACGGATCGCTCGATCTCAACGGAAGTACGCTTACGCTTGGCGTATCCTCAGTGTTTAGTAATAACGACACGCTTAGACTACAAGGTGCGGAAACACTTACCAACTTTACGAATGATACAAACTCGGGGACTGTTCTCTATGACGGAACGGGTACGTACGCATCCGGGCTTGCTGCGGGCAGTTCATACTACCACCTCACGTTTGCAGGCCTTGCCGGCACATGGACACTTGGGGCAAATCTTGACGTGGATGGCGACCTTACGCTCACAACGGGAACACTGAATACGAGTGCTGCAAGTAATAGAAGTATTAACGTTGCGGGCAACTGGAGTAAAACATCCGGAACATATACGGGGAATAGCTCAACGGTTACGTTTGATGGAAGTGGCGCACAAGCGCTTACCGGTGAGACGTTTTACAATTTGACGATTAACAACAGTGCTGCCAGCCCTGATGATACTACTGATGTTGATAGCAGTGCTGCAGTTACCGTAACAAATACGCTTACCGTTACAGACGGGCAATTCCAACCAGATACTGCAAGCGACTTTGCTGCCGTGAGTATTGGAGCAAATGGAATATTGAAACCTGATGGCAGTGCAGCCATTACCGTATCTGGTGCGTGGACAAATTCCGGTACATTTACCGCAAACTCCGGAACAGTAACGCTAGATGGAACAGATCAAACTATTGCCGGCTCATCTACGTTCTACAACTTCACTAAAAGCGTGGCATCTGCAGCTACGCTCACGTTTACCGCCGGAACAACACAAACCATTACAAATACCACAACGTTGAATGGCGCATCCGTGCAGCTGCTTTCGTTGCGATCATCTGCCGATGCGTCGGTATGGAGTATTAATCCGCAAGGCACACGTACTATTTCGTATCTTGATATTAAAGATTCCACAAATACCAATGCTACGGTTATTGACTGTTCAGATAACTGTACCAATTCGGGCAACAATACCAATTGGGCGTACCCTATTACCGTAACGGTGTATTCCGACGAAGGGTCTACAGGGATTGGATCCGGTAAAACAGTTGCACTCTCTGTTAATGGCGGTACAAAAGCAACTGCAGATACTAACAGCTCTTCTGTTGCAACCATCACCACGGCAAGTGTTTCGTCGGGCGATCTTGTTGCAATATGGCTGGACGATGAAACGGAAAACGGCATGGTGGTAACCAAGACAGACGGTACAAGCTTGGCGTTTGTGGTGTATCAGAACCGCTTCTTGCTTCAGTATGAAACAGGATCTTCGCTTACGAATGCCAATCTGGCAACGGCAGACGATAGCGGAGACGACGATATCTCAGCTGTGTATTCCGTTGCATCGAGCAACCTCACTGTTGCAAGCGGAATTGAACTCTTTATTAAAACCGGAAAGACGTTCGCTCCCGGTGGCACTGTTTCCGCCGACGACATTGACATTAACGGAACATTTACCATGGCTGCAAACAACGTCACCATATCTGGATCATGGGACGCAACTTCAGGAACGTTTACCGGGAGTAACACGGTGACGTTTACGAGTACGGATGCCACGGAAGTAATTACAAGTAACAGCAATTCGTTTAGCAGTGTAACGTTTAACGCAAATGGTGGCGGTAAATGGACACAGGCGGATGCATTTAACGTAACGGGCACACTTACAGTAAATGGATCAGCAGGAACAGATTCTACCGCCCCAACTATTTCCAGTATTGCGGCTATCGCATCATCTACAAAAGTAACGGTTACGTGGGTTACGGATGAGAATGCAGATTCTACGCTGGCATATGGTACAACCAATGCACTTGGAAGCACTGCAACAGATAGCACACAAACACGAGTGCATGCAGTAACGCTTTCAAGCCTTTCATCAGAGACCACCTACTACTATCGCATTACATCCGCAGACGCATCTTCAAACAGTACGTCGTCATCCATAGCCACGGCTACCACGGAGCAAGCGGATGCATCGATTGATACAACTGATCCAAGTATTTCTGATGTTGCCATATCGTCAACCACTGCTTCATCTGCAAACGTGTCTTGGAATACCAGTGAGAGCACTGTTGGATATGTGAATTATGGAACAACGTCTGGTACGTATACGTTAACTGCTGGTGCCGGTATTAATACCTACGCAACAGAAAAAACAGCTCAGATTAAAGGCCTGGATGCTTCTACGAAATATTACTACCAAGTTACTGCCATCGATGCAGCGGGTAATCTTGGAACCGGAACAGAGGGCTCATTCACCACGTCTGCTCCCGATGATTCTTCTACAGACACTACCAAGCCTGGTATTTCGAGTGTGGCGGAGAGCGACATTACTGCACTCGGTGCAACCGTATCGTGGAAAACCGATGAAAATGCCGTGGGGTATGTAAAGTATGGTACGTCGTCTACTTTTGATCGCACTGCCGGCAGCGGGGATGATACGTACGAGAAATCAAAAACGGCTCGTCTTACCGGCCTCACTCCTTCCACTTCGTATTCTTACCAAGTTTCTGCAATCGATGCAGCAGGTAACCTTGGAGTTTCTGCAACGGGATCATTTACGACGTCTGCAACAGAATCCATAACAACACTTACAGATACTACGACAACAAAAGGTGAAACTCCCCCAAAGATTACGTCTGACGCTCCCGCTGTATCCGACATTACCGGTTCAAGTGTTGTTATCTCATGGAATACTGACAAAAAGACTTCTGCCGTTATTTATTACCGCGCACAGGGTACGACGGAGCTACTCAAAAATGCAGACCTCGCATATTCCGCATCGCATTCCATGAAACTCTCAGGCCTTACCGTTGCAACTGTGTATGAATATGCTATTGAAGTTGCTACGGTAGACGGCGATGTGTTTCGCAGTACAACGTATCAGTTCACTACAGGCCTATCAAAAGTATCTGATATCAGCGTGCAGAAGCTCACGGATAAAAATGGGCTGATTGTATACAAGTCCGAAGCGCCCACTTCGTCCATTATTGAGCTTACAAACCTATTAACAAACGAGACAACAACTATTACCGATGACGATATTACGTTAAGTCATAAAGTTGACCTTGCGGCGCTAGACCCGAACACGCCATACAGCGCAGTGATTGTAGTACAAGGCGAAGGCGACGCGGCTTCCAGAACACTTGCGTATATTTTTGAAACCCGGGATGATACTGCCGATCCCGTAGTTTCTCTTATTGATACTTCTTCTGCCCTAGTAGAAGGCCAAAGCGATAGCGTGCAAACAGTGCTATCGTGGCATACAGATGAACCGGCAACCAGCCAGGTGGAGTACAATGAAGGCTTGGTACGGGATGGGAAATACAATTTGACGGAGGGTAAGAGTGATGACTTTGCAACTACTCATACCATTGTGCTGACTGATTTAAAGCCATCTACGGTATATGAATACCGCGTCAAAAGTACAGATAGATCTGGCCATGATGCACTATCGGAATCCCGTGTGTTATTAACGCCATCTCGTAGAGTGTCTGTATTTGATTTGATTACTCGCAACCTGGAAGATTCGTTCGGATGGACGCGCCATATTCTCAATCGGTAACTCCTATGCAAGACATCGTTATTGAATTAAAAGATTTAGAAAAAATATATGACGAGGGTACGCCTCGCGAGACCCGTGCCCTACGCGGTATTACGCTGCGTGTACGTCGCGGAGAAATTGTTGTGGTATTTGGGCCATCCGGTTCCGGTAAATCTACGCTATTGAACATTCTTTCCGGGCTCGACCGCCCAACGTCCGGCTCCGTCATTATCGAAGGGAAGGATTTGATGCAAATGTCGCTGGATGATGCGGCACTCTTTCATCAGAAAAAAGTGGGAATGGTATTTCAGGCGTATGAATTAATTGCATCGCTCTCAGTGCTGCAAAATATTACAATGCCTGCTCGCCTTGCCGGGACTAATCGCGATGTATATATGGCACGTGGGAGAGATCTGTTACACCAATTTGAGTTGGAAGCATTGGAGTCCCGCTTACCCACCAAAATATCCGGAGGTCAGCAGCAGCGTGTGGGTATTATGCGGGCGTTTATGAACAACCCGGCCATGATTGTCGCGGATGAGCCTACCGGAAACCTGGATTCAACCAATGCGGCACATATTCTCAATTTGTTTCTCGAATTGAACGAGAAAACAAATACCACCATGATTATCGTATCTCACGACCCTACCCTCCACGTAATCGCAGACCGCGTTGTTATTATCAAGGACGGCAAAGTTGAAAGGGAAACAAAGGGTGGCAGAACTAAAGCGCTAGCTCCAGAAGCTCACACTTCAGCGTCATCTGATCAGGCAAGTGTTGGTGAGGCAATTGCAAAACCGGAGAAAGGCACCAATCTTTCTCCATTTGCGCTTCTTGTACAAAAGCGGAAAAAACTCCCTCCGGCAGATCAGCATATACTGTCTGTTATGTTAATTCTGCTTACAAAAAAGCAGCAGGATGATGTAACCGATGAGCAGGTGGTGCGCTTGTTTGATGCCATGCGGCGCAGAATCGCCGGGGAAATTGCACAATCCCAATTACAGGAGTTTCTGGATCGTTCTGTAAAGCAAGGCGGTGTGGGGTTGTATCGCCAAACGGCAGAACATGTTGCATCAAACGTAGAAGCTATCTTGTCATTAAGCAAGCACGTATCATAACTCTATGACACTTCGAGATGTGATTGAACTCACCAGTCAACGATTTAAGACTCGCCCATCGAGGTACATTTTAACCATATTCGGGGTTAGTTCCGGTATCGGTGTTGTATATGTGTTAATCGCGCTTGGGTTTGGATTGCAAGATTTGGTTATTGGCAAAATTGCCACCAGTGAATCGCTCTTGTCGCTGACGGTAACGCCTCTTGAGCAGGCAACGGAAGTGATTGCGCTGAACGACACGAGCATTTCCAAATTCCGTGAAATTCCCCATGTTGTTGACGTAAGTCCGCTGTTGGCGATACCTGCAGAAATTGAGGCGAATGGATTGCGTGCTCAAACGCTTGTGCAGGCAGTGCATCCGAAATATTTTGCGTATGCAGGAGTTACAGCAGGTTCCGGAGTGCTGTTATCCGACGATACCGAGCGTGGTGTTGTAGTGTCTAGCCCTATTTTAAAAATATTTAATATTTCAGAGGCTGATGCATTGGGCAAAGAACTTATGCTTACGTTGTTTGTTCCGACACAGGAAGATGTGAATATTATCGCACTTCCGGAACCATTTACCATTAGTGGGATTATCACGTCCGAAACAAACGCGATATATATTCTGCCTCAGGCAGTGCCTGATGCTGTGCCGCATACATATGAACAGGCACGAGTACGCGTTGATACCACAGAATCCATCCAGCCCGTCCGTTCCGACCTTATTAGCAAGGGCTTTTCCGTACAAGCGCTTACGGATACCGTTGCACAATTAAATCAGATTTTTCGATTTACTCAGATTGCACTTGGTACGCTTGGGATTATCGCCCTCTTTATTGCTGCGGTCGGAATGTTTAACACCATGACTATTTCATTACTGGAACGTACTCGTGAAGTGGGGATTTTACGCGCACTTGGTGCAACGGGGCGAGATGTATGGCTCATCTTTTTGTTTGAATCTGTTTCCATGAGTATCTTTGCTGGGATACTCGGGATCTTGCTTGGCTTTTTCTTATCGTCCACTTCCAATTACGTCATTAACATCATTGCAGTGAGGTTTGGTGGAGAAGCGGTCAGCTTGTTTTCTGCGCCTCTTTGGTTGCATATTGCGATTATGTCTATTGCTTTGCTTGTAGGGTTTGTAACAGGGTTCTACCCTGCGCACCGTGCGGCAAAGTTAAATCCTCTGGAAGCACTTCGACATGAATAGCAGGCAGATGCAACTTGGAGTTATTGGCGCGCTACTGTTGGTTGCGGTTGGTGGTTCAGTATATCGACATGTATCAACTACTGCGCAGCCAAACCCTCCGGAGCAATTGCCCGCGGACGTGGTACTAGAACTTGATGCAAAAGTGAAAAAGTTTTCAATTACAACACCTTTAGCTGAATTGCCAAGTGGCCAATCGTATCACCTATGGCTTATTCCAGAAGACAAAAAATCTCCAAAATATGCAGGTGAAATGTTTCCGGTTACGGGTGGTAAGTACAGTATTACGTTTACGTCGGAAGAAAGCCTGGGTGACTACCGCACAGCTCTTGTTTCTCAGGAGGCAACGGAGTTTCCTGAAAAGCCTGCACATACGGTGAAAGAGTGGCTGTTGCGGTAAATAGGTATTTTGGAAGATCTTCTTTTCCTATTCTTACTTGTGAGCGACAGCTGTAGGCGGTATGATAGGTGAACTATGAAACAAGTAATTATCTATTCAACCCCGTCTTGCGGGTGGTGCAAGGCAGCAAAGCAGTATTTTACGGAACATAATGTCGCATATACAGAAAAAGATGTGGCAGCGGATGTATTTGCTCGTGATGAAATGCTCCAAAAATCAAAACAGATGGGCGTCCCTGTTATTGATATTGATGGTGAAATTACAATCGGGTTTAACCAGCCGCGTCTTGCGCAGCTTTTAGAAATCGCGTAAGGTTTTTATATGTCTGAACAAAAACAAGCAATGTCTGTTCCGATGGCAATCGTGATTGCCGGAGCGCTTGTTGCCGGAGCCGTATATTTTAGTAACGTAGGGCCTAAGGACCTGCCTGCCGGTCAGGCAGGGTTGCCAGTGCCAACTGTAGCGCCGCAGCCAACTCGTCCTCCTGCGTCTCTTGAAATTGCTCCTATTACCGAGGCTGACCATATCCGCGGGGATGTGAATGCACCTATTACGATTTTGGAATATTCAGACCTAGAGTGCCCGTTCTGTAAAGTATTTCATCAGAGTATGATTCGTATAATTGCGGAATATCCTGGCAAAGTACGATGGGTGTACCGACATGCGCCACTTATCCAACTTCATCAAAAGGCTCCTGTTGAGGCAAACGCTTCTGAGTGTGCAGCTGCACAAGGAAAATTCTGGGAGTTTACGGATGTTGTGTTTGCGGCTACAGGAAGCAACGATAGCTTAGACCTTGCCAAGCTTGCTGATTATGCGAAGCAGGCAGGAGTTGCAGATGCTACTGCATTTAAAACGTGTGTAGATGAACATACGTTTAAGGAAAAGGTTGATGCCCAGCTTGCGGACGGTATTAAGGCAGGATTACAAGGAACGCCGTTTAATATGGTCATCAAGGCCGACGGAACAAAGGAACAACTAGGCGGCGGAGTTCCGTACGAACAACTAAAAACGATTATTGAAGAGCTATAAAAAAATCGTCGTATCCCGTGAGAAACGACGATTTGTTGTGCGTGCATACCCGTTACATATCGTGACCGAATTCAACCACTTTGGAAGAGATTGCTTCCCAGATGGCGTTGTCTGCAGATGGAGGAAGTACAAATATGGTTTGTCTGTATGGATAAAAAGGCAATTCTTATTATTATGCTAGAATACCTGTATGAACAACAAGGAACGTGTAATCATTTTGATAGACGGCAGTAACTTCTATCACTATGCTAAGGAACTTGGGTTTCAATTGCCAATTCAGTTTGACTACAAGGGGTTAGGTGAAAAGCTAGCCGATGGTCGTGATATTGTTTCGGGGACATATTATATTGGCAAAGTTCGAGCTAAGGAAAAAGATGAGCACAGTCAACGCCTGCGATCAAATCAGCAACGGTTAATGGCATGGCTTGCACGATGCGGTTGGAGTATCGAGTTTGGTCACATGATGAAAAACCAAGGAATCTTTCATGAAAAAGGGGTCGATGTCCACATTGCAGCTGATTTGCTGCGCGGTGCTTATAAGGATACATATGATACAGCTATTCTTATTAGTTCAGACACGGATCTGATTCCAGCAATTCAATATGTACGAGAAGAAGGTAAAAAATTAGAATATGTTGGTTTTGCCCATCGTCCTTCTTACGGCTTGATCAAAAATTCTACATTGACGAAAACGCTGACTAAAGAGGGTATAGGACAGTTCCTATAAAACTAAAACCCGCCGTAGCTTGCGCTAGGGACGGGTGGTTTTAGTAGTTCCAATTGTAGGTTATGGGCATCGAAAAGTCAATAGCGTGGTCAAATACGATCGGTTTCGAAACTGCTAAACTCGCCAGGGGGAAGACGCAGAAAACATAATCTTCTATAGCGCTAGGAAAAGTATTCCCGCGAGTGCTGCAATTGCTATGTAGCTTCCGTAATCTTTGATTGCAAATAGTACAGGGTCTTCTGGAAGCGAGCCTGCAATGGCATGTTTCCACATTCGTATAATCCACAATCCAAATACAGGAGCCATCCAGATGAGGCTATTAGGATGAGAATACAGATTCGATACAACAGGGCTTACGGCATAAAAGCCAAGTACGATACACGCAAATAGTGCAGACGTAAGCCCAAGTGCTACGAGTAATTCCTTGTCTCGTTTTGTGTATCCGCGGCCGATCGCACTATCATGGCTTTCTTTGAGCCGTGCTAATTCTGTTACACGCTTTGCTATACCAAGGCTGATAAATAGGCATGCGGCAAATAGAAAGAGCCACTTAGATGTTGGAATACCAGTAGCGGCACTTCCGGCAACAATACGAAGAATATAGAGACCTGCCAGTACCGCAATATCTACGTACGGAATCTTTTTAAGCCGTAGCGAGTACGTAGATGTGATGACTATATAGAGCAGCAGTATTCCGAGAAATGCGTTGGGTAGAAAGAGGAATGCAATTATAATACCGGCAAGGGCCATACCGATTCCGAGTAGAGTAGCGTGAAAAAGAGATATCTTTCCTGCTGCTATCGGCCGAAAGCGTTTCGTTGCATGAGCGCGATCTGAGGAAAGGTCGAATAGATCATTAAATATGTAGATACTGGATGCAATACACGAGAAAGAAATAAAGCCAACCATGGTTTGCATAAACACAACTGGATTATTAATGCGATGCGCTGCAATTGGCGCGGTACATAGCAGCAAATTCTTTACCCACTGGTGCGATCGAATGGTTTTTAGAATAGTGCGGAGTGAAATGGGTGTGCGAGAAGAAAACTCAGCCTCTACTGGAATCGCTTTTTTAACATGAGCAGCTATGTCTTCGTTCACGTCTACAAGAATTGCCGATGATGCGCATCGCCACACTGCAAGATCCGCGCGAGAATTTCCTGCATACGAAAATTCTTTATTCCCAAAACGCTTAGACAACACCATATCTTTGCCGCGTGCTGATACGGGTGAGGCAAGTGTATTGGCGATTACTTCCGAAAATATTCCTACGTTCCGTGCAACTGCATCCGCAATGCGTTTGTCGCTTGCTGTCGCAAGTAGAAGAGGGCGCTTGTTTGCATGCTGATGCCTAAGCCAGGCAAGAAATTCTTTATTGTATGGTAGCGTGGATGAGTCAAGAATCGTATGGGCCCCAATAACATCTTTTACGGCTGTTTTGCTCTTGAAGCTTGCAGTTAGTAACTTGATAATAATCCAGGGTTTTTTCTTAATTGCAGAAAGCGCACCTTCAAAGAGTGTATTGGTCCGCACAAGGGTCCCGTCCAAATCTACGCACAGAGGCAACTGTTCCATGGGTAAATCCTACCATATACTACAGAGGTGGTAATGATACGGTGGTACGGTGTTATGTATGCTGTTGCATTCTGGCTTGCATGGGCAATGTTGCCGTACTTGGGGAGAAAACGAGCCTTCTTGCTATCTCGTGATCAATGGACAGCTATTATTGCATTTGGTGCGCTCGGCGTTGTAGTGGGTGGCAGGCTTGGGTACGTTATGTTGTATGATCCGCAGTATTTTATTACGAATCCGCTAGAGATTTTCAAAATTTGGCATGGCGGTATGAGCTCGCACGGAGGGTTTATAGGGGCAGCGTTGGGGGTGTGGCTTGCTGCGCGTTATTTCTCCCCCTCATATGAGGGGGAGCGAGAGGGGGTCAGCATTCTCGCAATCGCCGATATCTTGTCTGTTCCTGCAGCGCTAGGGCTAGCTCTTGGCCGTATTGGTAATATTACAAACGGCGAATTTGGATTGTATCCATTCTATGAGGCGGGTGCGGATATTTTGATTGCAGCGGTTTGCTATGTGATGTTACGTAGTAGTTCCCCTCTCCCGTTCCGGGAGAGGGAGGGGGTGAGGGGTTCGCGTGTCGCAGTGACGCCCCTCATCCGCGCTTTGCACAAAGGCAAAGCTAACCTTCTCCCAAAACAGGAGAAGGGAGCGACAGCGCGCAACGGCAAAATTTTTGCCTCGTTTCTCATCCTCTACAGCATCGCTCGGTTTTTGTTGGAATATGTTCGTCCTCAAGAGTGGTCATATATATATGGGCTTACCCGTGGCCAGGCGTATACGATTCCACTCTTGCTATCTGGCGTGCTACTGTGGATATATGCTCACAAGCACCGAATTTAAGCAGTTTTATAGCAGGCTTAACCCGCAGCAGCGCATAGCTGTTGATACGATTGAGGGCCCGGTGATGGTACTGGCGGGTCCGGGTACGGGGAAAACACAGACGCTGGCCATGCGGATTGCGAATATTTTGCAGCAAGCGCAGATGGACCCGTGGAATATCTTATGTTTGACGTTTACAGAATCTGGCGTTGCGGCGATGCGTACGCGCCTCCTCTCTATTATTGGGACTCCGGCATACTACGTTCGGATTCATACATTTCATTCATTTTGTAACGATATTATCAAAGATCATCCAGAACTCTTCGCACTCTCTTCAAGTTGGCGTATGTTGTCTGATGTTGAGCGTGTAGAGCTGCTACGCGATTTAATCGACCGTTTACCCGGGCAGAGCCGCCTCAAGCCATTTGGAGACCCGTACCTATATTTACGTGACGTATCAGGAAATATTAAGCAGCTCAAGCAAGAAGATATTACCCCGGCAGGGTTTAAGCACGCACTTGCCGTTATTCAATCATTTACCGATGCAACAAAAAAAGATGCGACTGCATTTTTTGCATTAAAGCCGAAAGAGCGCACAGATGAAGCATGCGAATCTTTTTTTGCAGCACTTCAAGATGCAGCAGCCGATGCCGCGTTGCCCGAATCGCTTGTTTTTATGATGACGCGTACGTACAAAAAACATTCTTTAGATGAAAGTAAAATGCGGACGGTGTTTAAAAACGATATTAAGAAGTGGTACGACAAGTTGGTGCACCAATTACCGCGACAGATGGATATGTGCGCTGTGTACGAAGGGTACCAAGAAGTATTGCGAACGCGTGGCCGGTACGATTACGAAGATATGATTATGATGGTAGTGTCGCAGCTCAAGCAAGACGACGAGCTGCTGGCAAGCTACCAAGAGCAATTCCAATATATTTTGGTGGATGAGTACCAAGATACCAACGGCGCGCAAAATGAAGTGGTGGCGCTACTGACTAGTTTTGACGAGAATCCAAACGTGTTCGTAGTAGGGGACGATAAGCAATCTATTTATCGCTTTCAAGGAGCGTCACTTAATAACATGCTGGATTTTTATGAGCGATATAAGAAGAGTGTTGCGATTGTCCCGCTTGTCGAAAATTATCGAAGCCAGGCTACGGTACTTGAAGCGGCGGGTGCGGTGATTGCGCATAATAAGGAGTCGATTACAAGATATATTCCGAGCGTTTCAACTTCTCTGGCTCCTGCAGCTGGGCGTATGCCGCAACTACTTGAGCATCACGTGTTTGAATCGGAAGATGCTGAGGACTACGCAGTTGCCACGCATGCGCGTGAACTTATTGCGCAAGGCGCACAGCCGCAAGATATTGCAGTATTGTTTCGATACAACCGCGACGGCGAAG
>MHHP01000015.1:12019-46242 GCA_001817055.1 Candidatus Andersenbacteria bacterium RIFCSPHIGHO2_02_FULL_45_11
AGAACTGCTGCGCGTAATGCAACGTCTGGGTGTGCCAGCCCGTTTAGAGGCAGGTGAGAACGTGTTTGATACTATCTGCATTCAACAAATGCTGCTATTGCTTGCATATCTTGCGGATATGAAGCGGGAAGATATGTTGGCGGAGATTTTGCAATTTGATTGGCTCGCCATTCCCGCTCTTGATGTGCTGAAGGTGATTACGCATGCGGGTACTCATCATGAAAAGCTTCTGAATATGATTGGCGATGAAGTAGCGCTTACGGAAGTGGGTGTGAGTAATCCACTCCTCTTTATTTCTCTGAAAGAAAACCTGGCACGGTGGAAGCACGACGCGGCGAATGTAACGTTGCAAGATTTTCTGCATCAGATATTTTCAGAATCCGGCTGGCTTGAGTATATTTTGAAACAAGGAGACAAGCTGTCGTGCTTACAGAAAATGACGAGGCTTTTACAAGAAGCAAAGCAATTAAACGAGTCTAAGCATACTCTTACGATTACGGAATTTATGCATCGGTTGCAGTTGCTTGCCGAACACGATGTGCCACTGGAAACGCAGGCATGGCAAACTGCACAAAATGCTGTGCATTTGATGACGGCGCACAAGGCAAAGGGGTTGGAGTTTGAACACGTAGTAATGACGCGGCTGAATAACAAGCACTGGGGGAATAATCCGGAGGTAGGCAAATTGCCCTTGCCGCACGGGTTTATTCGCCATGATTATATTGTTGCCGGAGAAAACAACGAAGATGAACGGCGCCTATTTTACGTTGCGTTAACCCGTGCAAAACAGACGCTATGGCTCACCCGCGCAACGCATACTGCAACGGGAAGGCCTACGGTGCCATCATTATTTATGGCAGAGTTACCGTCTTCCTGTGTTTCCGTGCACGAACATATAGAGGACGAAGCGCATATTGTGGAGCGTACGGTTACGGGGCTGGGGCCGCTACCGGCTGTACATCAAGACGATATTAGAGGATGGCTCAAGTTTTTACTCAAGGATCACGTGTTGAGCGTTACGCATATTAATAACTATTTGGAATGTCCGCGGAAGTTCTATATACGGAATGTACTGCGTGTGCCTACGGTGCGCACGCCTCACCAAGCGTTAGGATCGGCCGTGCATGGAGCACTCGAATCTTTTTTTGTGGAATATGAACGAAGCAATGCAGTGCCATCTGTTGATGTGCTGACAGTTGCGTTTGATCGTTTTTTGCAACGTGAAGTGTTAACGCCGGAACAATCCCAGCATGCGCTCGATGTAGGGCGGGGCATCCTTGAAGAATATTATGCGCAGTACCGCAATAGCTTTGCTCGTGATACAAAGCGGGAGTATAACTTTAGCAGCCATGGCATTACAGTAGATGGCATTCCGATTACGGGGCTGATTGATAAAATAGAGCTACTTGATGCATCTGATAAGCAAAAAAATGGCCTATGGCGCGAAGGTGCTGCTGTGAATATTGTAGACTACAAAACCGGCAGGCCAGAAAATGGACTCAAGAAAATTTCAAAAGGCGGAGACTATTACCGTCAGCTCGTGTTTTATAAACTGCTGTGCGACACGTCTCCGCGGTTTCCGTTCACATTTGCAACTGCAGAAATTGATTTTGTGCAAAAAAACGACAAGGGTGTCTTCATCAAAAAACAACTAACGATATCGGACGAGGAAGTTGCTGTATTGCGGCAAGAAATCAAAGACGTATGGAGCAATATTCAAAACCTCGCATTTTTTGAAGACGGCGCCGGTTGTGGCAAATCTGATTGTGAGTACTGCGCGCACTAACTATGTTTGATGTTATTTGTGACCGAGATGGGGTTTTGAATGTAGATGTGGGATATGCTCATCGCATTGAAGATTTTGCTATTCCCGAAGGCGCTGTTGCAGGGCTTACGATACTGCGAGATGCAGGAGCAAGGTTCTTCATTGTGACGGGCCAGTCTGGAATTGCACGAAGAATGTACGCCGAAGAGCAGATGCACGCGTTTAATCGGCATTTGCAGGAACAATATCGGCAGCATGGAATTGAATTTGCGGCTATCGCATTTTGTCCCCACTATCCTGCAGTTTCGGATTGCACATGTCGCAAACCAAAAACGGGCATGCTAGATCAGATTGAAGCCATGATTGGGCCGATTGATTGGGATTCTGCATGGGGTATTGGCGATAAGCACTCAGATTCTGAAATGATACTATCGAAAGGCGGACGTGCAGTGCTATTACCCGATACAAGGTATTGGAGTGAGAATGATCCAAAACTAGCGTCTCTTCTGAACAATCCGCGACACTTTGTTGCAAACAATGTGCTGGAAGCTGCCCATTGTATTATCCCGTAATGTGCCGCTGTGCCCACTGCCAATCGGCATGCACTTTTTTGCCGGGGTTAAAGATACCCTTTGGGTCGAAGATATGTTTTGTTTGTTCGAATACCGTCATTATTTCTGGGCCAAACATTTGAGGGAGTGCATGGCTTCGAATTAAGCCATCGTTGTGTTCGGCCGTAGATGAGCCATGGTACTGGAATACGAGATTGTGAACTTCTTGCATGACGTTCGGAATTTTATCTCGCTGTCGACGGTCTTTGAGATTCATGAGTGGAATAATATGGAAGTTGCCGTCGCCAGCATGGCCCGCAATAGTATAGTTTAATTTGTGCCTCTCTAAAATACCTGCCAGTTTCGGTAAAAACTCGGGGAGATGTTGGGGCAGAACGATAAAATCATCAATAAACGGAGCCGGCTTTTTTTCTTCATGGGCATGCCGAAGCAGGTTAAAGCTCTCTCGCCGTATGTGCCAGTATTTTTCTCGGTCTTTGGCATTGCGCGCAATGCGGGAGCGAAGTGAATATTTTTCGAGCGCAGCCCGAGCTGCACGCAGCCGAGATGTAACTTCTCCCTGTGCACTGCCGGTGAATTCTGCAATAAGAACGAGTTTTGGTATGCCACCAATTAGGAGCATTCGAAATTCTGGTAAGAATTGGATTGCAAGGGAAGGGCTCCGAGGCATGATTTTGGTTGCCAGGAATAATGTGTGATCATCGTACGATTCTATGCTTTCTGGGCGATATTTTTTCAGGTCGTTAATGATGTCTCCAAGCCGTGCAAGGTCATCAAGGAATACGATGAGCATTTCTGCATGCTGCTGAGGCTGTATTAGGCGGAACGTAATATTCGTAGTAATCCCCAGTGTGCCCTGGGATCCGCAAAAAAGCTTCGTAAGATCAAACCGCTTTCTATCCCATACATCCCATAATGCATATCCTGCTGAATTTTTAGAAACCTTAGGCCTTGCGGCATGAATTACTTTGTAGTTTTTTTCCAACAGATCATATGTGGCTCGATATGCCTTTCCTAAGAATGTTTTTTCTTGCATTGCTTCTTTGAGCTCCGGTAGAGAGAGTGGGCGCAGTTCATATTCTTGTGCGTCTGCTAGTACCACACGGAGCGACTCAATATACTTCTCTGTTTTGCCGTATTGTAAATTTTTTTCTCCTCCCGCGTTATTATTCACCATACCACCTACGGTGCAGATGTTTTTTGATGCTGGGTACGATGGCATTAAAAGATTTTTTGCTGATGTTTTCTTTTCCATATCCTTATAAAACGCACCAGGTTCAATCTCAAGCGAGTTTCCGTGAATTTCTCCTATCCTATTAATATGGGAGGCCATATCTACTACAACAGAATCTGTAAGCGCTCCGCCAGACATATCTGTGCCACCGCTTCGCACGGTGAGGGAGATGCCATCATTGCGTGTCGCGTATTTCACGATTGCTTGTACATCGTCAATGTTTAACGGATGCACAACCGCCTTTGGGCGTACGGAAAAAATACTGGCATCGCGGCTTGCGTGTGTGAGCGATGCATCGTCCACGTCTACTTCTCCGTGGACGAGAGGTTGAAGGTCTTGTTTAATCGACATTGCGTAAAGTATAGCACGTCGCGAACGCGCTCCCTTCTCCCGTTTTGGGAGAAGGTTAGCTCCGCCTTTGAGCGGAGCGCGGATGAGGGGAACGTAGTCGCAACGTCGACCCCTCACCCCCTTGCCTAACAACGTAGGCAAGGCACCCTCTCCCAGAATTGGGAGAGGGGAACGTTTGTTCTGTGGAATCTATTGAGTTATGATGGAGGTATGAAAAACTCACTCTCTATAATAGGCGGAATTATTATTATCGTTGCAGTTGCATGGTTTGCCATGCGAGGGGATAGCGACGATGCTATCGTACCTGCGCCCACAGCAACACCAACTGTTGCACCGTCTGTAGGCGGACTTATTCAATTAGCGCCAACAGATATTCCGGCAGTTTCTCCATCGCCTGAAGCGTCTGTTGCGCCGGCGGCTGTTACGGTTTCAATCGATGACGAAGGATTTACACCGGCAACAGTGACAGTAAAAGCTGGAACAACGGTTACATTTGTTAATAACGGACAGGCACTTCACTGGCCAGCGTCTAACCCGCATCCAATCCATACCGGCCTTTCCGGATTCGATGCACGCAAAGGCTTGGCAACAGGTGAAACATTTTCGTTCACGTTCACAAAAGCCGGCACGTTCGGCATGCATGATCATTTAAATACAGCCCTCGTAGGTACAATCGTCGTACAATAAAATCGTTTCTGCTATACTGAAGGGCATGGTTGATCGCATCAGCGAAACTATCCTTCAAACATTAGTTGCATCGGGCGAACTTGCGCTTGCTGATAGTACTGCAGTCCGCGAGCAAATCGATACAGGGAAGGGCGCAATTTATTCATTGCTTGTTACGGGAAGTAAGGTAACGGAGGAGCAATATACTAAAGCATATGCTGCCGCGCTTGGCATGCCATATATTGATGTGCGCGATAAGCAGATTGAATCCAAGGTTCTCGATATTATTCCTGAATCAACTGCACGCGAACATATGATTATTGCCTATGAGCAGACGGATGAAGTGGTGAAGCTTGCCATGGCAAACCCCAACGATCGGCAGATTGTGGAGTTTATTCACAAGAAGGTGGATAAGCCGGTAGAGGTTGCGCTTGCAAGTGTTACCAGTATCCGCGAAACACTGGCGAAATATGAAGGAACTCTGGAGGCAGATTTGCAACAAGTTATAGATGAAGCGAAGAAGGCGAATGAGGAAGGAAAAGATTTGTCGAAGGCTGCAGAGGATTTGCCGATCATTAAGATCGCCGACTCTATTTTGAGGCATGCAATTTTAAAGGGCTCGTCTGATATTCACATTGAACCTACGGAAGAAAAAGTGGTGGTGCGGTACCGGATCGACGGAATTTTGCACGATATGATGGTGTTGCCGAAGACCGTGCTTGCGGGCGTTGTAGCGCGTATAAAAATATTGAGTAATTTAAAGATTGACGAACACAGGTTGCCACAAGATGGCCGATTTAAATTAGAGAGCGATGACTATAATGTCGCATTTCGTGTTTCTACGTTACCCGTGTTTGATGGAGAAAAGATTGTCATGCGTTTGTTGGACGAATCGGGTAAGGGGGTGAGCTTAGATAATGTGGGCATGGACGAGAAAAGCTTGAAGATGTTCCGTGACAATATTGCAAAGCCAAATGGGATGATACTCGTTACGGGGCCTACCGGATCTGGTAAAACAACCACGCTATATTCTGCAATGCGGGAGTTAAATACTTCGGAAGTAAATATTAGTACAATTGAAGACCCTATTGAATATCGCATGCAGCGAGTGAATCAAACGCAAGTGCAGCCGAAAATTGGACTTACATTTTCTAATGGATTGCGGGCGCTGGTGCGGCAAGATCCGGATATTATTATGGTAGGTGAAATCCGTGACGAAGAAACTGCGTCGCTTGCCGTGAACGCAGCACTTACCGGGCACTTGGTACTGTCGACGTTGCATACAAATAGCGCCGCAGGCGCGGTGCCGCGGCTTATGGATATGAAGGTGGAGCCGTTCTTAATTGCGTCTACGTTGAACCTGGTGATGGCACAGCGCTTGGTACGTAAGCTTTGTGAATCGTGTCGTACTCAAGTACCGATTGACCAGGCAATGATGGACAGTATTGCGGATATTGTGAAGCTTGATCGGATGCTTGAAGTGCTCAAGCAGCAGGAGGTTATTGCAAAAGATGCAGATTGGAAAGGCGTGCAAATGTTTGCTGCGCCCGGGTGTATAAAGTGTCATAATGGGTACAAAGGAAGAATGGGAATTTATGAAATGTTTGAGATGACTCCTAGCATGCAACGGCTGTTATCTGCTACTATTACCACAGACGCGCTTGAAACTGCTGCAAAGAAAGAGCAGGGGATGGTAACGATGCTTGAGGATGGAGTGGTAAAAGTTGTGCGTGGGCTTACGAACATAGAAGAAGTTCTTCGAGTAGCAAAAGAATAATATGCCAACATATACATTTACAGGAAGGAACGAACAGACAGGCGCACTTGTTACGGGTACGCGTGAAGTGGCATCGCATGCCGTGTTGGGGCAAGACTTGTTAGGCGAAGGCGTGTTGCTTACATCGTTTGAAGCGAAAAAGGAGCGTAATCATGCGTCGGTTATGAGTTTTTTTGTATCGCGAGTACCCGTACTGGAACGGGTATTGTTTGCGCGATACTTTGCATTAATGTTGCGTGCGGGTCTTGATTTAAAAAGTTCTCTTGCAACACTTCAGAAACAAACAAAAAATGGTGCACTGTCTCACGCCATAACACAAGTGTACCAAGGAGTGGAGCGAGGGCAATCGCTTGCAGATAGTATGCGTCCGTATCCGTACGCCTTCCCTGATATGTTTGTAGGGTTTATTGGCGTAGGAGAAACAACAGGAAAGCTGCAAGAAACATTAGAAGTGTTGGCGGCTCAATTACAAAAGGAATTCGAATTGAAGCGCGCAGTTCGAGGTGGAATGTTGTATCCGATTGTTATTTTAGCTGCACTATTTGCAGTGGGGGTTGCTATGATGGTATTTGTTGTGCCTAAGCTGGTTGAGATTTTTGAAGGATTTGATGTTGAGTTGCCCCTCATGACACGCGTGTTAATCGGTACAAGTAAATTTTTATCGGAATATTGGTATGTGGTGCTTGTGCTTGTGCTCATTTGCGCAAGCGTTGCGTGGTGGCTGATGCGAATCCCCAAAGTAAAAAAAGCGGTGATGGGTGCATTACTATTGTTCCCTATTGTGGGCCCGATTATAAAAGATGTAAACGTTGCGCGATTTGCCCGGAACTTAAGTTCGCTCTTATCGAGCGGCGTTGCATTTGCCGAAGCACTTTCTATTTTGGGGAACAACACGCCACACCCTATATATGCGCAGGTGTTTCATGAAGCTGAGGGGTATGTAAAGCAAGGTAAATCCTTAAGTGAATTTTTTGGGAAACAAGAAAAATTGTTTCCGCCCCTTGTAGTGAATATTATGGGAGTTGGTGAGCAAACCGGAGAACTGTCTGCGGTGCTTCAGGAAGTTGCTTCCTTTTACGAGGGAGAAGTTGATCAAACAATGAAAAACCTTACGTCTATTATGGAGCCTGTGCTTATGATTGCCATCGGGCTTGCGGTAGGTGCGCTTGCAATCTCTGTGATCTCACCTATTTACGGACTTGTAAATGTTATCTAAAGGCTTCGGTATTCTCGAAGTAGTAATTACAACATTTGTTATTGGTGTTGTGGCGGTTGGGGTATTTTCGCTGATTACGCTTACGCTCAAATCTTCTCACGATGGTCAGCGGCGAATTATTGCAACGGCACTTGCAAATGAAACAATGGAAAAGATTCGTAATTTGCCGTACGACAATGTGGGTACAGTTGGCGGGGTGCCTTCCGGGCCCATTGTGCAAAGTCAACAGGTTACTAGAAATGGCAGTGAGTATACTATTGCAACGGATATTCGGTACATTGATGATCCGTACGACGGTACGGCTGAGGGCAATCCCCCTGATGCGCTGAATACGGACTATAAACAAGCCCGCGTAGAAGTTTCGTGGCAATCAAATGTGTCTGCACGCCCCGTGTTATTAATCACACAGATTACACCCAAGGGTATTGAGGGGGGAAGTTCTTTAGGTACGCTTGTATTTCAAGCGTTGAATGCTGCAGGTGCCGGGGTAGCAGGGGCAACAGTTCATCTCTCAAACTCCGAAGTGAGTCCACTTGTCGACCTTACTACCGCAACAAACGACGAAGGAAGGGTTGTGATTCCTGGATTGCTCGCAGCAAGTGGCACGTACCAACTCACAGTTTCGAAAGCAGGGCATACTACAGAGCAAACATATACTCCTGCTGGTGTTTTTACCCCAGATACGGACCATTCCCATCTAACTGCAATTGCAGGGCAAGTGATAAATAAAACATTTTCACTTGATGCAGTAGCGTCTCTTGTAGTGCAAACGGTAGATGCGCTTACTAGTGCGCCTATCCCAGATGTTGCATATCGTATAACAGGAACAAAAAAGATTGGTACCGATGAAAATGCGCAGCCGGTGTATGTGCTGGATGCAAATGATACAACGGATAGCAGTGGATCTCATGAGTATCAAAGTATGGTATGGGATTCGTATGCAATTTCGATAGACGGTACTGTTACTGGGTATGATATTGAAGATACAAGCCTGCCGTTGCCGCTCGTGATAAATCCGGGCGCAGAGGAAACGGTACTAATGAAGCTCGCTGCGCATACGCCGTTATCGTTGCATGTCACCGTTCTACCTTCCTCTCAAGAGCCAATCGAAAACGCATCGGTACATGTTACAAAAAGTGGATATGACGAAACGAAGCAAACAACTGTTAATGGGCAAGCGTTTTTTGCTGATATGCCTGAAAATTCTGAGTATACGATAACGGTTGATGCGGCGGGCTATCAGCAATCAGTCCAACAAGTAACAGTCGATGGAACTGTGCGTACTCAAGTAACATTAGTAGCACTATGAGAGGTTTTACGCTGATTGAAATTCTTGTTGCAATTAGTATCTCCAGTATTATTCTTGTCGCACTTGTGCGGCTTATGGGTATATCTATTCCAGTGTATCGTTCATTATTTTTACAAACGCTTGCGGATGATACGGCTCGAGTGCAGTTGAAGAGAATTGCGCATCAGCTTCGAGAAGCTCGCCCTTCTGATACAGGAGCGTATCCTATAGTGGAAGCAACGGCGCAAAAACTCATATTTTATGCAGATATTGACGGCGACATAGCCACGGAACGAGTGCGCTATGAACTCGTGGGTACGGATTTAGTGCGAGGAGTTATTGAGCCATCGGGCAATCCCATTGTGTATGACGTAGTGGGCGAAGTTTCTTCAATTGTTGCACGCTCTATATACAATGGCTCAACTCCACTTTTTACGTACTACGGAAGCAATTACCCCACAGATCCGAATCCGCTTATATTGCCCACCCCCACCCCATGAAAAAATCACTGACCATACGAGGGCTCATAGGGTATATTATCGTGAGTGTTATATGTGGAGTACTACCATTTCCGGTGAGTGCTGCACGTACGGTAGTGTTTGCTACTTTGAATGGGTTGCTTTCCGTGGTTGTTGCTCCATCAGCTTTTATCACTGCCCAGTTAGCAGTTACTACGTCTGGTTCGGGTTCAAATAACGATTGGGAGTCTACATATTGGCAAGTTGGCAACGAAGTATCTGGATGTGTGGACCATTCTGACCATACGAATCCTGGAACGTTTTCAGAAAGTTTTACCATTACTGCGCCGAGTAGTCCGGGTACTTATAGTGTTTCATTTGTTGCGTATAAGGATGATGGTTGCAGTCAAGATGGAAGCCTTACGTTTACCATGACCAACAGTGTTACCGTGATTGGCCCCTCATCTTCGCCTACTCCTCCTATTCCCACACCTAGTCCGTCGCCGTCTCCTACACCTACCCCTACACCGTTTCCTACACCTACCCCTACACCGTTTCCTACACCTACACCTACACCTATAGATTATGAAATTTCAACGTGTGACGAGACATGGGACGTAACGTTTGAGCAGACTTCGGGAAGTGCTGTAAGGAACGGGCAAGTAGGGTTTAAGGTTACGTTGCCAGGCCTAAGTTATGGACGAATGAAGAATAACCCGAGTATTTATCATGCGTATCAATATCCGGATGATACCTTTGTTACTGACCCAGAAATGGTTATAACGAGCTTTGATAGCCCCGACCCTGGGTACGAGGGGGTTATATATATGAAAAGTGCAGACGTTGTCTTGGTAAAGTTTGATTTGTGGTGTATGGATACGGGCGATTCTTTTACAGTATTCAAGACGTTTTACTGGCCTCTTCCTACATCCGTAGCACCAACTCCAACTCCAACGCCCACTGGCAGTGTTTCTGATATTCGGTATGTTGATTTTGAGATGGTTTTGGATGTTGATTCCGCAAGTTCTTCTGATGGGCTCATTTTAAACTCACAGGTGCAATTACGAAATTTAAAAGAAAATTTATAGTAATGGGTGTATAGTATTTCGTATATTCATGATTCATACCAACTTAACCTAATCTATGCGATGTCATGCTGGACCTGCCTACCGAGCAGGCAGGCTTGATCCGGCATCCAGACGTAGTCTACGTGGATTCCGGGTCAAGCTCAGACAGACTAGAACGGATAGGGTTAAGTTGGTATTACCTACCCCATGCGTAACCCCCAACAACTCAATTTCTACAAGCTAATGCAGCTATAAGCTAAAGAAGCTTAGTGGGTGTATAATTACCCTATGCAGAATGGGTTTACCTTGATAGAGGTTTTAATAGCGATGTTTTTATTTGCAGTTGCAACGATTGCGATTGTGGGTGTTTCGGTATTGGTTTCCAAAACAACATTTAAGGTTGAAAAACAGGTTGTCGCACAAGCAATTGCGAACGACGCTATAGAAAAGCTCCATGGATTGCCGTACACTAAAATTGGTATTATCCCGAGCGGCGCAACTGGAGGATTGAAGCCAGACGGTTCACTTGAATATATACAATCAATTCAGCAAGACCAGCAAGAATATGTTCTTATAACAAATATATTCCCCGTTGATGATTCGGCAAATGGTTCTGTCTCAGGTATTTTAAGTCTTGCAAATGCGGACTATGTAACAGTTCGAGTTCAGGTAAGTCCTACGGTAGGTGGGGTTGCATCTGGATCTGCGAGTAGTAGCGTTGTTTCAGCGGCAACCACAGTTGCAAATTGGCCCCCCGGAGCGTGTAGTCCCGGTGAAGTAACCTGTTCGGTTGAGTTTCCTGCGTTACCCTCTACGTTTGTATTTTCCAGCAGTATTCAAATACGGACGTTTGTAAATAGCCTTGGGTTGTTTTCCAAAATCCCAGATGGAACAGGAACTAGTGATGGCAGATTTCGCGACAATATCGCAACAAGACGCAAGCTTTGTAATCTCAAGGGCTATGCCATTGCGGCATCTACAAATGGCAGCGCTTCTCCGATTGATAACTATCAGTGGAACGGTAGCGCTTTTCAAAGTACTGGCAATACTACATATATCGCAACGCTTACGTGTAGTAGCCCCGTATCAACCGCTTCATGTTCTTATATGGCAGCTTGTCCCTCAAGTGGAAATTGTGCCGATGCAACAGTCCCGCGTGGATATACACCAAGCGGTGCTTTGTATCTGGGCCAAGGTGACCCTGCTTGGGTATGTTCGTAATCTATGAATGAATTATCTAGGAGTAACGGGGGAATACTACTGATGGTGATGGTGATTGTTTCTATGTTGACAGTTATGTTTATAGGCTCTGTGGGAATTGTGTCCCGCGAATTGCATATTACGTCTGACGCAACACAGAAAGAGCGTATATATCAGGTTGCGGAATCAGGAGTGCAGCGTATCTTATTTTTGGTAGAAAATGCTGATTATACATTAGATCAGCTAGTTGCGTTGTCTGGAATTCCTACATCAATTGCTGACCCGGTAGCAAATACAGCTGTTGGCACGTATACGTTGTCTGTGGTAAAGCAGGGTAGTGGTCAGGCGGTTGATGTTATTTCGCTTGCGCGCAGTCCTGATGATCGCTTTTGTTCTAAAGTGAGTGCCACTATCAAAAGTCCGTCCGGAAGTGCTGTGGGGCCATATTTTGCATATAAATGGAACCGTTCTGTATGCCCAGTGGATACCGTAGCACCAAATTCACCTACTGCCCTACCTGCGGGAGGGGTTTATAACGAGACTAAAAATGTTTCGTTATCGGCAGAAGCAAATGCGACTATCTACTACACAATAGATAGCACTGATCCAACTACGAGTTCAACGGTGTATACAAGTCCTATCTCTATTTCTGCAACGGTTACGCTGCGCGCCATTGCGGTAGATGCTGCGGGGAATGTAAGCACTATAATGGTTGAGGTATATACAATAGATACAACGCCTCCGGCAGCGCCCGTAGCATCTCCTGCTGGTGGAAGCTATACATCTGCACAATCCATTTCGTTATCAGCAGAATCTGGCGCGGCAATTCGATATACGCTGGATGGTTCTACGCCTACCGTTGCCTCAGCCCTCTATTCTTCTGTAATTGCAATTAGCTCTTCAAAAACTCTGAAGGCTATTGCACTAGATGCCGCAGGAAATGTAAGTCCGATTATGTCGGAAGTGTATACGTTCGCGTTTGCAAATGGTGCACCTGCAATTGACTTGATTGGACAGTATGTTAATCGAACAGATAATCCTTTACAGGCTTTATACGCAAAAGGATATGCAAACGATGCAAATGGGAGCGGTCCAATTCCTGTTAATCGGTATGGTTTGTATCATCCCTGGAATGGAATTGCGCTTGATGGTCTGGGGCATAGATTGTTTATTGGTGATTCGTATAATAGTCGAGTTCTTGTGTATAATCTAAATTTGGATAATACGTTGCCAGATCCTATTCCTGATAACGTTATTGGGAAAACTAACTATACTAACGCAGGAGGATTGCCACCTTTGCAGTCAAGAGTTGGTCGTCCTATTGCTCTTGCGTATGACAGTACCAATAAGCGTCTTTTTGTTGCATCTGACGGCACTCATAGAATACTTGTTTTTGATGTCGTTTCTATTACTGATGGTGAGCCTGCCATTAATATCATTGGGCAATCAACATATGCTGCTACAACCCCGTCCTCGTGTGCTCAGAATGGTCTGAACAACCCTAATGGACTTGAGTATGATAGTATCAATAATAGACTGTTTGTTGCCGATACGAACAATAGACGAATGATGATATTTGATGTAAGGCCAGTTAGCTCCAGTGATCCACGCCTTTTATCTGGAGACAAGCCCAATGCTATCAATGTTCTTGGTAAATCTAGCTTCACTCCTTGCGGCGCTGGTGTGGATCTTGGCTCTCAGGCAAATCTTGAGCAACCAATAGCGGTGTTGTATGACGGTACTACTGGACGCTTATTGATTTCAGATATGCAAGATGATCGTGTAATGGTATTTGATGGTAGGCCCCTAAGTTCTTCTGATCTTCGTCTTGCAGTCGGGGATGGGGCACAAGCTATCAATGTTCTTGGGCGAGGCGATTGGGGTACGAATGCGGATGGGGCGGTTAGCATAAATCGTTTGGATAATCCAGGTTCTCTTGCACTTGATCTTCCCAGGCAACGTCTTTTTGTTGCAGATAAGAGTAATAATCGTGTAGTTGTTTTTGATATTACCGATATTTCAAACGGAGAGAATGCAATCGGCGTTCTTGGTCAACTAAGTTTTGACTCTTCGGGTGGCGGACTTACGCAGTCAACATTTGCCGCGCCATCTGGACTCTTATACGATAACACTAATAGTCGTCTGTTTGTTTCTGATTGGGGTAATAATCGTGTCATGATATTTTCTGTACCCTAATACTCTATGATCTCTCATCATAAATCTGGATATACGCTTGTTGAACTCATTGTTGTGATGGCGATTAGCGCCGTGATTATGGGTGCCTTGCTATACTTTTTCTCCGGAAGTATCACTTCATACAGATCTCAAGTTGGGCATATATTTGCAACTGCGGATGCGCGTAATCAAGTACAGCGTATAACGGACGTTATTCGCAACACTCAAGATAATACGAGTAATGATTGGCTGCAGGAAGCAGGGGATAATGCAATTGCCGTATATACCGACATAGAAGGGGACGGTAATCTAGAAAAAGTCGCGTATCGCAAATCTGGAACTGAGCTGACGCGAGAAGTTACTATTGCTGGGGCTACCACCTCGGGCATCATTATGCGAAACGTTGCAAATACTGACGCAGTGTTTACGTACTATGATGCAAGCGGAAACAGTATCTCTGTACCTGAAACTAGAACATCGCTCACGGTAAAAAATATTGGCGTTAGTATTACAGTTAGCTCTACTGATCCGCAGGATGCTAATAAGCAGACTGTTTCAACTCGCATTACTCCGCGCAGTAAATTACAGGGTGATGTATCTCAAATTGTAGGGCCTGTTGCAGCTCGTGAAGTGAGTATTCAGCTCCCACGTGGGAATCCGCCGGCAAGTAACGCGAGCGCAAGTGTTGTTATTAAAGATCCGAGTTCCGGAGATACACTGTCTACAAAAACTCTCACGTTTTCTGAATTAAATGATGGGCGCTTGAGTGTGTATGCGAATAAGTTGTATGCAATTTTGAATTACAAAACAGATACGGGGTTAGGGAATCCTGCTGGGTGGTATGTGTGGATTGCAAAAAGTGTGCCCGTGCTAAGTAGCTTGTTTCAAGTCCCTCTTGATTCGTTATATACAAATCAATGTTTGGGCGTGAGTTGGGCAACAGTACAAGCGTCAACTACCAGTTCTTGTGTGCCGCTTGATACTGCGCTCTATCCAATTACCTCTTCTGAAACATTCCAGCCTATTCTTGCGTATACGGAAAATGGCAATCGGGATTATGTACGGGACATAACATTTGCCCCCGCTCCCCCATTTGTAAATGGGTCCCCCGCCATAGATTTAATTGGGCAGTATGTAAGTCAGTCCGATAATCCACTAGTTCCTCTGTATACCAAAAATACAAATAATGATGGACAGGTAGGCGTCAATCGATTTGGATTTAATTCAGTATCTCAGGGAATTAGCATTGATACTACCCGACATAGACTCTTTATATCTGATCCAAATAATAATCGTGTATTAGTATATAATCTAAACTCTAATGATACATTATCCGATAGAGTTCCTGATTATGTGCTTGGGCAAGCTAACTTCACATCTAACCTAGCAGCTACTACTCAAGCCGGGATGAAATCACCTCGTGGTCTCGCATACGACAGTGTCAATAGGAAGTTGTATGTGGGGGATTTTACGAGTGGCCGAGTCCTTATCTACGATGTTTCTACCATTACGAACGGAGAGAATGCAATTAACGTTCTTGGGAAGACGGGCTTTGGAGGTATTGGTCCTTCTCCTGCCACCCAAGCAATACTCTATAGTCCAGTTGGTCTTGCATACGATAGTATTCATCGAAGGTTGTACGTTGCTCAGCAAACGTCTAATCGTGTAAGCGTCTTTGATGTTTCTACTATTACGAACGGAGAGAATGCAATTAATGTGCTTGGTCAATCTAATTTTTCGATAACATCTCCTTCTGCAACACAGTCCGGTTTGAAGACACCTCAGGGTCTTACGTACGATGGTGTACATAACAGGCTTTTTGTTGCAGATAGTGGCAACGGGCGTGCTCTTATCTACGATGTTTCTACTATTACGAACGGAGAGAATGCAATTAATGTGCTTGGAAAGACTACGTTTTCAGGCAGCGGTGGGGTGGCAAGCCAAAGAAATATGGGATCTATAACTGGTTTTGCATACGATAGCTTGCACAATCGTCTGTTTGTTTCAGATAGAAATAACAATCGTATTCTAGTATTTGATCTTGCTGTAATAACGAATGGTGAAAATGCGATGGGTGTAATAGGAAAAACAACCTACGATAGCAGTAACGCTTCTACTACTCAAGCAACACTAAAACAACCAGGCGGTCTCGCATACGATAGCGTCAATAGCCGGTTGTATGTAGGGGATATCGCGAACAATCGCATTATGATATTTTCTACGCCGTAGAGAATATGAATACAAAATTTCTTGGAGGATTAATTATAGTATTTCTTCTCGCGCTTGTTGCGCGTGTGTCGTCGCTTGGTGCAATTAACCAAGTTGTATTTGATGAAGTGCATTTTGGAAAGTTTATTTCTTCGTATTGTTGTACGCATGAGCGGTTTTTTGATATTCATCCGCCGATTGGAAAGCTTTTGATCGCCGGCGGTGCGTATGTTGTAGGGTACGATGGACAGTTCTCGTTCGATCATATTGGGCAACCATACGAGAATGTTCCTATTGCGGAAATTCGTATGGTTCCGGCGATATTTGGTGCGCTGTTGCCGGTTATTATTATGATATTACTTGTGCAAGCGGGCGTTTCGCTCGAACTATCGTTTATGGGTGGCATTGCCCTAGCGTTTGAAAATGCTCTTATAGTTGAATCTCGCTATATCCTTACGGATAGTATTTTATTGGCTGCAACGTTTGGTTGTGTGAGTGCTGCAATAGCGGCAGTACAAACAAAGCACAGCTTACGTAGCTGGTATTGGGTTATTCTTGCTGGAATTCTTGCTGGTATTGCGGTTGGAACAAAGTTTACTGGAGCAATTGGGGGGGCTCTTGCAGGAGTAGTATTACTCGTACAAGCAATTCGAGACGGATATATGAAATCGGGGATTTGGTTTGGGAAGATATCATTACTCGTGGGTACTGTTGGTGCGGTTTACATTGCTGGGTGGGCACTGCACTTTTCACTCTTAACGCTTCCAGGATCGGGGGATGTGTGGGGAGTGCCTACGGGGCATTTCTGGCAAGATGTTGTACAGACGCATCAGAAGATGCTTTCGGCTAACTACAACTTAACAGCCGATCATCCATACGGAAGCAAGTGGTATACGTGGCCATTTATGGTACGGTCTGTATTTTATTGGCAAGGTGGAGGTAACCAGTTCCTCTACTTGCTCGGTAATCCGATAGTGTGGTGGGGGAGTGCGGCTTTCTCTGCGGTTGGGCTTCTCTATGCATTCACACTGATTGCTCGGGGAATATTTACGAAGACGAACGCCGTTGCCTGGGTGTTTTTGCTCGGATACATCCTATCGTTTATTCCGCTTATGCGCGTGCCTCGCGTGTTATTTTTATACCATTACTTAACTCCACTGTTATTTTCACTCTTGTTTGGAGTGTGGTGGTTTGATAAGGCAGTGGGCCTGAAGCGACGAATAGTTGCTGCGGCTTGCCTTGTGTTAATTGCAGCTGGGTTTTTGTTTATGAGTTCGCTCACATACGGATTTCCGGTGTCGCAGGAGTTGCAGCATGTGTTATTTTATATATCATCATGGCGATGATTACTCTACGTGGATTCCGGGTCGGAGCCCGGAATGACAACGAAAACCGCGGGAGTATTTTAATTATGACCGTCATTATGGTCATGATGATTGGGATTATGTTCACATCAATTTCTGGTGTTATAAATCTCCAGTATCGCCAAGGAGGATTAGCTGCACAAGATGAAACAGCATTTCAAATTGCAGAAGCAGGGCTTAATTTTGCTCGTTGGAGGCTTGCGCATAACCCTACAGATTTTAGCGCAGCTGAGCATGAACTTGCCGATCAGTTGCAGGGGGCGCTTGGTACATATTCATTAACGTTTACTGCCCCTCAAAATGGCAGCACGGTTGTCACTATTACTTCTGTTGGGCACACTGCAAACTCTCCTACACGAGAAGTTACTCTTACTGCAACGTACGGAATCCCAAGTCTTGCGAAGTACGTCTTTGTTACGAATGAGGACGTTTGGTATGACGAAGAAATTCATGGGCAAGTACATTCAAACGGCGGAATCCGGATGGATGGTGTGTCTGATGGTGTTATGATGAGCGCAAAAAGTACGTACGTATGCCAAACATCGCATGGGTGTGCAAATGAAACGAAGCCCGGTATATGGGGAGATGGGAGTGATAGTGCCCTGTGGCAGTTCCCAGTACCGAGCATTGACTATAGTGGGCTTACGGTAGACCTGTTGGATATGCAGGCCGCGGCAGTAGCGGCAGGAACCTATTACGGGCCGTCGGGAGCATTGGGGTATCATGTTGTATTTAACACAGATAATACGTATTCCGTATTTATAGTGACCGCCACTACTACTGCTATGTCTTCATATGCTCCGGATACGGGGTGGCAAACGGTATCGCACGATATTGCTACGGAAGCATTTCTTACGTCCGCAGCCGTACCTGATAACGGGGTTATATATGTAGAGGATACATTATGGGTAAACGGCAACATACGCAGCCATGTTACCGTAGCTGCCGGACGGTTTCCGGATACGCCGAGTACCAATGCTGATATTATTTTGAACGGGAGCATTACATATGACGGTGTGTATGATGGGACGCGTACTTTTGGAGCGATTGCGCAAAAAAATATTCTGATTCCGTATTCTGCTGCTCCTGATAATCTTGAGTTGGATGGTGCATACCTTGCACAGCACGGCCGATTTGGAAGGCGATATTATTCTTCGGGGACATACACGCTGAGAACCTCTATGAATTTGCGTGGGATGATCGCAAGTAACTGGACTCCGGTTACTACGTGGGTTAATGAAAGTGGCACGGTGATAAGCGGGTATCAGACTGGTGCGAGTACATACGACTCCAATTTATTATATGGGCCGCCTCCATTTTTCCCAACAAGCGGTGAATACCAATTTCTATCGTGGGGCGAAACACAGTAATATATAGATATGATAGGCATTGATATATCTGATCAGACTATAAAAATAGTCCAACTCTCTGCCGGAAGGGGTAGGCGCCTGGGGTGCAGATACTTACACCTCTTGCCTCCCAAGGTTGTTGTGAATGGAATCGTTGTAGATGCTGCAGCTATGGAGCGCGAAATTGCAAAGGCGCTTGCCTCATGTGGCGCGATGTACCGGAAAAAAGATCCTGTAGTTGCATCCATTCCGGAGTCCCAATCTTTTTTACGGGTTATTGAGATTCCGAAGATGAATGAAGATGAGATTGGGGAGGCTGTGCAGTGGGAAATTGCTCAACATATTCCGTTTGGCTTGGAAAATGTATATATAGACTGGCAGCTTCTGGCTGCAAGTGATCATCCTATACAGCCCAATCATCAAGAGATCCAGGTGGGAGCTGCGCAAAAAAAAGTTGTTGATGCGCTGTACGGTGTTCTGAAGAAGCTGCGCCTTGATGTTGCCGCATTTGAGCTTGAAAGCCAGGCTATCGTGAGATCCCTTGTTTCTCAAGAGTGGCGTTTGAAGGAAGGGTTATTGATTGTTGATATTGGAAGCAGTGCGACAAACGTTATCGTATACGAGCATGGTGCAAGTAGATTTACGGCGAGCCTTGCCTGTGGCGTTGCAAGTTTAATATCTTCATTATCGCCTGAAGACACTCATACGGTGCTTGAGAATCTGCATGCATTGCCGGCTGATATAGTTGAGAAGATGCGAGTAGTTATAATTCCTGGCATTCAGCAACTTGCCACGGATATTAGAGGAATTGTTGATTTTACTAATACTAGTAATGCCAAGCACGAGGTTACGGAGATTATCCTTACAGGGGGTGGTTCTAATCTTCCGGGACTTGATGATGCGTTTCAAAAACATTTTGATGATGTGCAAATTCAGCGGGGTAATCCTTGGGTTAACATCTTGACCGGATCAGGCGCTACTCACCCTCCGATGGATTTACAAGAATCGGTTCGATATACAACCGCATTGGGGTTAGCCCTTCGTGATAGTGTTCCCTTATGAAGACAGAGATTAATGTACTTTCGCCAGAAGCAAAAAACGATCGTCAACATACGATAGTTGCTCATCGAATTCGCGCAATTATGGATGCGATTCTTGTTTGCGCAGTTATTGCAGTATGTTCCTATGCTGCAGCATACGGAGCGCTTAGAACAATGAGAAATTCAGTTCAGCAACATGGATTAACCCAAGAGAGTGAGAGGGCTGAAATACATCAAAAAATACAAGATATTAATGCGATTATTGCTATTGTCGATGATCGCATTACTCAAGAATATCTTTGGACGCCCCTGATACCAGATATAGTGCGCCTTGCATCGCCGGGTATCGCAATAGTAAAAATTGAATTAACCGAAAATCCCCAAACCCTTGTTCTTACAGGAAGAGCTTCTCAGGGGTCTGTGGTAGTACAGTATCAACGATCGCTTGAAAAACTGCCGTGGGTAGACCATGTTGTAGCACCCTTACAAAATTTTGCGCTTGTACCCGATGCGGCTGCAGTCTTTACAATATTTCCGAAAGCGAAAGGGGACCCTGCCGTATGAAATCGCTAATATATTATAGTATTGTCGGTAGCAGTACGGTGCTTTGTATTGTGGCATCATTTTTCCTGCATATGCAGGTACGTGAGATACGCGATACCTTGGCTCTTTCTATTCGCGAATTAGAGATAGCTCCAACACAAGAGTCACAAGCGCGTATATTGAAAAAAGAGTTAGAGAGTATTGAGCAAAAACTGCAGCAAGTTTCTTTGATTACTATCTCACAGGATGAGATTGTGGGTGTGATAGATAAGATATTGCTGGCCGGCAAAGAATCTGGTGTTTCTGTGCAAGTGCCTCAGGTACATGCGGGTACTGCTAAGCCAGGCGTTTTGCAAGATGTTCGTATACGAATGAATGCGATTGGATCACCTTCGGCTCTTGTTGCGTTTATGTATCGTTTAGAACATGTACCATATATAATTAGGGTTGCTTCTTGGAACTTGGATACAACACGTCAGAGTGCACCTGGGTCATTTGCGGCCAATGTGCCCGCAGATACTTCCAAATCAAAGCCTCCTTCAGGAAGCCTACTAGCCGTAGAAGCGATTATCTCTATTTTGCAAAAATGAAACACATATCAAATATATTTATCTACCATATACGGTCTATTGCGATAGGCATTATTTTGATTGGCGCCTTGGTGTCGTTTGGTATTATATATTATGCCTTTTCATTTCCTGCTGTGCCCGTAGCGTCTGTTGGGATTGCTGGAGAAAATGTATCCGCAGCAGGCGATAGATTTGACCGGGTATTTCTATGGTTTGCAGAAAAGGAAAAAGCGACACAATCTGTACCGGTTATACCAAATTCAGCCTTCTTTATACCCAGCGGCTTATGATTGGTATTGATATCTCTGATCGTTCGGTAAAAATTGCGGAGGTTTCTTCTGCCTCTCGTCCGCAATTTAAAACTGTATGCTGGTCGCCATTGCCTGCTGGCCTTTTGCGCAGGGGTATTGTTCAAGACGTTCCTACTTTAATAGAACACTTGAAAACCACATGTGGTAAATGTTCGCCGTTTCCATTATCTCAAGGCCCTATTGTTGCATCTATTCCGGAAACTCGTTCCTTTATTCGCGTGCTCGATGTACCAATATTATCTCAACAAGAAACTGATGAAGCAGTACAGTGGGCTATTCGCAAAGACCTCCCGTTTGATCTTAAAAGTGTATATGTGGGATGGCAGCCCATTGCATCTTCGTCTAGTGTAAATATGCGCCAGGTACTTGTGGGGGCTGCTCAGCGAGCAGTCATAGACCCGCTTCTAGCTGCATTGGACGGCGCTGGATTTAGTGTTGTGGCATTAGAGTTAGAATCACAAGCTATGGTTCGCAGCCTTCTGCCACTTGATTCCGCTTCTATTGAAGGGGTTGTAATTTGTGATTTGGGTGCAAGCACGACTAAGATTATATATTTTGATCGGGGTGCGATGCGACTTACGGCAGATGTGCCGAGCGGAGGGGATCGGTTAACGGCAGAGCTGGTTCGGGCATTTTCTATTACTCCTGAGATTGCCGCAGAGAAAAAGTCTATAATCGGTGTTATTGCCCGTAATGGGGAGGATGGGGCAATTGCTACTACGCTTCGAGGGGCAGTATTGGCATTGGCGCAAGAAGTGCATAGTACTATTGAATCTGCGTTACCTCAATTACCAGGAGGTGGTAGTGTGCGAGGAATACTTTTATCGGGTGGCGGTGCAAATTTACCAGGGATCAGAGATATTTTTGGAGAAGTGTTTCCGGGTATTCCGGTGCAGATCGGGAATCCACTCACGAACCTAACGTCACCTGCAATGTCGATCAGTCCTCAAGATGCTAGTCATTTTGTGACTGCGCTTGGTCTTGCGCTTCGTACGGATGGGTTGAATCTTCTTCCTCCACCTCGACGCCATGCACTTGCGCTCAAGTCGATGGTAGAGAATACGCATCACTTCCTTTCTAGTATTACGATGGGGCTCGCATTGCTGACGCTTGTGGGGACTCTCAGCCTTGGAATTTTACAAAGTTTGATTTCTGCAACCCCTCCTGAAAAGTCGGCGCAATTAGATCAGGTGATGTCGCAATATGCTGCTCTTCGTGAATCAGTGAGTTCTCAGAATGTTTTGCTTTCTGCGATCAGCGGGGTGAGCGATAAACGGCTCTTGTGGAGCGATAAAATACATGAGCTGTTAGGAGTTATTCCGGGAGGTGTGCACATCCAAGCTATTCGAGCAACGGGGGGCGATGCGCCGTCAATTTCATTCTCTGGGCAAGCTGCAACGCGGAATGCGCTGATTATTTTGGAGCAGCGCCTCAAGAGTATTTCCTGGGCTACTTCTGTTAAAGCCCCCAACTCCAATTTGATTGATCGTACGAACGCTCCTTATGAGTTTATTATGTTGTTGAAATAGATATGATTTCACTATTTCGCATTGTTCTTCTGTTCGCTCTGGCTGCACTTCAGCCCTTCTTGTGGGGGTATGTGAGCGATCGTGCTCAGCAATTACACTTGCTGCAAACTAATGAGGAGCAATTTGCGTTACTCTCCCAGAAAATGATTGAATCTCAGCAAGCGTTTTCTGATGCGCAGCCTCGATTACTCAAGCTTGGCGATGTATTTCCAGCTTCAAGCGCTTTATCTCAAGTAGTTGGTCGTATTGAAGCTCTTGCTGATACTAAGCAGTTGGGTATTGAGCTTAAAAGTATTGAAGATACGATTTCCATAGAGGCTGGGAGTGGCACTATAAGGCCCAAGCGTATCACTGCTGAAGTTACGGGTTCAGTTGAGGCGCTATTCTCGTTTTTAGAAGCCATGGAAAATCAAAATGAATTTCTCTCTATCGAATCGTGGGATATTATAGCTGCTGGATTACCCGAGAAAGCGTCGCAGCCAGTGTTTCAAATGACGTTACATACGATATATTATTTCTATGATGCGCCTATCTAGTAGTAATGATGGAGTACGTGCAGTAATGGGAACCCTGGGTGGCCCCATTATTCGCCTTATAACCATCGCGGTTTTTCTCGTGTTCTCGCTATATCTTGGATATCGTCATGCGTACGCACCCTTATTTGATGACGTGCAATTGCCTGCTGCTGCGGCGGCACAGAGTGTTCGTATTGATACGAAGATTCTGGACGCAATTGATGCCTCTACTGCAGGCAGGCGCAGCCATGTTCCGCATACGTACGATCAATACCGCACACTATTTGCATCTGTTAGTGATGAATAGCTCTTTGCGTGTACTGGTGTTTGGCACATTTGACCCTCTGCATGCAGGGCATCGTGATTTATTCGAGCAGGCAGCGTCGCTTGGAGGCTACCTCGCGGTTGTAGTGGCGAGAGACACAGCTATTAATTCTCAAAAAGGCAGGTCTCCTGCGGTGCCAGAACACGAACGTCTTGCGGCGGTTGCACACGAAAGCGTAGTAGATGAGGCAATGCTCGGAGATGCGGACCCGTTTTCATACTCGTTACTTGCCACTTTTGCATTTGATATTCTTGCATTGGGATATGACCAAGCACCTTCGGATACCGAAGTGAGAAAAATTCTTGAGGCCTTGCATAAATCGCATGTGAAAATAGTTCGCCTTGCGCCACATCGGCCGGATATATATAAGTCATCGCTCCTGAGGACGTGATATACTTGAATGCATGGTGAATGCCCCTATTTTTCTTCCCGTTGGAGTGTCTATAGGGATTGTAGCGTTTTTGCTGAGCCTGTTGCCCGCAGTGTTTTTCTTATGGATGTGGTATTTGCGCAATCGGGACCGAAGCTTACCCGCAGCTTCTATTGCGCTGGCGTTTGCCGTGGGTGCAATTATCGTGTTACCCGCGTTTTGGCTAGAGCGTGGTGCGGATAGTGTATGGAACATAGTATCTCCTCAAACAGCGCATTATTATGCTGGTGCGTCATTGCCCCTGCTCCGTATTCAAGATATTCTGCTTCCGGCCTTTGCAACATTCCTTATTGTTGCGCTTGTAGAAGAGGGGCTTCGGTATGGTGCGATGCGGATATGGATGAGGCGGAGCCGTACGATTGACCAAGTATTTGATGGCCTACTAATTGGTGTTGCGATTGGGCTTGGGTTCTCCACGTTTGAAAATACCTTATATTTTAAAGATCTGCTGCACGGACAAGATTACGATACGTTAGTATTTGTATTCTTTTTGCGATTCTTAATTTCAACACTTGCGCATATTAGCTTCTCGGGGATTATGGGCGTACTTATAGCACAAGGCACATTTCATATGTTTCGGTCGCGCTCATATATGATACTAGCATTTTTGGTACCATGGTTTTTACACGGGCTTTTTGATCTACTTTTGGGCGTAGGCCATGGATTGTATGCTGTACTTGTTCTGATTCCCGCACTATTAACGTTGGTTTCGTGGACGTTTAATCGCCAGCTTTTTATCATTCATAAAAAAGATGGGAAATTCTTAGCACAAGAAAAAACTCCCGAGTCGCCTATGATGCACGCCCTGGAGAAGGCTTTGAAGGTGGAAAATTCCCCTTGGAATATTCATGCTTCGTACTTGAATGAGAACAAGTCGTATCGAGCTATCTTTAATGCGATGGGAAGTAAGCGATATGAATAGGCAGTTTGGAATAGGGTTGTTAGTTGTAGGGTGTTTGGGGCTTGTGGGTGTGGGAGCGCTTATTGATGCAATCGGCGGCGTAACGGTGCGTACGAATGTTGCGCCAGACACTACGGCGCTTACGGTATTTGATCCGCTACTTCCCGGAACATTCGTAAAGCCGACATGGACGGTTGGTAAAGATTCTTCGAATAAAGAAGTGGAGCTTATGCTTACTACAGAAGCAAAAGACTATTCTCTTGTGCATACGAAATTTATATTCGGAGGTGCTCGTATTCAAGTTCCGTGCGATGTGGCTGCCGGAAGTGCACGGCTGGAACTTGTGGGGCAGCAAGACCGTGATGTTATTTCGTCTGTTGCAGTTGAAATTCTTCCACCCGGCCCGGATTGCGTACGGTAGTGTCATTCCGGGCCTGCCTACCGGCCAGGCAGGCTTGACCCTGAATCCACATAAGATTTAGGCAAAAGAAAAACCCGCTCGGAAACCGAACGGGGTTGTGAATTTGATTATGCCGAAGATCTCCGAAGTCTCGACGTTGTGTTTTGAGTTGGTGATCGCGTACGCGCCGATCTTTCTAGCTTCACATCCACATAACCAGCTGCAGCGCGCTCCATTTCTTGCAACTGCGTTTTTGTCAAAGTCCCGGCATCGTAGATGTGCAGCGACGTATTATCAAGCACAGGATTAAAAGCACTTGGCTCACCAAACATTGTTCACCTCCGTTTAAAGTGCAATCAGAGCGATCAAGTACTCACCTAAACTAGCCTTCTTTTATGCCGCAGTCAATCTTAGCTCTTTAATATTCATATTCAACCCTTACCTTTGAAGTAGCAATATAATGCATCTAAAAGCCGAAAGAACGCAATTCTAAGGAAACTCCTTGGAATTTGACCTTGGAATTTGAATGATCCGAAATGACAGCGCCACTAACCTCACCTAGCCTCTCCTTCGTAAGGAGAGGAAACGTTCGCGACTCCCTTCTCTTTACGAAGGAGAAGGGTTGGGGATGAGGTTAGTTTACAGTCCCTTAAAATATTCGATAGTTTTCGTAAGCCCTTCTTCTAGTTCAATAGTTGGCTGCCAGTTTAAAAGTTTTTTGGCTAGTGTAATATCTGGTTGGCGTTGCTTGGGGTCGTCTTGTGGAAGCGGTTTATATTCGAGCGTAGAAGAAGTGCCGGTTAATGAGATAACTTTTTCCGCTAATTCTTTCATAGAAAATTCGTTTGGATTACCAAGATTTACCGGCCCGATAGATTCTTCTTGGTCCATCATGGTCATCATTCCTCGTACTAAATCGTCAACATAGCAGAATGAACGCGTTTGGCATCCCGTACCGTAGATGGTGATAGGCTCGCCTGCAAGTGCTTGTACAATGAAGTTGCTTACAACTCGGCCGTCTTGCGGGTGCATGCGAGGGCCGTAGGTATTAAAAATACGAATGATCCGAATATCTACCTTGTGTTCGCGGTGATAATCCATGCAGAGTGTCTCAGCTACTCGTTTGCCTTCGTCGTAACAACTGCGTGGGCCGATGGTGTTTACGTTGCCCCAATAGCTTTCCGTTTGAGGATGAACGGCAGGGTCGCCGTATACTTCTGATGTTGATGCTTGAAGGATTCGAGCGCCGCATCGCTTTGCAAGCCCCAGCATGTTAATCATGCCAGTTGTAGATGTCTTCACTGTCTTAATCGGGTTGTACTGGTAATGAATAGGCGATGCTGGGCATGCCAAATTATACACTTGGTCAACGTCAACGCCCATAAGAGGGTGAACAATATCATGCTCAAGAAGTGTAAAATTTGGATTATCCAAATGGCGCTCAATATTTTTCTTTTGTCCAGTAAAAAAGTTATCGACACAAATAACAGTGTCGCCACGCTCTAAGAGGCGTTCGATTAAATGGCTACCGATAAATCCTGCCCCTCCAGTTACGAGGATTTTCGCCATGGTCTACTTCTTTACCTGGTCTGTGATCTTCTCGAAGATGTCTGCGTGTTCTTGTGCCAGCTGAGAGAGAGCTTTGCGATCCAGTGCAATGTTGTGTTTGCGAAGTCCGAATATGAATTTGGAATAGCTAAGACCGTGTTTTCGAACCGCTGCGTTAATCGTTACTTGCCATGCAGCGCGGAAGATAGCCTTTTTCTTTCGGCGATCACGGAAGGCATATTGACCAGCCTTCATTACAGCTTCTTTGGCTAGCTTAAATACTTTGCTTCTTCGGTTTCGGTATCCTTTTGCTCGTTTGATCCACTTTTTGTGGCGGGCTCGTTTAGGAACGCTTCGTGGTGCTCGTGGCATAGAAAAAAGAAATATTATGCGTAAGGAAGAAGACGCTGAATGCGTCCAAGGTCAGTTTTGTCGACTTGATGATCATTGTGTTTGCGACGCGTTTCGTTTCCGGTATCAAGGCCGTTAAAATGGGCGATTTTTGTGCTGCGGCGCTGAACCTTCCCTGTAGAGGATAAGAAAAATCGTTTTTTTGCTGCCTTTTTCGTCTTTTGCTTCATAAGAGTCAATCCTACAGCCTCATACTATTTTCGTCAATAAGACCGTGAGGCCGTGTTGCGAGCGTCCAAATGAGTCTTCTTGTTTTGCTCCGCTCGGCACCCCCTGGATGAATTCTCGGAGTTTTTGTTCCGCTAAGTCAAACCGTTGCTTTTCTCGCCCCCTAAGGCGGATTTCCAACTTTACTTTATGGCCCTGCCCAAGGAAGTCAGCAGCTTGGTTTAGGCGCAGGTTCCAGTCATGGTCATCGGTTTTCAGGCCAATACGAATACCTTTAATGTCTTTCCCTTTGCTTTTTGCTTTTTGCTTGGCATCCTTCTTGCGTTTTTCGTAAATATGCTTGCCAAGGTCAAGGATACGGACAACAGGAGGATTGGTCTTGTCTGCAACCATAACGAGATCAGAGCCTTCATCATGGGCTTTTGCAATTGCGTCTACGGTTGACATCACGCCCAGTTGAGACCCGTCACTGCCAATTAATCGCACTTCAAGTGCGGTAATTTCATCATTGGCAGGAGGCTTTTTAATCTCCTGTTTTGGGCGATGGCGATATCGTCTTCGTCTGCTAGGCATAGGGACTATACTACTATTTTAGGGTGATAAAAGCAATATTTTGACATATTCGCTATTCTTGATATTCTGAAATCCGCACTCCAACTACATAGTATCGAAGAAGAGGGGTGTTTTTTGTTTGTTCTTTACCAGGAGGAATGAAAGTATGTGCCTTGTTCGTATACCCAGCCCAGGTGAGTTTCTGAATATTGCAGACGTGCTGCTCGTGAGCCGTAACGAGTTTGGCAGTGCTACCATTACGGTACTTGCAACAAGCGATCCGGGAGCTATCGATCCGGGGTACATGATTGTGAAGCTACTCAATGAATTTGTAGATACAGGGACGTTTCATCTGTTGAGAGTGATATCATGTGAACACGTTCACGTGTTTGCGCACCCCTCCAGTCCACATCTGCAAGAATTGGCGAGGCTTCTTGCTCAGGCTGCGCTATTCCTGTAGCCGTTGCTTATTGGTCCGTTGCTTTGCTTCGGACCATTTTTTTACTATAAAAAAGACCGAGTAGATTTTGCTCGGTCGAGAAAGTTTTTCATAGCTCTAGCATGGGTCCTTTGCGTAACCAATCGTTTTCTTCTGGCGGTGAGCTACTTTCTTTCTGCGGTTTTTGGGGTGGTGCGAGAAAGTTTGTGAATTGCAGCATCTCGCTTACTTTCATGTTTTCGTCTAGTTCTTGCATTGCCTGGTGTATGAGTCGTTTGTCTATCGTGTAACTGCGCAATAGCCATCGCAGCTTCGCGATTGGGGCAGTGTTTTCAGATCCTTTTTCGGCCTGATCTAGATCATCCCTAGTTAGGAATGCTGTATGAAACAGGCGGGCTAGAACGCATGCAGCCGTTTCTTGATACTGAGCGTCCAGGTCTTGAATGCTGAGAAGTGACATGGCTAGTCTCCAAAAGAAGTGGGCGAAGATGTGAACTTTTGAAAGGGCATCAAGAGCGAACGCTCCAGCTTAGCCGCTACGGACTAAACGCCCTATTATACACACCCCTTTGCGAGATTGTCAATTATCAATTTTTTCTTCTTGCGAATAACTTTGTATATGGGAATGCTAGTAGTATGAACACATCAACTCGCGTTCACACAAACACCAAACAAATATTGAACCTTCTTGATAAGCGGCCGTTGTCGTTTCAAGAGCTCGCGAGGAGGGTACATGAAAGCGACGAAGTGCTTTCAGAAGATATTAACGAATTAGTGCATGAAGGCGTGGTCGCCATGCGCTTTCATAATCATCATGTCACGTATAGGGTAAAGAAAATCCCGCCTCTCAAGAAAACTTGGGGCGGGGGTTAGGTTGCGATGAAGCACGGACGCGTTTCTTCCTGCTGTATTGTGAGTTCTTGAAGGAAGAGCGGGCGATGATTGCAGTTCTGGAATACCACTTCGTGGTATTGCGAAATCTGTGTTAGCTCGAGTTCGTTTCTTGCATCCTTAAGTGCGAGCCCGGTATGCGGTGCCAATACGTAATGGTACGGATGTCGAGCGAAGGTTTTTCGTAGACGTCCCAAGTTGTCGTATTGCCGGTGCACAATCAGTTCTTCGATTTCGAACAAGGTTGCACGCACTGTGGGCTCCCTACAAAAAAGGCCGACTTCCTCAACGAGTGTTGCTCGGGCGCATTCCCATTGTGATTTATTAGAAGGTGCCAAGTGATTCAGGGTTTTCTGGCACTGGGCGATTGCTTGTTGCGTGTTTCGAGCGCTGATAAAAGTTACCAGGTTACCGTTGAAATAGTTCAGATGAAATCGATATGCATGCAAAGACATTATCCACCTCCTTTCTAGGTTCTTACTTGATGTGAAAGGTGCAATAGGTATCAAGCGTTCAAGCTTGATTTGCGCCTACTATATACCCAGTAGAATTGTGTGTAAATAATGCCTGGACGCTAATGTGGATATGGGCGGAATTGAACCGCCGTGGCAAACGCTATTCCATCATCTTCTCCGTGTGCAGCTGTTTTAAAGTACGTATGAGTGTGCAAGAAACAGCAAAGACACATTCATCCGCGCAGTGAAGTGCAGTTCGTATTTCCCTATCACTACAGTAGAGAAATTATATCCGTCTGAATTGCACCGAACGAACATCCGACGGATGACGTAAGTCGATGGCACTGGAATTTACGCCAATGCTGTCGCAAATGAAGGTGCGAATGCGTTAGCAAAAGCAGTCTTCACGCGAGATACGAAGTTTGCACGTAACTAGTGAATTGAAGAGTTTTGCGTGTGCCCAATTCAACACACGACACGCTAATAGATGGAAGGAACACTTGCTCGAGGCCTAGCATACCCGAATCCCTACTGTACTGTATATTGACAAATTATGCAAGTTTTATTCCGCATACTGTGCTAGTATGTCTTCATGTTAATAGATGAAGTAACGGTGCATTTTAAGGCAGGTGCGGGTGGGCGCGGTGCTGTTGAGTTTAATCGGACAAAGATGGCGCTGGGCCCTGTGGGAGGTTCTGGTGGTAATGGTGCATCTATTTATTTGGAAGGGGCTTCTGATATTACGGCGTTGGCGTATCTTGCAGGCCGTAAAATAGTGCAAGCGGAAGATGGCGTCCGTGGCCATGGGCAATTAACCGATGGACCTGATGGAAAAGATGTGATCATTCAGGTGCCGAATAGTACGCGTGTGATTACTGTTGAAACGGGAGAGGCTCGTGAGATTACCGGTATTGGTGAGCGACTGTTAATAGCCGCAGGCGGTAGGGGAGGCCGTGGGAACTATAAGTTTAGGTCATCTATTCATACGTCGCCCGTTAAATACGAAGAAGGGCGAGCTGGTGAAGAAGTAACGCTTCGCTTAGAGCTGCGCCTGATCGCGAGTATCGGATTAGTGGGGCTGCCGAATGCGGGCAAGTCGAGTTTGCTCAATCAACTCACCGCTGCGCACTCTAAGGTTGGCAATTATCCGTTCACGACACTCGAGCCAAGTCTTGGTTCATACTACGGACTCGTCATTGCAGATATTCCGGGGCTCATTGAAGGCGCGGCTACGGGCAAGGGGCTTGGCGTGAAGTTCTTGAAACACATTGAGCGTACAAAAACGCTGTTTCATTTAGTGTCTGCGGAATCTGATGATGTGGTGCGTGATTACAATATTATTCGCAGCGAGCTTGGGAAATATAATCCGGAACTTTTGGAGAAGCGTGAATACGTATTCTTGTCCCACTCCGATATGGTTGATGCGGATGTACTGAAAGAGAGGCTGAGGCAGTTAAAAAAAGTCAGCAAAAGCGTTGCGCCATTATCTATTATTGACGACAGCACTTTGAAAGAAGTGAAGAAAATATTAAATGAAATTAAAACGAACGAAGGAATCCTTGACGCATAAAAATAGTCCGAGCGTCAATACCCCCTCATCTTGACCCTATATATATAAGGGAGTACCGTAAAGAGGTTCACTCGCTGTTCGCGAGTGTTTTTAATGAATGGATAGTTGTGCATTATGACCATGATGAAAAAAACGTTGCTCGATAGCGTGCGAGAAGTTGAGAAGGAAGCTGCACACCTGCTTCAGCGTGCAAAGGAAGCTGCTGACGAGGAAATTGCCGAGATTAGAAAAAAGGCAGACTTAGAGCGTAGCGCAGTAGAAGAGCGAGCGGCGCAAACTACCCTAAATGTTATAGATGAACGTGTGCGTATGGCCGAAGAAGAAGCAAACCGAATTCGGGAAAACGCATCGAAGGCAGTGAATGAAATTCATATCGTTGCACGTAGAAATCGAGACAAGGCGATTGCAAAGGCAAAAGAGTTTTTGCGCAGTGAGTACGGCATATCCCTATAGATACCTATGATTGCAGAAATGAGTAAGACTACTATCGCAATTCCTCGCTCACAGCGGGAGGGTCTCTTACAGTTTTTGCAAGAAGAATCGGTACTGCACATTATTGAGCATGATGAGGTGCTTCGCGATCAAGTACAAGAGTCAACGGACACTTCGTATCATTTAGCGCAGCTGCAGCTTACGCTTGAGTTTATTGCGCGTATGAAAAAAGAGTTGGAGATACACGCTTCGCGCAGCTTGAAAAATTTGTTTGCAAGAAAGCCACTTGCATCCCTTGTTGATTTAGAGAGGGTTGCAATAGATGTTGAAATTCCAAGTTTGATTCAAACCGTGCAGCACATCAACGATGAGCTGGTATCGCTCGACGCTCGTATGGTGGAGGTGAGAGATTCTTTGCGCTGCCTTGATCCATGGGCTTCGCTGCTATTGTATGCGCAAGACGCTGATATGTTGCATACAACACTGATCCATCACTTATTGATCGTATCCGCTAGGGATGAGCGTGAAGTTTTGGATGCGCTAGAGACGATTCCTACTGCGATATGGCAAGTAGTGCACCGCGATTCATCAAAGAACAGAGTGACTGTATATCTTGAATTCGTTGCACATAGTAATGATGCTGCGTTTGTCGAAGAGGTTGAGCAGCGCCTTGATGCAACGCTTGTGACTCTCCCCGTTGCGCAAGAAGAATCCATCGCAGGAAAGCATGCTGCGCTTGTGCGCGAGGAACAGATGCTCATGAAGAAACGCGTAGCAGTGCTTGCACAGGCGCGGGGCATTGTTGCTCGTGAACGTGATATTTTGTTTGCGTATGATGCTGTATTGCACCGAGAAGAGCGTGAACGAGTATCTTCCGCAGCCTGGCATTCATCCTATACTGTGGTTATATCCGGATGGGTTCCAACTACGTGGGCAGCACTTTTTACCAAGCGCCTCGCTGACGTCTTCCCTGATGCTGCGGTTGAGATGAGTAGTCCTGAGGCGCAGGATAAGGCGCCGATATTATTTCAGAACAATTCGTTGGTGCGACCATTTGAAGTTGTGACGGATTTATATGGTAAACCCGCGTATCATGAGCTGGACCCTACGGGGCCGCTCGCATTATTCTTTTTGATTTCGTTTGCATTGGCGCTTACCGATGCCGGGTATGGCGTATTGATTATGATTGCAACACTTATTGCAGAAAAGTTTTTTCGTCTTAAGCGCGATATGCAGAAGATGATGCGCCTTCTCTTTTTCGGTGGAGCAATGACAGTTGTTATGGGCGCGCTTACGGGCGGGTGGTTCAGTATTAATTTGGACATGCTTTCCGATGGTGTTGCGAAGGACGTACTTTTGGGAGTTAAGTTGCTAGATCCGCTCAAGCAGCCGATGTTGTTTTTGGGCATCATCTTTGGTTTTGGAGTAGTGCAGCTTCTGTATGCGTGGATTGTGCGTGGGCTGTATCATTGGAAGAGAGGCGAGAAAAACATTGCCATCATGGATGATTTTTCGTGGGTCGTACTTGTTATCACTATTATTCTTTCGATTGCATCTTCAAAAGGTTTCTTATTTGAATCTCTTGCGCTTGAATTGCAATGGCTTATGTATGCAGCATTTGCGTTCATCGTTATAACACAGGGGCGAGCGAGCAAAAACATTTTTCTACGTATCGGCGTTGGATTACTTAGTTTGAATGGACTCATTGCGTTTGTAAGTGATATGTTAAGCTATTCACGCCTTCTGGCACTGGGCCTGGCTACCGGTATTATTGGCCTTGTGGTCAATCTTATTGCATCTATGGTGCATGAGAGTATTCCGGTTGTGGGAGTAGTGCTGGCAGGCGTTGTTCTTATAGTTGGACATGTGTTCAACTTGGGTATCAATGCGCTTGGAGCGTTTATTCACTCCGGCCGCCTTCAGTTTGTGGAGTTCTTCCCCAAATTTTTGGAAGGGGGCGGAGTGGCGTTTCGGCCATTCGGACGAGTCGGCAAGCATGTTGATGATCCGAGAGATTTTAGCAGGGTGTAGTAAAGAGTATGTTTATTTCATTTATTATTAATTTCATTATTCTATGATCGAGTATGGTCTTATGATCGCAATCGTTAGTGCTGCAATGGCGGCTATTCTTGCCGGTATCGGCTCTATTATAGGTGTTCGTACCGTAGGGCAGGCAAGCGCAGGTATTGTGTCTGAGGATCCGGACAAGTTTGGTAAAGTATTAATTTTAACGGCACTGCCGGGCTCCCAGGGTATTTACGGGTTCCTTGCAGCAGTTATTATCGCAAGTAAAATTGGAATTTTGAGCGGTGCGCCAATTGATATTTCTGTTGCCCAAGGGTTTCAGATTCTTCTTGCTACCCTGCCGGTTGGTTTGCTGGGTATGTTGTCTGCAATATTCCAGGGGCGTTTGGCTGCGGCAGGTGTAAATATTGTTGCTAAAAAGCCTGATGCGGGCGGAAAAGGAGTTATTCTTGCGGCAATTGAAGAAACATATGCCGTGC
>MHHP01000016.1:0-34483 GCA_001817055.1 Candidatus Andersenbacteria bacterium RIFCSPHIGHO2_02_FULL_45_11
TCTTCCCTATTCTTTTTGCGATAGCGTTGCAAAAGCAATTCCTCAATTTACAAATTTTGAGCAGGCGTTATCTCAGGCGGGCGAATTAAAAGATCTCTATACGTCTGATCCACAGGCAAAGAAACTGATCGACATGGCAAAAAAGCTCGAGGGGGTATGCAGGCACGCAAGTACTCATGCGGCGGCCGTAGTAATTACCGATAAGCCGCTCACCGACTATGTTCCCCTGCAGCTCTCGAGCAATTCTGATGGTGATAAAGACACGGTAACGCAATATGCCATGTCCGCAGTAGAATCGTTGGGGCTGCTCAAGATGGACTTCTTGGGCTTAAAAAACTTAACCATTTTACAAAAAGCACTTTCGATTATTGAAAAGCGGCACAATACAAAGATCGACTTGGAGCAACTGCCTACCGATGATGCAAAAACATATGCACTCCTGCAAGAAGGTAAAACGGTTGGGGTGTTTCAGCTGGAATCATCCGGCATGCGCAGGTATTTAAAAGAACTCAAACCCACAGAATTTGAAGATATTATTTCCATGGTAGCTCTGTACCGCCCAGGGCCAATGGATTCTATCCCCGACTTTATTGCAGCAAAACACGGCAAAAAAAAGATAACGTATATTCACGAAACATTGCGCCCTATTCTGGAGAAAACGTATGGCGTTATCGTAACCCAAGACCAGGTACTACAAATTGCCCGGGAATTCTCCGGGTTCTCGTACGCAGAAGCAGACATCTTACGTAAAGCTGTAGGGAAAAAGAATAAAGAACTGCTAGATGAGCAGCGCCAAAAATTTATGGCAGGCGCAATCGCAACAAATAAAGTGGATGCAAAAACAGCTGAACGTGTGTGGGACTTTATCGAACCATTCGCACGATATGGGTTCAATCGTGCCCATGCGGCATGCTACGCCATGATCGCCTATCACACCGCTTACCTAAAGGCGAATTATCTTCCGGAGTTTATGGCGGCGCTGCTCACCAGCGACGAAGGCAATACCGACCGGCAAGCAATTGAAGTGGCCGATGCCATGGCACTTAATATTTCTGTGTTACCGCCAGATATTAATGAAAGCGAAAAAGATTTTACGGTGGTGCGTGCAGAAGATGGCTCTGCCGGTATTCGCTTTGGATTATCTGCAATTAAAAACGTTGGCGATGGCGTAATTGAAGCGCTTGTTGCAGAACGTACTTCCAAAGGACAATTTGCCGATTTGCTCGACTTGTTCCGACGGGTTAATTCTAAAGACTTTAATCGTAAATCAGTGGAAAGCCTGGCGCGTGCGGGGGCTATGGACCGCGTAAGTGAACGTAATCACGTACTCACAAACACAGACGCTTTGCTTGAATTTAACAGGGCCATTCATAAGAAAATAGATGCGGGCCAAAAAGGCCTATTTGGAGGCGCATCCGCACCCGCACTTGCAGAGCCTCGCATCAATCTTGATCCCTGCCCCCCGGCAACTCGAGAAGAACGCCTTGCTTGGGAAAAAGAATTGCTAGGTTTATATGTATCAGAGCATCCACTCCAAGACGTTCGAGATATTATCGGTCAAGTTGCAACGCCTATTGCCCAAGTCATGGGCGGGCGCGATCAAGCCAAGGTCCGGATTGCGGGGGTTATTGCGCGCGCAAAAAAGATTATCACCAAGAAGGGTCAACCCATGATGTTTGTGCTCGTAGAAGACTTAACCCATGCAATGGAAGTGTTGGTGTTCCCTAAATTACTAGAAGAAACTCCTGATATGTGGAATGATGGCGCGCGTATCATTGTTGATGGCACGCTTTCAGATAAAGACGGAGAAACAAAAGTGCTTGCAAACACCGTAAAGCCATTAACCAAAGATTCCCCCAAAATGGCAAACCGAGCCCAAAACGCAGAGCCTGCTCGCATTACGATCATTATTCCCCCTACGCTCAATCGCGAAGGATTAGAACAGTTACGCTCCATGCTAGCATCGCAGCATAGCGATGAAGGTCTACCCGTAACACTTTCCATTCCACGCGGAGGGCAAACAACTACTATAGGGACACCGTATAGGCTCCAAAAAGGAGAGGTTGCTCTTGCGCCTATTTCAAAGATTGTCGGAAGTATGGCAATCAGGTATCAATCATAGGTATGGCATCTGTTCGCATCGGCTTATCTTCAGGCAGCATTGTACTCGCGGTATTTCTTCTTATTGCAGGTGCGGGGCTTATGGCAGCTGTTACCATTCTTCCCAAGGCTACCATTACTGTTCACCCCAAAGTTGTACCCCGCCAACTTTCAAAAGAAATTCTTTTATCTGCAAAAGCATCTTCTCCTGATTATGTACGCTTTACCCTGCCCGCTAGTATCGTAGAAAAAGAAATCAATGTGCAAAAAACAGTAACCCAAGATAATTCGAATATCACCCCAGATTTTGCAACAGGCACGGTGAAGCTCACAAACAATCAAGATGAAGAGCAGCGCTTATTGCCCAAGACGCATCTTCGGCACGAAGCATCGGGAATATTTTTCTTAACCAATGAGCGCGTGGTTATCCCACCTAAGGGCAATGTGAGCGTTGGCGTTACTGCAAAAGAAAAAGGTGCTGCGGGCGATGTTACCCCAGGCAAATTTGTCGTTGATAAGCTACCGGGGAATTTACAAAAACTGGTATTTGGGGAAAGTGCGAGTGCATTTTTAGGAGGCCAATCCGTGGCAACTGCACTTACACAAGAAGCAATCGATGCAGCGCAAAAGGAAGTTCTCGAAGGGGCAAAAAATCAGGCTGCCGAGGAGCTTACGGTGGAAGCAAAAGGCAAGCAAATTCGGCCAGACCTTACTACTATTGAAGTTATCTCCCAACGCACGTCTGCACAGCCTGGCAGCCATGCAGTGTCGTTTACAGTGGAGGCGACTGCAAAGGCACGCGGATTTCTGGTTGAAACTCACGACATTGTAAGCCTTATGACGTTGGGCCTTCGAGCATCCGCTGAGTCTGATGAGGAGTTTCTTGCGTACGATACGCAGTCGTTCCAGCTCGCAATCACGCGTACCGATTGGAAAGCAGGCACTGCACGCCTTACTGCACAACTTACAGGAACATATGCGAAGAAAATAAGTCCGCAAGATTTGGGGCGAGAAAATCTTGCCGGGCTTTCAAAAGAAGAAGTGATAGACCGGTTCAAAAACTCCTCCGCCATTGATCATGTAGACGTAACACTATCCCCGTTCTGGGTCCGCAGCGTGCCATCAAAAGAAACTCAAATCCGCGTTGAAGTCGCAAAGACAAAATAAAACGTCTTGCTGCAAGGCGCAGCAAGACGATGAAGGTGGCTATTTTTGCACCAGCACAAAATATGCATTTTCCAGAAACTCAGTCTCAAAGGGTTCTAGTCTCAAATCAGTACCCTGCGCTTCTCGAGAAAGACACGGTATTTTCCATCGCCCTGGGCCAGATGGCACACAAGAACCCAAGGCATACACTGGAAAAAACGCGTTCTGATATTCGGCGGACTGCGCCACTATGAGGAGGTCGTCCAATAGGCCAATTTCAAGACCATGCTCGCCGGCATACCTCTCAACAACTTTACTAAGCACCTTTTTACCGAAACATGCCAATTGTACTTTCCGAAATCCGGGAGCAGCCGTAAGCGGTATCTCCCCTTGTATAATCCGACTATCAACGGTAGAAAGCTGGCAGCCAGCAAGTCGGTCACCCAAAGTCACTTCCGGGCCCGGCATCACGTAGGCTAATCGTTTGATCTTTACCATGATTCCCCCTTAAAAGAGCAGTTCGGCGTTTCTTGCCTTGTGATATACTAGCATGATACAAAAAAAGAGCTATGGACAATGAAACCACTACACAACCAGATCATCGGAAACTCGGCCAAGAGCTGGATTTATTTACGTTTTCTGAGCACGTAGGCTCCGGCCTTCCGCTCTTTACCCCAAAAGGTACTGTTATTCGTAAACAGCTGGAAAACTTTCTTCTTTCTATCCTAGAGCCGCTCGGGTACGAACAAGTATGGATTCCGCATATCACCAAGCCGGAACTATATAAAACAAGCGGACATTGGGATAAGTTCAAAGATGACCTCTTTCACGTAAAAGGGCACAAAAATGACGACTTTGTTATCAAGCCGATGAACTGCCCGCATCACACGCAGATTTATGCAAGCCGGTTGCGCAGCTACCGTGATTTGCCACTTCGCTTTGCAGAAATAACAACCGTGTATCGCGATGAACAAGCTGGAGAATTACTAGGCCTTAATCGTGTGCGGTCTATCACCCAAGACGACGCACACATTTTCTGTAGGCCCGATCAGATTCAAGAAGAGATTGCTCGCGTACTGAAAAGCATTACACAGTTTTATGGAGCATTTGATTTTGAACTTTCCGCCCGCCTTTCACTGCGAGACCCTAAGCATCCTGAAAAGTATTTAGGCTCAGACGAGATCTGGAATAATGCGGAGAGAATTTTGGAAGAAGCCCTTCTCGCAAATAATTTCCCTACTCCAGAAAAAGCAGAAGGCGAAGCTGCATTCTATGGGCCAAAGATAGACTTTACTGCGAAGGATTCTCTCGGGCGCACGTGGCAGCTCGCAACCGCGCAGCTAGACTTTAATATGCCAGAGCGTTTTGAGCTTGAGTACACCGCAGAAGACGGCAGCAAGCAGCGCCCCGTTATGATTCACCGCGCTATTCTCGGCTCTTTTGAGCGCTTTATTGCCGTATTGCTTGAGCATTACAACGGCAATTTACCCCTATGGCTCTCCCCCGTTCAAGTTGCCATACTTCCTATTTCAGAAGATCAGCACGACTATGCACAAACAATTGCACAGCAACTCAAAGAACAAAAGATTCGCGTAACCATCGATGATCGATCAGAGCGCATCGGCAAAAAGATTCACGATGGATCTTCTCAAAAAGTTCCTGTGCTTATTATTATCGGCAAAAACGAAATGGCAGACGGCACCGTTACACTGCGCTCCAGCCTATTCGAAGAAAAACCAATCGCACTCGCAGAAGCAGTAGCAGCAATCACCGCAAAATCCAAACCGTAAACCATTTGTCATTACCCGGCTTGACCGGGTAATCCACGTCGCTACCTTGTCCGCAATCTATTTTCTTCCGTACCTTTTTTCTACTTCTCCCTCAGCAAGCTCTTTACCAGACCATCTTCCGAAACGCGCCTTGCACGTATTACACACAATTTCACTCACGCCATCGTAGTGCTCAGGTTCGCCATATGCATATTCCACCATTATAGTATCTTGGCTGCCACATTTTTTGCATGATGTTTCCATATGCTTTGATTAGTAACTTAAAAGATCTAATAGCTTTTCGTTGTAATATATATTCTCCAGCTTGTACTTGAACTTACCGACCAAGCCAAGAGATTCTAACTCTGTAAAGTACTTGGATGCAGTATTACGATGCACCCCCAAATATTCCGAAAGCTTTTTCTGAGTATAGAATGGATTTGAGAAAAGATAATCAAGCATTTGCGGCGTCATTATATTTGAGCTCTTCGTGTTCTGAATTTCCTTATATTCTTCCATGAGTTTTTTTATTTGAAGAATTTTCAACCTTGTCTCTGTTGCCTGCGCCTCAATCCCCTTCAATATATAGCTGACCCATTCTTTCCAATGATTGTTTTGTGTAACATCTAGTAAAAGCCTATAGTATTCGTCTCTATTTTCTAGAATATATTTACTCAGGAAGAGTATTGGTAAATCAAGCCGGCCAACCATTACAAGATAGAGCACCATTAAAATTCTGCCTGTCCTTCCATTGCCATCAAGAAATGGATGCACGGCTTCAAACTGATAATGCATAATTGCCATTCGAATTAATGGATCAAGATCGTCAAAGCCCGTTTTGTTATTGAAATAATCTTCGAGATTTTTCAGCTTACTAAGAATGAGCTCTCGACCCTCGGGCGGCGTGTAGATAGCTTCATTCGTTTTACTGCTTCTTATAGCAACGCCAGGTATTGCGCGAATACCTTGTTTACTTGGTTCTAAGATAGCTTGAATATCTATAAAGCTATTAGAATTTAAAAACTCCTGCTTCCCCAATAAATGAAACCCGTGCATGAGCGCGTCCCTATATTTAAGTATTTCCTTGTCAGCCCCTGCGAGTTCAGATTTTTCATACACAACATCGGCACGCAGTGCTTCAGCAACGGTAGTATTAATATTTTCAATCCCACTGCTTGCCACAGCCTCGCGAATAGATAAGGGCGAAACCAGAATAAGGCGGTTTGGCAAAATATGGGCAGCTCCCTTTAGTTCAAATAATGAGTTATTCGCCTTATTAACTAGCTTCAATAGCTCTACATCATCAAAATCTGCCAGAGGTGGCAAGTCTGGTAAATCATTGTACGGTTTCTTTGAGTCGAGCATCGGTATATTTCTTTAGTATATCTATGCACAAATTTTATCATATTTTGTGCATAAAAGCCATCCCTTGCACAACGCTTGTGCAAACTCAATCTTATATCTCTAAACAAAGGCCTTTTTATAAATGCTCTTTTAAGTTTCTCGGGCCAAACTCATCGCATTTTAGCGGAATACTCCGAAGACTACAACGATAACTACCCAAACGTAAACGCGTAGAAGCGGACACCGGGTTGTTTCGGTTTAAGTTCCAATAGGTACTCTCCGGCCTGGGCATCTTCTACTAGCGTATATAACGTGCTCTGTTTGATGGTAATGGTTCGCAGTAATTTACCGTCTTGCAGCACGTCTACCAGCGTATCAGTATCCGCTTCGGCAACTATGTATACATTCTTTGCGTTGTACCTATACAACACACTCGCATCGCGTACCGCCTGCGCGTATTCCTCGGATATATTCCAATCGCCAATAAGATACAGTTGATTTGGAATTATAAACGATGGCCGTACGCTATTCGCACGCACCTTGTTTCGCAATGCACCAAAATACGTTTCGGGGCTACGCGCAAAATTTTGAGGCGACGCAATGCGCTCCGCGGCAAGGTCAGAGCCTAGCGCGCTAGTAGCCTCACCCATCACCGTTGCCCGTTCATCTAAAAGCTCACGTATTTTCATCTCCGTTTCCTCATAATTGCCTTCGCCGGCATGGTCGTACACAATATTGCCGCGAATATCTATTAAGTATTTCCGTGGCCAATAATTGTTGTCGTACGCCTTCCATGTACCATAGTCGTTATCAAGAACAACCGGGTACGTAATCCCGAACTTCTGCATGGCAGCGCGTACGTTATCAATATTCTTTTCGAACGCAAACTCGGGCGTATGAATGCCGACAATCTCCAGCCCCTGGCCTTTATACTTCTCATACCACGCCGTCATGTATGGGAACGTACGCTGGCAGTTGATGCAACTGTACGTCATAAAATCAACAAGAATAACCTTCTTGCCGATAAGCTCTTTCATCGTAATACTATTAGTATTCACAAAGCCTGCGGGTTCTGTAATTTCAATATAATTTTGAGAAGCGGGCATCTGCGATTTGGCAGACGGCTTCGGCTCTTCTTGTACTTTTTTAAGGAGTAGGTGTTCAATCTTTGTGATATCAAAATATCCGCTATCTAAAATCCTTGTTTCCAATTTCTTTTCATAGCCTGTTGCAATCATGAGGCCGAGAATTACGAAGAGTACGCCAATACCTTTTTTAAAGTATCCTGAAGAGTCTGCAACTACAGACAACTTGCCCGCAAGCCTTTGGCCAAATAAAGCAATCAAAAGCAACGCTGCAGATAAGCCGGCAGTGTAGGTAAATAAATACACCGAGCCTTCTACAAAGCTCACAGGTAACACGGTAGCCAATATTACAAAGTATGTTGGCGAGCAGGTAGAGAATACTGGGCCCAGCGCTGCGCCAATAAGCACGTCTCCTATAAAACTTTTCTTTTGATACCCTTCTCCTACTAGCTTATTAGATCCGGTTGCCAATGTTGCCACGCCTGGAATTTTTTCCCATATACTTGGGACGATGAGCGTGACTCCGAAAAAAACTAAAATCCCGCCAGACAAATACGTCCATACATACGGTGGGACCATAATAAAAGTCGTAGACGCTTTCAGTAGATACGTAAATAGAATAATAGAAACAGCAAGCGACCCTACTACAACGTAGGGCGTTTTTTTACTTCTTCCAGATACGGTTGAACCTATAACAACGGGTAGCAACGGTAAAATACACGGAGCAAGTACAGTAAGTACACCCGCTACCAACGAAACTATAAGTAATGTCATTTAGACTGTATCTGGCCCAGCAAGTCGACAAGTGTCGGTGATCCACTCCACTTTTTAATCATATTTCCCTGTGCATCTACCTGCACCAGCGTATGCTGATATGTTACCCCGTATTTTTGCTTCAACTCTGTCGAGGTGTCGTAATCTACATCTAAAATAGTTACACCGCCAGGAATCGTATTCAGATTTGCTGTAATATCCGCATCCAGAGCCTTGCATGTTGGGCACCATGGCGCTCGGAAAAATAACACCACACTCCCCTCATCAGCCAATGAGAGCTTAGTAGAATCATATGGTATATATGGCCCAGATTGCACAGCAACCGTTACGGTGCCATCGCCCATAGCTTCGGGACTTGGAGAATTAACAACCATCTCCTCGATATCTTCCGCGCCCTGTATTGGCATTTGTGACGATACCCCCTCTTCTTGTTGCATCACCCCCTGAGTGCCTCTTGTATAATCGTCAGATTGTTCAGATTTCTTCATTTTTACCGCATACACTCCGCCTGCGATAATAATGACACCTAGTATAGCTAGACTAATTTTAAATGTATTCATACTCCTCATTATACACGACGCGTGGTTGATCGGTAGATAGCGTATCCAAGCCCTGCAATCACTAGGGCAAGGAGCCAATACATCCAGTTTTTCCGTAGTGCGCTCGGAGAGTCTGCTTCTTGTGGCTCTGGTGTTGGAGATATAGTCTCCTGTTCTCCCGCAACTTCAGGAGACGTTGTTGGTGTAGGAGATGGTGACACCGATAGTGTCTGTGATACTTGCTGCCCAGATGTTGTCGTTCCGTACACTCGCCCACTTCCTGTTTCATATGCAATTTGTGTTCCCGTAACTACCGGTGCAGCAATCGTACTTGCTGGAGATTTCTTTGCTGTTGTCTTGGCGCCCAATACCCTTCCTGCAGAAGATGACGAAACTGTTGTGCTCGATGATGAATCTCCACTGCTTCCGCCAGTCCCCGCTCCGCCAGTTGTTGGTTCTGTGCCAAACGAGTATTCGTTACTTACCGATTCCGGTGAGCCCGCAGAAATCACACGGTAGAAATACGTAGTGTTGGAATTCAACCCGCTAATAAGTACTGAATGATTTGTGACTTTGTTCGGCGCAACATCTAACAAGTCCGAAGAATTCGTATATCCATAATTAGGGCCACTTCCCAGTACTGGCACAGACGTTGTTCCAAATACCACGCGTGAAGTGGACGGATCGTCTGTAGTCCAGTCAATTCTTCGCTCTTGAGAAGGATTACTTGTAGTAATTGCGATTATGCTTTGTTCGGATACTACAGGGGCAATTGCATATACTTCCGTCATAATTCCAGATGCATTAGAAGCGCCATCAATTGCGATTGCTTTCAGCGTTAATGAATGATCAATAGTAACCGGGCCAGTATATAGCGTACTTGCAGATGTTGGAGTGCTACCATCTAATGTGTAATAGATAGTAAACGCATTTGCATCAGTACTTGAGATCGTAACACTTTGGTCAACAAGGTAATCTCCACTTGGAATATTTGCAACCGGTGTTGTTGGAGCAATAGTGTCTACAACGTTTACCGTTCGAGTTACTTGTGTTGCTGAATTTCCTGCTGCGTCATTTACGTTATGTGTAACGGTATACGCTCCTACAGCATTGGTATTTACAGGGTTTACCGTAACAATATTCGCTGTGATGTTTCCGTCCACGTCATCAGATGCCGTTGCACCTGCATCCGTATATGTAGTTCCAAATTCAACGGTAACAGGCGTTGAACCTGCAAGTGTAATGAGCGGCGCAGTAGTGTCAATTACTACCTGCGTTGAAACTACTGGCGTACTTTCATTTCCTGCATTATCAGTAGCTTTCACCGATACGGTATACGAACCTTCAGCTAATGTTGTGGTTGTAAATGAATACGTGTCATCTCCTGAGTTATAGCTTGCAAGATTCCAGTTCGATCCACCATCGGTGGTGTATTCAACTTTTTGAATTCCAGAATTATCATCAGTAGCCGTGCCTGTAAATGAAGGTGTTGTATCGTTTGTAGGAGATGCTATGGAATTGATTGTTGCGACCGGATTCACCGTATCTACATTTACTGTTCCAGTTACAGATTCAGCGCTTTCATTCCCTGCATTATCAACCGCCTTTACGAAGAAGTTCCATATGCCATCGGTCAACGAACTAATGTACGAAGCTGTAGCATCTGCTGTTTGGTCTGCAATAGTTGTTGCACCTTGTACTGCACGAATTACGTAATGAGATATATCCGACGCTGCGCTATTTACTGCATTATCAACAGAATCTGCCCACGCCCATGTTTGCAACACAAGCTTAGTAGGACTTAGCGTAGAAGGTAGCCCAGGAATGGTTGGGGAAGATTTATCGATTCTTACTTGCGTTGCCTCGGTAACAACAGCTTCCGTATTGCCAACTGCATCTACCGAGAAATATTTGATCGTATATATTCCATCAGTTGTCAGCGATATGGTTGATCCGATATTGCTTCCAATAGTTGGAGTATCGCCATTTGTTGTGTAGTACGTAGTGTTGCATCCGGCTGCACCAACATCATTGCACGTTAACGTAATCGTCACATCCTGGTTTGTCCAAGCACCATCAATTGCAGACGCAGTTGTTGCGGGCGCTGTTCGATCAATCGTTACTTCCCATGGGCCAGACCAATCACTGCAATTCCCTAATGAGTCACACGCACGAACCTGCCAGTAGTAGGTTCCATTTGAAGTACCAGAAGCATCAATCTCAGAAGTACTCATTGCTCCGGATGTATATATAGGTGAACTGAATGCATTGTTCGCACCTACTGCATCAGAGGTTGCAGACTGGTAATAATATGTAACTGGGTTATTAAGGCCATCAGAAACATCTTCCCAGTTTAGGAGGAGGCCGGTTGCAGCTACCAGCGCCCCATCTGCAGGGCCCGTAAGCGCAGGTACGGCTGGAGCGTCGGCATCAATAAAGAATGGGCCAACATGCATTGCCGCAGACCAATTACCAGCGTTGTCTACCGTTCGCAGATGGAAGTAATGGGAGTCTCCTGCCACCAAACTCGAACTCGTTACGTTCGTAGTAGTTTCTTCGTCATCTTTTGTTGCATCTGGCGTAGTTATAGCATTGGTATCCCACTCGTATGAGAAGCCATCTACTCCAGATAGTGCATCGGTTGCGCCGCTAATAGAAAGATCGACGGTGGTGTCAGTTGACCATGTTGAAACTGTATGGCTCGTGGATGTAACTGTAGGGTTTACCGGTACCACACCATCAATAGTAACCATCCATGGCCCAGACCAGTCACTACAGTTATCCAATGAATCGCAGGCACGAGCTTGCCAGTAGTAGGTGTTATCTGGTGAACCGGAAGCGTCAATTTCAGAAGCACTTAACGCACCTGATGCATATGGAGAGGAGGTTAGTGCGTTATTCGCGCCTACCACACTATTCAAAGCAGATTGATAATAATAACTAACTGGATTACTAATATTGTTTGGATCAGTCTCGATTGACCAATCAAGCAGTACACTCGCCGGCTGCGTAATCGTTCCACTAACAGGGCCAACTAAAGACGGTACAGCTGGTGCAATAGTGTCAACAAACGTAATCGTTGCTGTATCTGTTACAACGGCAGCGTCGGTAGTATTTGTTGCGGTAAACACATCAACGGCAGGCGTAGTTGAAGTTACAGAGAATGTTACTTGGCCATTACTATCGCTTGGGCCAGAAGCTGCGCCTATCACTGGTGATCCAGCTCCAGAAGTTTTCGCGAGTGTTACTGTCTTGCCAGAAAGCGGATTTCCGAATTGATCCGTAATCGTAACCGTCACAACCGACGCAGTCGTACCATCTGCCTCAACCGTAGCCGGCACGGCAGCAATAGTGGACGCAGATGCGCTGAAAGCTCCAACTGTTTCTTGTAGGCCGGAAGTAGCGCTAACAGTATCTAGGGTTGCAGTTACTGTGCCACTACTCGAAACTGTGAAATCGCCCATCGCTAACGGCGTACCGTTGATCGGCCTAACCTTTGCTCCACTAAAGTGTAGTGTCGCATCGCAAGTTGCAGATGATGCTTGAGTTACATTAAAGCTAACACTTGTTGCTGTAGGGCTCTGAGAAGCCCACACAGGCTCAATACCATCAAGCTGTACCTTGTTAGCCGCAGCGCAACTAAGAGTATGCGTTTCTCGCACTACAGAAACTGCGCTCGATGTGTCAAATTCAAATCCAGACGGAACGTTCAAACTTAAAGTTCCAACACCGATTTGGCCAGGCACAGTTTCTACAAGACTTATAGTCGGCACAGTAGTGTATACGCCTGTTCCAGGTGCAGTTGCTGCCGTATCAGCCGAAACTGCGAAAATCGTGAAGTGGTCTAGGCCAGTAATCGTTACTGTAGATTCTTCTTGCGTAGCTTTTTGCGTAACGTCTTGCGCATTATCTAATTCACCTCTTGTTTCCGCATACTTCACTGTTACATCCTTCGCATTGCTTGGCTTTGGCAATGTTAAATTATAGCGGAACGATCCGTTTTCCATCGTGCTTGTAATATCGTAGGCGGTATCACTTACAGCACCCAATTGCTTTTGTTCATCTTCAGTAAGTTTTACTTCTTTTATAGTAAGAGTTCCTGGAGTGTCTGGAAGTTTTGTAAACTTTACCTTCACAGCAGAATTTTGCGGGGCCGTATATGTTGCGTGTACCGATACTGACTCTTTCGTAATTGCAGCACCATTGCTTGTAATATTCCAAGCGCCTTCTTCTGTATCTTGGCCCTGAGTTTTTTCTTCCTCAGCAACTGCTGGATCTGGCGCTACTACAGCTTCCGTAGTCTCTGCTACTGGGGATTCAGAAACTTCAGGAGCTGGGGTTACGTCTGAGGTTGGTTCTGGTGCGGATTCTTGAGATGCTAAAGGTTCTTCCTCGACTACTATCTCAGTGGGAGCTTGGGATTCTTCTGGCGCAGGAGCCTCTTGCGGAACTTCTACTACAACGGGCGCACTCTCCCCCTCATCTGCAGATGCAACATTATATGCGATCCCTGGCAATACAGGCTGCAATACAAAAGATAGAATAGTTAGAGCCGACCATACGCGCATCTTTTTCTTGAGCTTGTCCATAGTGAAGAAATGTTAAAAACAATTATGTATAAAGTGTTCCTTTTCAATATACACAATACAAGCCTATTTTGTTTTTTGTTTGTCCACAGGCCTTCGCTGAAGCTACGGCCTGCTAGGCAGTCCACTGTCATTACCCGGCTTGACCGGGTAATCCACGTCGAATTCTAGGTAGTCGGCAAACTGACTCCCTTTCCTTTGTAATACTGCATTGTATTTTTAAGCTTGTCCCAATCACCCTTATCCGTTAAATAGCGCTCTGCCCAGTAGTGCCATTCATCACTCGTTGGCGTGCGTCCGCATACTTCAAAAAATATTGTGTTGAGCGGTTGTAATTTTTCAATCGCGACTTTGCGAAGTTTTGGTTTCCTTGCCCTGAGCTTGTCGAAGGGTTTACTCCTTGCGCCAAGCACTTTCCCTTTCTTCGCAGTTTTTATTTCCGTGTCACGTCCAGGGCAACAATCCTTTTCATCGCCAGGGCCGCCAGATGCAGTTGTAATAACCGGCTTATCATTTTTAATTTCACTTACAACAGCCGCTTCGCCATCTTCTCCAATCGTCACTGTAAACGATTCTTCTTTTCCCAGTATCGTAGTGCCGGTAAGCGTTGTAGATGTAGATTCCTCGGCATCTGTATGGGTCACAATAACTGTGTATGGGCCGGTATCTGTTCCGGTGAGCTTTACCGTGTACGTTCCCGCTTCTAATTCTTTAATGATAATAACTTTCGGATTATCCGCCTCCTCATCATCACTTATATCTATAAACGCATCATCCCCAAAGTCATTTGTACTTTTTGAAACCGTTTTACCAGAAGCATCCGTAATCGTAATATCAACTGGCGACAGCACTACAAAGCCAGTAAGCCACTGTGGCTCTTCGTAGGTAAATACTTTCGGAGTATCGTTCGTAATTCCAATTGCAGCTAACGCCTCATTTTGCGCATATTCTGGCAGCGCACTATGAGGAATGTTTCCTACTGTCACTTTACGAGATCCTATCAACGCACTGGATTTTAATACCGTAGTATCACCTTGTGTGTCATTCGGCTGCGGCACGTCTTGCACAGGATGACCGTCGCGCCAACGTTCCAATTGCACGTCTTCTTCGCTTCGCGCATTCGTAAGCTCCACATTTCCAAGCGTGTTGTTATCGACTCCTGCAATTGTCGTAACAACAGCTCGGCTAAATAGCTGAGTGCGCGCTGCAATCAATCCCTCTAAGAATGTATTACGCTCACCGGACGTTGTGAGCGCCCCGCTTTTATTCAAATAGTTATTGACGGGCAACAACTCTCTCAGAGATGGAAATATCTGGCGGAATGATTTGGGCTCAATATCTTCAATATTTCGACGTTTCCTAAGGGCACCTTCAATTTGATTCATATAAAATCTCAGGGGCGCACTCCATGTAGGTGGAAATATTCCACCTTCCCACGGTAAATATGCTCCGCTTGCTCCCAAATTAGGCGTACCTAGCATTACAAACTTATCTATCTCACCACGCGTAAAGTCGCTGCTTTTTATGTATCCCTGCGTCAGCAGCCCACCCATACTGTGCGCAATAATGTCTACTTTCCCCGTTTTTTGCTTTGCTTGTTCAATAATCGGATCCAAAAATTCATGCGCAGATTCCGCATTTGGCTGCCGCCAATCGTAATACGCAACAAACAAGTCCGTATCTTTCACATACCCTTCTGCTTCGAACCGCATCTCCAAGCCTTGATATATTTTATGGAATGGAACCGGTCCCCACGTACCTCCCGATTTATCTGCAAATAAAGAAAAGCCATTAAATGAGCCAACAATGCCGGGTACAATGACAACGGCGTCTCGAGTTGCTCGGCACTCAGAAGAGCTAGGAAATGCAGTACACGGATCTGGCAATGGGGTTGGTGAATCGGGCGGCGCAACCCTTGTAAAGGCAAGAGTAGAAAACGAATACAAACAACCTACAAAACATAAGCCAAGAACTAATTTGTATTTACTAGCCATATAAATCACGTAATGCCAGACTTGCAGCGATCGCCAGTATTAAATATGGAGCAAGTAACCCTAAAACTAGGCCTACTATCGAAGCAATGATGATCTTTTTTCTAAATATTGTTCCATCTTTTTTATGAGCTGCTTCTTTCCTATAAAAAAATATACCCAGGGCAATAATGCGAAAATGAACGGTAAATAAATATAACTAGAGAGTAGCGTTTCAGAGAAAACAACAATCCACTTATCTTCTGCGCCTGGATAAACTGCCGGATTCCTACCGTAATACTCCAAAATCTTATCAACTAGCATTCGTTTATTGTACACCTATACTTACACAACTATAATAATTTCTTAAGCGTTTTGTTTCCGGCCAATGATCGCATTTGGACGATGGCAATTTCATTAAGGGTCAACAATCGATCGGGTTGAGCTAGTCCCTGCCGAATAAATTCGGCGTTCAGTGATTCCAGATTTGCCAGGCAAACGAGCTGGGTAACATCAGCATAATCTCTCATGTTTCCTTCTTTTCTTTTGTTGGCATCCTTCCAGGCTTTTGCAGTCAATCCAAATAATGCAACATTCAACACGTCGGCTTCATTGGCGTACGTTATGTTTGCATTTTTTCTTGATAACTTTTGAGGAACTATAATATTTTCTTTGATTGCGTCAGTATGAATCCTATAATTAATTTTCGTGAGCATCCTTTTTGTATCCCAGCCAAGTTCCAGCTTTTTATTTTCTTCCAGCTTTAGCCTTTGAAATTCTTTGATCAAATACAGCTTAAATTCCGGAGAAATCCATGAAGCAAACTCGAATGCGATGTCCTTGTGAGCAAATGTGCCTCCACCATAGCGCCCAGCCTTACTAATCAATCCTACGGCATTTACCGACTCAATCCAACGCTTGGGCGTAAGAGAGAAACTATTTGCACCTGCCTCGTTTTTAAACACATCGAATTCGATGTGTTTAAAATTAGGGTTATGCAAATGTTCCCAAATACCTAAAAACTCGACAGTGTCTCGATTTCTCATCCAGTTTTGAACAACGTACTCAGTCCGCTCCTTATCTTTAAATCGAGCTATATCTGTTAATGAAATATAATCATTTTCATTCCGTTCAAAAGTATATACTTGGATTCCCTTGGCAATAATCTTCTTCATTGTCTTATTATATCACTTTCGTACAAAAAACGAATGGCGGCATGCTATCTACTAACCTAGAGTATACTTACCACATGCTCAAAGAAGGAACCAAGGCGCCGGAATTTACGGCGGAAGATCAATACGGCGACACTCATACACTTGCGCAGTATGCGGGTAAATATGTAGTGCTGTATTTTTATCCGAAAGACGACACTCCCGGATGCACCAAAGAGGCGTGCGCTATTCGCGACGCATGGTCGGATTTTGCAGATCATAAGATTGCCGTGCTTGGCGTAAGCGCTGATTCTGTAAAAAGCCATGAAAAGTTTTCTAAAAAATTTGGATTGCCGTTTCCCCTTTTATCAGATCCCGATAAAAAGATCCTCAACGGCTACGAAGTAATTGGAATGAAAAAGATGTGGGGCCGAGAATATGAAGGTATTTTGCGTATCACCTACCTTATTGCGCCAGATGGCACTATTGCAAAAGTATATCCGAAAGTGAAGCCTGCAGACCACGCACAAGAAATATTGGCGGATATTGCAGCGCTACAGTCGTAACCCTTTCACGTCTTTACCATTCGAGCTTCTTTGCAATACCAGAAAATCTTTTATTTGGTTCAAGTGTAAGCACGTGACCATCTCCATCAAACGTGCTAGTGAAGAATTCAAGAAACCCGCTGTGCCCGAGTATTGCAGGACTATTTCCATCATCGCTAAACCAAATAGACGACGGAAATTCGTAAACTTCCTCTTCCACTGCGAGACGCAGCACACATTTACTACCAAGAAATAATTCTTCTTTGTGTTGCTCCAATCTTCCCCGTACTTCTGACTTCGTATTCCTGTCGATAAGAATTCCTGTTATTTCCTCAATATCAAGTAATGGGAATATTGTTTGATCTGAGCCGGTATCAACTAAAGCATCAAAACGCATCACACCTTTGGGGCCTGAAAGCAAAACTGGAATTTTTGACTGATACAATAAACCAGATTCAAATCCGGGCGCTGGTGTGATCAGTGATTTTTTGTATGAAAATTTCACCCTCGAAATGCAGCACCGCCAAAACGTATATTCGCATCTGGCACCTTGTCGTACCAAACATCCTTCTCTCCAATCCTCTCTACTTCACGATGAAGATCCGCCAAACGATCTGCACTTGCAACAATTCTCATATGGTCGTCACTCCATGCAATCCACTTGCCCGCATATTCAATCGGGACCGTCTGCGGAGTTTCTGTCTTAAGCTCGCTCATACAAATAGTATGCCTTTATTCGCAAATTGACACCAGTCTTTTTTTGGATTTAGCTGCAATATAGAGAACGTGCACCTTCCAACCTACGAACAAAGAAAGGGTCTGTGATGCAACTATCCACATACGATACGCTTCTTACATCCATTGCAGACAGGTTCTATCGGGATTTATCTCCAAATCAGAAACCTCCTCGCAACGAGTATCTTGCAAACCTCAAAAACGACCTTCTCGGCTTAACAGCGACAGTCGTAGATGATCCACCATGGATGCTGTGGCTCAAAGTGCAAGAACGCCGAATCAAGATGAACAACTTTGAATTCAAAAGTCTGTCCAAAGATAAGATTTCTGCAGAAGAGATTTTTTGTATGGCAGAAATCGCCCTGCATCTGCGTGCCAACAGTTACCGCGCTCGCCTTACTACTGCAAGCATCGAATCTATATCTGGCGCTAAAATTGACCACAACGTCACGGCGAAAGATCTTGTAAATCTCCGTTTACCGGATTACCTGTGGATAGAGTGGCCATCGTTCCCCAAAAAGAGTTACGACCCCTGGATCACTCGCACTGTGGGCATGTTTATCAGCAGATTCGTACTACTCGACGCTCCCCGTCATCGCCTTGTTACCATATTAGAACACCCAACTGCTGGGCAAACATACTGCCAAGAACTCATCAAGGCATTGGTTGAAAATACGATCGCGAATATCCCATGCCTTGGCTATCAACTCATCATTGTGCAACAAGACGATCATGGCTACCGCTATATACCCTGCATGTTTGGACATGAGCTGGCCGAGCCCCTTACAACAATGCTCGCGCTCCACAAAGAAACCAGTGACCGCGATAAGCCAAAACATCTCAACGCTGAGCAAGTATGGAGCAATGCAGCAATACGACTACTGCTTATTGCTGCAAGTAGGGGGTGGTTTACCGATCCTGCCAAGCAAATGTTTATCGAAGATGCTTCATCTGCGGTATTGCCCAACTCTCCTCATGTGTTATTTGCACGAAAAGGAACAAATGGACGAGAAATAGCCATTCGGCCTGATTACCACACCCAGTTCAAACCCTTTGCAATTACCAACGACTAGCTTCTCCTTCAACTCTGTTCACTCCGGACAGAGTTTTTTTATACTTGGGCAAATAAAAAGAGTCGATCATTGCTGACCGACTCGGAACATACGAACCTCTTCTAAAAAACAATCTGACGGTACCCATACTGGCGCATAATGGGCGTCATTGCTCTGTTGCTCGACGGGCACACCAATAGTGTTGAACGCAATCTGCTTGGGTTTTCAAACTTCGCAAAATGCGCCACATCCAATACCATCTTCCCGTCTGGCATTTCACGAAACACACTGTACGAAGGCGGAGTTGCCATCAACACGCCATCTTTTGTTTGAGGACAATCCTGATGAATTTCAAACATAAGCAGCGCAGGCTCACTATCATCACCCGGTACCTTGGCGTGCGTCACATACGGAATCCAATGGACCCATTCGCCCACTTTTTCACCGTTGGCCAGAATAAATCCAATCGGTTCATTTTGCGGTAGCAGATCTGTTAGGTACAAGACACGCGATGGCCCACCCGGGTTTCCATACGCAAGCAGGCGCTCCCGATCTTCGTCTCGCACCAGGCGGCTGGACCGAAAATTTTCAGCATAGCCACTCTTGCCTAGAAACGTAACGAATCGTTTACTCCCTTCCCCGCCCGTATCACGGTGTTTTACAAACAACACTTTTTTCCCGCCATCACGAACGTCTTCAATCTTTAGCCGTCCATACGATGCTTCAGTATGCGACGGTAGAGCAAACTCAAAAATTCCGGCACTACATGCCACGAACAATGTTTGGGTAATGTAGTTCACTTTGACACTACAAATGGGCACTGCGCCACGAACGCATGTAATTGCGGAAAATGCTCCGGTAACGGTAACTGGGGCTCCAAAAGATGCCTCCCACGCTTGGTATGCCTCGGGTGAATGCACCATTTTTCCAACGGTGATTTTTTTATCCGGCGCAGTTTCTAAAAATTTTGAGAACTGCAGTGAACGGTCTGTTGGGTCGCTGATGAAGAACGTGCGAACGTTTCTTGGATCAGTCCCATTTGAGTATTTGGGAATTGCCGCGCTACGTTCTTCCGTAATCACAATGGCGTTAGCATCAAAGAGCGCCAGAGAATCCATAATGGTAATTTCTGGCCACGCATCGAGCCCCAACGTATCGGGCTTCCCATACAACTGCGCATGAGACAACGCCTCTTCCACACTGGCCTCCAACAAATTTGCGTTTGCAGACAATACGGCTCGGATAGACGCATTCAAGTACCCGCGCTCAATACCTTGCATGATTATTCCCCTTTGTGAACGAACAGTCTAGCATCAACTGTTCTGCCATAAAATGCAGAACAGTGAAGTATACCCCTATGCACCCTACTGTCTAGTAAGCAATTACGATCGCAGCTTATACTCCCACCACTTCCATTAATTTTTTCGTACTTGTTCTGCCTGTAACTATTCTCACGCTTGTAGTGGGCACGTCGTAATATTCGGCAACTAATTCAATAATGGCCCAATTCGCTTTTCCTTTCTCCGGAGCTTCTTTGACGTGGACTATAAGGTTTTCATCATCCACTTTCTCTACCCTATTCTCCCGCGCGTGCACCTTCGCTTTCACGTAGATTTTCATAGTTTCGCCATCGCCTGCCGTTTCCAATCCTTTGGCATTTTTTCTATTGCGTATCGAAGCGCAACGCGCGACATTTTCGCTTTATTTTTCATTACATATGCAAATACTTCGTTGGGGTATATATTACTCGCCTCTTTTAAGAGCCATCCGTAGCCTTTGCGTACCAAATCATCTTCGTCCGCCATGAGCGCATCTGCTGCGGCAAATACGTCGGGCAATGTATTACTGCGCTTTATGGGGACAATAAGGGCAACGGCGGAAGCGCGGCGTACCCATCTGTTTTTGGATTTCCGCCACGGTACGGTTTTCTGTATAAGCTGCGGATAAGTTGCAAGCAGCTCCCCCAGCGCACCCGTACACAAATCGTCACACTTCGCCCAGTTGTTTACATAGTTTTTTACCCAGCGATCAAATACGACGAAATCCTTCGGCTCAAATTCCGTCCGCATTCTATATGCAAAATCGTACACAATCACCGAATCCTCTTGCATATTGGTTTTTAGCAACTCTTCGCACAACGCAAATATAGTAACCCTGAAGTGATGCGAAGCATCTACTGCGGGGCTTCGCTCAATTTTTCGAAAAAATTTACTTGCAATCTTTCGCACTATCGGGATCCGCACGCCATACAGCTCAATCCCCTCCTTGAAAAACCTCTGTTGCGATTTTTTGTAGGCAGGATCGGCGTTGAGTTTGAGTTCGGAGTGTATGGATTCAAGAAGGGATATCACAGGTTTTTAAGATAGTTCTCAATACGGCCACGATCCTCATTTTCCTTATTACCCTTAAAGTATATTTCAATATGGACAAACGTTATTGTTGCATCGTGGTACGCGTAGATGATACGCATCGATCTGTCGCGCAGGGTTTTACACGCTAATCGGGCTTTTACAATCTTCACATCCTCTTGAACGTGAATAATGGTGAAGTTCTTCCCTGCTCCCGTTGGCATTACAGAAATAACGGCCTCAAAATCACGTAAATCCTTCTCAAGGCTTCTATATTTTTTTGAGAGTTTTTTTAATTCGCGAGCAAATTCCGGAAGTTGCTCAAAGTTGCTCATATTCTCTTACGGACGTTTCTTCCGGACGATAAAATACATATTCATAATTGAGCACTTCACGATCTTGGGCAACCCTCCATGGCGTATCACTATGCGACAACTCCGATAACTTACGAGCACTTAAATGCGCTAAGCGCTCCAACTCGTCATCAATATGTTTTAATTCTTGCCCGGATAAACTTGAAACGTCCGCTTCTTTCACGGGAATATATTTCGTCTGATCGAGATCAAAATACTTACTTTTAACTTCGACTATCTTTCCGTTATCTTCCATATTCTTTACGAGCTTCGCAAACGATACCGGCGTTGGACCATACGTGTTTTTTATATACGTTGCACCTATAAGCTGCTCTTCGTATTTTTCGTAGTAATCGAAATCTATAAAATACAGTAATTTATATAACACTGTTTGCCCAATATTCGGACGGCTTCCTACTTTGCCTAATATATACAGCAGTACTTGCTGAAACTTCTGTTCGTTTTCTTTGGGAATTTCTCGAATATCTACCTTATCTAATGGAATATATTCAGCAGAGCCGTCTTCTACCGCATCATGAGACATAGCAAAAATACGCGACAAGATTGCTTTCTGCTCCTCAGTGGGCTTAGCAATACCCTTTTCAAGCTTGATATACGTTGGACGCGAAATGCCAAGACTACTCGCAACATCCTGCTGTGAGAGCCCTACCAGTTTCCGTTTGCCTTGTATCCAACTAGCCATACCGATATTGTATGGTATCTTCTTTATATTTACAAGTTTACATTATTATTTGTAACTTTGTATACTACCAGCCGTCAATGTGGCCGAAGCTAACATTTTATTCACCCTAATGAGTGACTGTTTCTTTTTACCAACTACGATAGCTCGAATACGGACTACGGTACCCCCTGCTTCCCGTATACGGGTTATAGTTGCCGCGCGTAGACCAATTATCGTATCGGGTTGAGTTCGGACTTGTACGATAGTGCGGCATTACGTACGTACCGCTACTGTGATAATATCCCCCTACCCTAGAATAAGCTTCCGCACCTTGAACGGAAAATCCAATTCCAATCATAAATAAACCGATCGCTAACAACGTAAATAAGTATTTTTTCATACTAGAAGCATACGTGCGAGCATGCTGGATAGCAATGGAGAAAAATTATTTCTCGTATAGAACAAAATATGGCAACTTAGCGTTACACCTATCTAGAATATTCCCGCACTCTATCCGTTTTCGCGTACAATTTTTGTTGAAAATCAAAGAAGATGGAGCGAATACTTTCAACACTTCCAAGCGCCTGCTCCGCATTCGCGATAGCGTGATATTTTAAGTTTAATAATATTGGCAGTTTTTCTTCATCTAGTTCTTCAACTCCCTTTTCTTCGTATTTCGACAGTACAAAATCCAGAAATTCTTTTTGCTCTTCGTTTAATCCTGAAAAGATTTTGTTTTTTGCTTGCTGCGCGCGATCTACTCTTGAAACTGGTTCTGTCAAAAATGAAATATATGTTAAAACATCAAACAAGTCGCTCTGCTCGGCATCAATCATTTTTTGTAATGTTTCCAATTCATCTTTTCCATATCCAATTGCAGACATTTTTTCTAGAAATACTTTGCGCGTAGTTGGATTCGACCAAATTCTCCGCAACTCTTCTTCGCTCTTGAAAAATTCCGGCATAGCCCCAAACATATTGTCCATAAATTCCTGAACAGAAATTGGTTTACCATCGGAACTCCAAAAAGAAGTGGAAATCATGTGCTGTATTTCTCGCTCTTTTCCATCACGTAACTTGATTTTCAGTTTTGTCTTTGGCTCTTCCGGACCCACATCATCCACGACTATATCCGTGTCTTGTGGCCCCTTTGGATACACTAATACCGCTGGTTTATCTTCGGTTACTTCCACGATCGGCTCTCCATCCCATTCCGGATCAGAAAAATGCTTATATGCATCTACAAAGTCATAAATCGTAAAATATTCTTTGCCATCAAAAAGTCTCGTACCTCGCCCAATAATCTGCTTGAACTCGATCATAGAATTAACTGGGCGCATAAGAACAATATTCCGAATATTGCGTGCATCTACTCCCGTAGAAAGTTTTTGAGAAGTGGTCAAAATAGTTGGGATTGTTTTTTCATTATCTTGAAATTCACGTAGGTACTGTTCGCCTCGAGCGCCATCATTGGCAGTTACGCGAACACAATAATTAGGGTCTTTATTTTTCTTCATTTGATTTACCAAATCACGAACGGCTAATGCATGGTCTTGTGTTGCACAAAATATAATCGTCTTTTCGTTTTGATTTATTTCATCTAATACCACTCGAACCCTTTTTGCTTCTCGCTCTTTAATAACGATAATTCGATTAAAATCCGGTTCTTCATACAGCTTGCCTTCTTCAACTTCCCCCTCAATCACTTGGTCATCAGATGTGTACCTGTAATCATCCAGCGTGGTACTGATTCTTTTTATTTTAAATGGTGTTAAGAAGCCGTCATTTACTCCCTGTTTAAGAGAGTATGTATATACGGGGTCTCCAAAATATTTGTATGTATCTACGTTGGCTTGCCGTTTTGGAGTCGCCGTTAACCCAAGCTGCACTGCTGGTGAAAAATATTCCAAAATTCCGCGCCAATTACTTTCATCGTTCGCACCCCCACGGTGACATTCGTCTATAATAATCAAATCAAAAAAGTCTGGTGGGTATTCTCCGAAATACGGCGTACCGCCTGGCCCACTCATGAACGTTTGGAAGATTGTAAAATAGACACTGCCCGACATCGGCACTCCACCTTTCTTGCGAATATCTAGAGGATTTATACGAACTCGTGCATCTTCGTCAAACGCGGAAAATGCGTTAATGGCTTGGTCGGCTAAAATATTTCGATCAGCTAAAAATAATATTCTTGGCCTGCGAGCCCCGTCTCGCTTCAAGTTCCAACGGGTTTGGAATAATTTCCAAGCAATTTGAAATGCAACGGCCGTTTTTCCGGTTCCCGTTGCCATCGTTAAAAGTATTCTCTGTTTGTCTTCAGCTACGGCACTCAAAACATTGTGAACGGCAATTTCCTGATAATATCTTTTGCCATAGTCGCCCTCATTTGGAACACCTGCAAATTTTTCCTTCCACTCTTCGCCTGACGCGAACTGACCCGAATATCTTTTATTCCATAATTCGTCAGGGGTTGGAAAATTTGTAATAGTGCTTTCTCGTCCACTTTCCATAGACATTTCATAAATCTCTTTCCCGTTCGTTGCATAGGTATAATTAATCTGCATTTTTTGCGCATATGCTTTTGCTTGTGCCACGCCCTCACCTACAGCAAGCCCTTCCGCCTTAGCTTCTATCACTCCAATCTTTGTATTTTTATATACCAAAATATAGTCGGCAATCTCCGGTTTACTACGCTTCCCACCTACTTGAATTTTGCCGTCCGTAATACGAAATTCACGTAGTACTTTTGAACCCTCAATAACGCCCCAACCAGCTTCTTTGAGTTTTGGGTCAATATGTTCAGCTCGAGTTTCCGATTCGTTCATATATGGGTACAATGCAACATTTTCAGTATTTTGCAAAGCTCAAAGAAAAACTTACAGCGTATCCCTAAGCTCAGAATAATTCTCAGCAATCATCCTTTTCCAATTAGCAGTTTCATTACTGCCCCCTAAGTCTGTTTTCCCATACACAAGCAATATGGATACATACTGCTTATCCGGATACCACGCGACGATGCATCTATTACCAGATCCTTTTGGCGATTGCTTACTTTTTACAATACTAAATTCTGTTTTTACGATTCTTACATGTCCGAGATCAGCAATAGTTTTCGCTTTCTCTGTGAGAAGTAACCTGTCGATACGCTCAAGCTCTGCAATAATTGCGAGCAAGGTAACGTCCCAATGAGATTTATATTTTTTCTCAAAACTTTTTATAAAGTGTCGCTGCGCAAACTGCTCAATTCGTACAGAATAATTCCCTTCCATAGCGCTTAGTACACCAATGCGGAATCTTCTTGGGTTATAAGCTCATATGGAATAAGCTCATTTTCTCGACACAAAAAGTATGGCAGTTGATTGTGAGTAAAATTTACAATCTCGTTCGTTTTTTTATCTTTCCACTTCTTTGCAATTTTTTTCATCAATGCACTCTCGCCCTCAGACAACGTTTGAATTTTCTCGTTTTTGTTACTATCTGATTCGCTAATCAAAAACATCTCTTTGCCTTCTGTGTTTTTATGCTCAATGGTAATTTTCCCAGATTCTTCTAGCTCATCAATTGCACGAAAAAACGCATCGGGTACTGGGCCAAATGTTATCTTCCTATATTGCATACCACTCATGCTTTCTAAGTTGTCATAAAACCACGCAAAGTCAGCAAGATACAACAGTTTGGCGAGTTTTGTTTTCGGAATTTTTCCGTCTTCCGAAACGTTCATACGCAGATATGCGAGTATCATGTGTTTGTATTTTTCCATATTTGGAATAACGCCAGACAACAACTCATCAACACCTATACCAAATAGCGTTGCTAATTTCTTTGCTTCGTCCAGGCTCAGTTCCTGTTTACCCGCTTCAATGGCCGTATACGTTGGCCGAGATACACCGATTACTTGCGCCACCTGCTCTTGGGATAGCTTTTTCTCAATACGAAGCTCTTTTACTTTTTGTATATACATATTCATGTATATAAGTATATGCCAAGAATGTAATATAGTCAATCAACTTTTGCTTATTTATTGACATATTTGGTAATAGGATTACAATGAGCGGTGCCAGATTCGTCGGGCTGGCAACTAATCAACCAAGAATCAAAGCACATGACTCCATATAAAAATTTGTCTGGTGATTCGAGTGTCGATGCATACGAATATACAAGCAACAGTATTACTGTTCGATTTAATGACGGCATGCATTACCTATACTCAACACGTCAAAATCCAATGAGCGAAATCCTGCAAATGCAAAGTTACGCAGATGCTGGCAGCGGTCTAGGCACAATGCTTTCGACCAAGCCATATCATCCACACGATTCTAAGTGGTAATGCAGTTCGAAAAAGTCGCACTTTACTAAAGAGTCCGTATACATTGCGGTCTCTTTTTTATAATTCCCCCGCAAATGCTTTTTTAAGCACCGATTTTTTCAATTCCTCCAAATCAGCCAGTTTTTGCGTATAAATCGCCTCAAGTTTTTTCGTTTCCGCCGAAAGCGCATCGAGCTTGGTGACGATAGCCTTTTGATTGAGGAGTGGAGGGTATGGGATGGGAATAGCATTCAACATCTTTTGATTTAGTTTTGGCTGGGCCATTCCACTAACATACGGATTCAGCTTTATAGAATTTAGATAATATTCTACAAACTTTTGAGTATGTATTTTTTCAAACCTTAATATATGCGCGTGGTTATTAACCCATGATTTACCGCTGATGGAGAATGCGATTGGATATGTACGAGCCAGTAAGTTTGCCCCATCCTCTGAAACTAAAAGTAAATCATTATCAAAAATATATTCACCAACATAATCCACAACTCCTGATGCACCATAATATGGGTATTCGCCAGAAGTACGGAACTTTTTTGTTATAGGGATTCTTTTATTGTCCATATTTTCAGAAATTTCATTCAGTTTTTTCTCCTCCCAATCCGTACCAGGATTCGCAAAAACACTCTGTAAATATGATCCAAAAAGTTCTTTTGAATTTTGTAGATTTTTTTCAGTATTTTCTTTCGCTTTCGATATTTTTGAGAGGATATCGTCTAGGATTTTTACGATGCGACGTTGCTCAGCGAGAGGCGGGATATGGAGTTCTAAACTTTGCAGCTTTTGAATTGTCAGTGTATCGACCGTTGCTCCATTACCTCGGTCGAGTTGGTCGAAAAAGAGGGGCGACTTTAACCACATATTAACGAACTCACTACGTACTTCGATGCCTTGTTTCAGCCATAAAACGCTTGCATCTTTAAAATAGAATCTGTCACTATCTCGTACCACATACGAATTCCCAATCGTTCCGATTGCAGTTAGGACAATATCACCAGCTTGCGGAACTCCCGTTTGTTCCGATAGTTGAGCAAAGTGTTCTTCGGATATATATAATTCATTGTCCACAAAACCGTCGGCAGCCAATCGTGTTATTTCCCGCCCACGATAAAAAGGGACTCCGCTTGTCTTCCATTGTGACTTCAAAACACGTTTACTTGAGCCAATTTGATAAAGCTCCCCAAGCTTTTTTGTTTGCCAGTTAATTTTCATAATTTTCCCGAGCTCTGGCAAAAGTCTTTATCTTCTTTTGTAAAATATCTATTACTCTCTATATCTTGGTATTCAAGGTAAATTTCATTATCCTTATTAGTTTTTTCAAATTTATTATTGTCATACGATGCATGTATCGCACCTCCAATGGGCAACCACCCCCATTTTTCAAACAAAATAATCTTTTTACCAACTTCTTTGCCATTTTCAGTAATAGCCTCCTCTGTAATTTCATTTCCAAAATGGAGTTTGTATTTTTTATGCTGAATAATTATATGTCCAGAAATATCTTTAACAATGTTTTTTTGGTTTAGAAACTCTAAAGTAAAGCCATTGCTTTGAATATCTGAGGTAGAATTCACTTTCCAGTCCAATATTTTTCCTTGCCTCAAAATTACAGGCCTTAGAGCTGATTCAACGGTCTGATTGGCCATTCTGTGCGTGTCATACGCATACCAAATCAAAACTATTAAAGTAGCTATCAATGCGAGTAAATTCAATGGTGCATAGAGTTCCGGGAATTCAAAAATTCCCACCACGATAACAGTGCCGAAAATAATCAACAAAACATCTATTCCGATTTCTTTTGCATGCCACGTCATAATTGCAAGAATTTTTGAAGTAGCGGCTGTAGAATTTGCCAAATCGTCAAAGAATTCGCTGTAACTGAAATTGTTTCCGAAATGCCGCTCATAAGAGTTTTAATAACCGTCTTTTTACGATTTTCCGACTTCTGAAACAGTTCTTTAGTAATTACATCTAGACTTTCAAGAACTTCGCTCTGCTGCTCTTTCGATAAACCTTGTTCACTTAAAATTGCTTCTGAAAACTTTTTTATATTTTCTGCAAGCTCTATCTGTGATACTGAATATAAAGTATCAATGGTTTGATCTAAATTTTGAATATTACTTGTATTGAGTATACCGATCTGGCTATCATTTATCGCGATATGATTAACTGTCGACCCTGCAACTAATATTGATCTTTTTAATGGGTATCTGGCGCCAGTAGAAATGCCAAACATGGAGTCAATCGAATCGTGAATATAATTCATTTCTTCGCGCAATGCATCACTCTGTTTCTGCACCGTTCCTTGTAATAGCGCCCAGCATTGTAAGCATAAGGGGATTTTTTGTGGTCCTACCTCGCCCACAGCATTATTATCGCATTGGTTACACTTCATATTAATTTTTTAATATCAATGAGAAGCTTTCCATTTTCCTTATCCAACTTACCCATTTCCTCCAGTATCTCTTTCGGCTCACGCAAAAGTTCTTCATCCGTTTTGGTTGGATTTTTGACGGATAAATCGAATGTTACTTGGTTTATGCCTTCTATCTTTACGCTCCAAGAATTTTTGCTGTCTGCGTTGATTTTTTGGAGTTCTACAAATTCTGCTAAATCATTTTCGTTCAGCGGATTACCTTTGCCAAGATTGCGATCGAGATTGAGTTGGTAATACCAAATTTTCTTCGTCGGCTTACCTTTTTCGAAAAAGAGTACAATAGTTTTTACTCCGGCGCCTTGAAAGGTACCACCCGGCAAATCAAGCACTGCATAAAGACTACAAGTTTCCAGTAGAAGCTTACGCAAAGAAACTGATGCGTTATCGGTATTTGAGAGAAATGTATTTTTAATAACTATGCCAGCCCTGCCGCCCGCTTTGAGAATTTTTATAAAATGCTGGAGAAAAAGAAACGCAGTTTCGCCCGTTTTAATAGGAAAGTTCTGTTGAATTTCTCGCCCAATACCTGCACCAAATGGTGGGTTCGCCAGTACAATATCGTAGCGGTCTTTTTCTTGAATGTCGTTAATATTTTCTGCGAGCGTATTGATGTGTTTGATATGCGGCGCTTCAATGCCATGCAATATCATATTCATAATGCCGATAATATAGGCCAAGGATTTTATTTCTTTGCCATAGAACGTTTTATTTTGCAGTATCGCCATTTGGCTGGAAGAAAGCTTTGTTTGGTTTTGCGTAAGGTAGTTAAACGCTTCCACCAAAAACCCTGCGCTACCGCACGCACCATCGTAAATAGTTTCTCCAATTTTTGGCGCAACTACTCTAACTATAGTTTTGATAAGCGGGCGCGGCGTATAGTACTCTCCCCCGTTACGTCCGGCATTCCCCATGTTCTTGATTTTTGATTCATATAAGTGCGATAGCTCATGCTTTTCTTCGTATAAACGGAAATGCATATCATCCACAATATTCAAAATTTCCCGCAATTTATATCCGCTAGAAATTTTGTTCTTCAGTTCTGAAAAAATTTCACCTATTTTATATTCGATTGTATTTGGATCTTCTGCTTTAAATTTTTTCAAGTACGGGAAAAGGTTAACATTTACAAATTCTTTTAGGTCATCGCCATCCAACGCCTTGCTATGCTCAAGTTTATTGTCCGCCCCCTTAGGGCAAGCCCACGCATTCCAACGATACTCGGGAGCTAAAATATATTCATAACTCTTCCCCGCAAGTGCGAATTCCGTCTTCTTCGTTTCTTCCAGATCATCAAGGTATTTTAAAAACAAGATCCATGACGTTTGCTCTACATAATCAAGCTCTGTTGCAGAGCCAGAATCTGTATGTAGAATATTGTCTATATTTTTAAATGCTTGTTCAAACACATGCTAAATATAGCCGTAAATTTGCCGGTTTACAACATGAAATACGTACGGTTTGCGAACATGGATCCCCGCATTCGCGAGGATGACGCTATTTCAACAACCCTTCTGTACGAAAGCTAAAATGATCGGTTTTGGTGACGATGACGTGATCTAGCAGACCTATGCCCATGAGCGTGCCAGCTTCTGCGAGGCGTTGCGTTACCGCAAAATCAGCTTCGCTGGGGTGTGGATCGCCAGAGGGATGATTATGAGCTACGGCGATGCTTGCGGCATGGTGGGATATGGCGATTTCGAACGTTTCGCGCGGATGCACGAGGCTGGAATTTAATGTGCCAACGGTAACGGGATCCGTACTCGCTACACGATTGCGATTATCGAATGAGATAACGAAAAAGTGTTCCCTATTCCAATCACGCATTTTCTTACGAACAATCTCTGCTATTTGGTTAGCCATTGCCACGGCTTCAGAATTGTTTTTCTTGCGCTCTTTCTTACGCTCCACTTTTATAACCCGTCTGGCAATTTCAAGACTGGCTTTGAGCTGCAACGCTTTTGCGGGGCCAAGGCCTTTGATTTGTTGCAAGTCTTCGAGCGATGCATTCACGATGGCCTCTAGAGTTTTAAACTGTTTCATTAAATCGCGCGCAATATTCATAACCGATTGGCCGGCCACTCCCCTGCCAAGCAATACGGCTAGTAGTTCTTGCGCGGATATTTTATCAGCCCCTTCGCGCACCATACGTTCACGCGGACGTTCATCGAGAGGCAAGTCGTGAACTGTGAAAGAATCGGACATTATGGCTATTTTATCATGGTTGCATGGGTCCCCTGGTCAAGCCTGCCTACCGGTCAGGCAGGTCCGAGGATGACAACTCACTTCCCGCCAGATGCTTTTACGAAATTACTGTGCATGGTGGCGATGCCTGACACTTCCATACCTGCAAACATGTTTTCGGCTATTTGGGAACTATCACGGAATTCGCTGTCTTTTTCGAGAACGCCCGGATGCACTTCAAATGCGCGCGTAAAACGATTATCAGGCCAAATCTAGGCTGATACCTTGGCTTTTATGGACTGTTATAGCCCACGCAAGGCGTAAGGGTAATTGCGTTATAGATGCTAGCACCCTGCCGTTATCTTCCACGCCCCAATCCATTTCTTCCACGTCTATCTTGCGCCCTTCTTTTGTTTTTACTATGGGGTGACCATCCAGCTTACTAAAACCCTGTACAGTGCCGAGCGTTCCGTTTACGAAATGTTCTTTCTGGTTATTCTTGGTGAACATTACTGCTGCCCCTATTTTTAACGAGAGGCGTTCTGGCGATAAGCACCCTTTTTGCAAACTTGCCACCAATGCCTTTGCGCCTTTTGCGCGCATAGTAAATAGTTTTGCCTCGCCTGGTATCTTATTCAAGATATCCGTATTCACCCTATCTACGTCAACGTTATGGGAAAATAGCTTGGGAATATTTTGCGGAGCTGCGTGTTCACTTGTTCTTCTTTTTTCTAAATGCTCTATATGAATTGCATCGAAGCTATTACTGCGAATAGCTGATAGTAATTCTAAAAATGGTGTGTCATCTTGCCGATGCTGTTCGCTGATGTAGCACACAATAGGATTGGCCTCACGCCACGCAAGAGCGTCGTATGCAAAGGAGGTTGCCTGCGAGGTTCGGTTTACGGGCGGTAATTGGAAAAAATCCCCCACCAAAATAACTTGCAGGCCGCCAAACGGTTCTGGGGAATCTTTAACTGCCCTACACACAGCATCCACCATATCGATCATATTTGATGCCAGCATAGACACTTCATCTATAATGAGCACACGGGCACGGCTGATTCTCTTGGTGATGTATTCTCGCGAAGCGATGGCGTCTATATCATACTTGCTCAGACTATTCTTTATTCCGATTCCGCTCCATGAGTGGATGGTGATGCCGCCAATGTGCGTAGCCGCAATGCCTGTTGATGCCGTAATGGCAACGTCTATTTTATGCTCACGAAGATAGCGAACGTACTGATTTATAGTATGTGTTTTACCCGCACCCGGCTCCCCGGTGAGAAACACGTTGGCTCCTGTCTTTAAAATAGTAAGCGCCTCTTCTTGGGTCATCAAAGAGATCCTATTTTGAGTAACCGACGATTATGGCTTGGGGATGTGTTAAGCGCCGGAAAATCCTCAACATGCACCCATGCGAGGCCCGTTGATTTATGAAGTGCTTCCAATTCATCAAATGGCACATAGCCTTTAAGCAATTCTACGAGTGGTTGATCTTCTTCCATAGAACTACTGTAGCTCATTTTGGCTTTGTATGAAAAAGCCTATCGGGAACAGCAAGAAGAATTACCGCCATGTGACTCCGCTCAGGGCGATTTTGGTTATTTTATTAGCACGCTTACGAGCACGCCAGCTGTTACAAGTATGCCACCCAACACATTACCAACAGTTGGTTTTTCGCTTAAAAATACAAATGCGAGAATAATTGTAAGCGCAACACTCAGCTTATCAATCGGTGCTACGCGCGATGCTTCGCCGAGTTGTAATGCCTTGTAGTAAAAGAGCCACGAAAGCCCGGTAGCAATGGCAGAAAGAATAATGAAGGTCATGGAGTATTTGGAGATCTTTGCAATATCCCCCACGTTCCCCTGAAACCATACAATAACCCATGCGAAACCGACAATCACCACGGTACGGATTGCAACTGCAAGATTACTATCTACTCCCTTGATTCCAATTTTCCCAAATATTGCCACAAGCGATGCAAAGAAGGCGGAGGCAATGGCGTAGATAATCCAGTTCATAATGTTGCTATTTTATCATGGATCCGGAATGTTGCTATTGCGAGCAACGGCAGCTGAAAAAGCGGTGAAAGTCCGATCCCAAGCACAGTTGGCATCAGATGGCTATACGCCCAGCGACCTTCTATAAGAGCGCGCTGTTCGATAATGACTGCTACGAGTAGCAGTATACATGCGGAAACCATATAGCGATGCCGCTTGTTCGGCGTATCAATGAAGTAATATACGCAGGTGATAATTACTGCGTCCCATACGCTAGCCTTTAGACAAAGTATCCAACAATCCCAACCTGAAACGCTTACACTGTATAGAGGCATTTGAACAAGCTCCCACACGGCATTGAGAATAAACGCTATGGCAAAAATAGATGCTAAACGCTTCAACATTAGTTGCAGTATACATGGATTGCCCAATCAAGTTGGGCAATGACAACGAATTATTACCTGTTTTTACTTGTAAACAGATTTTCCCACCACTGGGTTGGGCTTGTAGTATATATGGCCTTACAAAGCTGCACTGCGCGCTTAAGCGTTAATTTGTGAATATGTGCGTTTTTACGATCACCACCCTTGCCTCTTAGCCATTCTGACGCCTCTTTGTTGCCCTGCCATTCATACTCACGAAGCAATAACGCTTGATCTAATAAATCGGCATTTTTTGCGATGATAGATTCTTTTGATTTGCGCTCTGTGTACTCATCTACAAATTCTTTGAATTCTGGGAACGGCAATGTTCCCAGTTGCTCCTCGGTCACTTCATCTTCAAAAATCTTTACATAGCGCTTATGAATCCAATTATGGTCACCCGTCCGTGCTTCCGCAATATCATGCAAGAGTGCCATCATTACTGTCTTATACGGATCTGCTTTTTCTTCTTTCGCCAGGATCCACGCAATAAGAGCTACGCGGTATGAGTGGGACGCAATAGTATCGGAATCGTCGTTGGTAAGCAGCGTCTGACGGTGCATGCGTGGAAGCTTTCGCATGGTGCCGATCTCGAATAGGAAGTTTGCGATACGCTTGTATTTCGTCATACAAAAAGCGTACTCCCCCCTAGCAAAACGTCAATTTTACGCTTTCAGCTGTGTTGCAAGCTTGGCTACTTTTTCTACAATGATATTGGCAGTTTTGGCATGCATCTCAGAATTCTGCAACTTGCCCTCTGCATCAAACGCCTCCCATACAATAGGGATCAACACCGCCTCGCGAACATCAAACATCTGCAGCTCTGCCGCAATCTGACGCCAATGCTCAATTGAGCGGGCGCCACCCGCGACTCCACCGTATCCTACAAATCCGATTGGTTTTCCATTCCATTCTTTATAGCCATAATCCA
>MHHP01000016.1:34497-38399 GCA_001817055.1 Candidatus Andersenbacteria bacterium RIFCSPHIGHO2_02_FULL_45_11
ATGATCTTTTAAATCAACAAGCGTAAACTGTGCGCTTGTAATTTCTTTTGTGGCATCCATGAACCACTTGGCGACCTTTTCGCCTGCGCGGCCCTCACGAATGCTTCCTAAAATAACTGCGATATTTGGTTTGTTCATAGCTAACTACCATACCAACATCGCGCTATAGATGCCAGTATATTTAAAACTTTAATGGAACTGGTGTTGCAGTTGGAGTTGTGGGCGGAGCTAATTTTGTAAGCTCTTCTTGGAACTTCTTGTACTCGTCTGCAAGGCCGCCTAAGCGCTGTAACTCCAAATCACCTGCAGCAAGAATTTTCAGCCATGAATCTCGCAGGCGCGCAATTGCCTCATCTGAGATTTCCTCTACTCCCTGCTTTGCACGCGCAATACCTTCATTAAGCAGCTTGGTCTTCATAATGATGTCTGCGGGGTTGGTATTCGCATCAATCGCTGCTTTCAGCTTTGCCGTATCAGCTTCTACGTATTTCATATCCAATTCAAACTTCTTTTCTGCTGACCCTGCAATCGCAAGCTCTGCCTTGCGTTTCCACGTCGTGAAATAGTAGGAAGCGTTAGATGCAACGCTTTGGTTTGTGACAAACTGCCCCACAGTCTTAGGTAGCTCACTCAATTTTTCATTGTCGAGCTGTATTTTGATGGCACCGGTAAAAACGCCAATAACAGTAAGGGCAATTATAAGGAAAAGTACGAGCTTGATCATATCATCATTATACCACTAGACTCTGATCATGATACCCGTTATTTTGGGGCCTACAGCTTCAGGTAAGACTGCATACGCCATATCTCTTGCCAAGCAGTTGAGTGGTGCTGTCATTTCTGCAGACTCCAGACAAATCTACGCGGGCATGAATATTGGCACGGCAAAGCCGAAAGAGGTTTGGAAAAATACTCCACATTCCATAGAGACAGCGGATATGATTGATGGGGTTCCGCATTACCTGCTGAATATTGCAACACTTGATACTCCCTATTCCCTATCAGACTGGCTGTCTGCGGCAAAGACACTTATCCCTATTATTCAGGAGCAAGGGCTTATTCCAATTATCGCAGGCGGCACTATGCTGTATATCGACGCACTGGTGGATGGTTACGATATTCCGAATATTGCCCCAAACGAAGAGCTGCGAGCTGAATTGGAGAAGCTTTCGCCAGAGGAACTGTATGCGAAATTACTAGCACAAGACCCAGAATCCCAAGCATTTATCGAATCACATAATTCCCGTCGCATTATCCGCGCGCTTGAAGTTATGCATGCTACGGGAATAAAGTTTTCTCAGTTGCGTGCGAAAAAGTCCCCGGAAAACAAATTTCAAATTACGGGAATATTTTCTGATTACGACATCTTGCGCGCACGCATCACCCAACGCGCAACACAGATGGTTGCAGACGGCCTGGCCGAAGAAATAAAAAATATTCAGAATAATTTTCCAGATTCAAAATTACTGCAGACGATGAACTATAAAGAAAGCTGCGATATTGATCTTACGGTGCAATCCAATATGCGCTACGCACACCGGCAAATGTCGTGGTGGAAACGACGAACTGATATTCACTGGATTTGTATATAGCGCTCTGCCCTACCGTCTACTTTCTACCGCCTATAGCCTCCCGTAGCATCTCCATCACCACTCCCGGGTTTGCCTTGCCCTTTGTTTTTGCCATTACTTGCCCCATCAAGAACTGGAGGCCTGCATCTTTGCCTGCTTTAATCTTTGCAACTACGTCTGGATTTTCTGAGATAACCCCTTGAATTACGATATCCAATTCACCTGCATCGCTAACTTGTTCCAGCCCTAGGTTTTGCATAATCGGATCTGGATCGCCACCCGTACGTTGCATTTCTTCCAACATCGGAACTACTGCATTGCTTCCAATCTTTTTGTGATGGAGTAGTACCAACAACTCAGCAAAGTTTTCCGGCGTTATCTTTAATTCATTCCCGGCAATAGATTCTTTTTCTAGCAATGCGCGCAGCTCGTGCAGAATGATATTCGATGCGAGTTGTACTAATTTCGATTCTTCTGCAGGGGCAATATCTACCCGTTCGTTATCCAGTTCTGCAATTTCCGAACAGGTATCTTCAAAGAAATGCGCGAGGTCTTTATCTATTATCAGCAGCTCTGCTTGTTGTGCAGATACTCCAAACTCATTCGTAAACCGTTCTCGTGCTTCCCATGGAAGTTCTGGTAACGACTTTGCAATCTTTGCAAGCTGCTCTTCGGTAAATGTAAATGGTGGAATATCCGGCTCTGGAAAATATCGATAATCCGCAGCTTCTTCTTTTGTTCTCTGTAGTGTTGTTTTACCCGTTTCGCTATTAAACCCGCGCGTTGCATGTGTTGGAATGCTGCCCTCTTCCCAAAGCTTTGTTTGCCGCTCAATTTCGTACGCAAGCGCTTTTTCTACAAATTTAAATGAGTTTACGTTTTTGATTTCCGTTTTTGGGCTGAACTCGGTTTGCGTTTCTAACCTCAAAGACACGTTCGCGTCACAGCGCATCTGCCCTCGTTCCATATCTGCATCAGAGACTCCCAGTGCGCGCATTACACGCTGCAGTTCTTGCAAGAATATTCTCGCTTCTTCAGGAGACGCAATATCTGGCTCTGTCACAATTTCCATCAGCGCCGTCCCCGCCCGGTTATAGTCCACGAGGGTGCTTTTCCCATCTTTAGAATGCGTATTTTTTGCAGCGTCTTCTTCCAGATGAATACGAGTAATGCCAATTGTTCGCTCTTTTCCATTCACCACAATCGGAAATTCCCCTTTCAAACAAAATGGTTTGTCATACTGACTGACCTGATACCCCTTCGGAAGATCAGGATAGAAATAGCTTTTACGGTCGAACTTACTTTCCATTGCAAGTTCACACCCTAACGCAGCACCCGCAAGCTGCGTCCATTCTATCGCCTGCTTATTCGGTACTGGCAGCGTCCCCGGGTATCCCATACAAATGGGACAAATAGAAGTATTGGGAGCGGCGTCGCCCAAGACGTTTGCACATGAGCAAAACATTTTGCTTTTTGTCTTGAGCTGAACGTGGATTTCAAGTCCAATAATGGGGATTAAGTTCATAACGTTAGTATGGACTATGTTTTTTCTTTTGTCATTCTGGGCCCCGGATCACGGTCCGGGGCGGCGCTGCAGCGCCGCTTTACAGCTTTTGTTCGATCGGGTACCGTTTTACAATACCTATGATTTTATCAGACCGCGACATTAAAATAGCGCTTAAAAAGAAAGAGCTTATCGTAAAACCAAAACCAGACCTAGCAGTACAGCTAGGCTCTTCTAGCTTAGACTTGCGACTAGGATATACGTTCCGGTTTTTTAAACATCGAAAGCAAGCGTTTGTCGATCCGTTCGATAAGAAAACAACAGAAGGCATGACCGAAGAAGTTACGATCAGTGCTAAAGAGCCATACGTGATTCATCCAAACGAATTCGTACTGGCTTCCACTCTTGAGTGGGTTGAATGGGGCGATGCGCTTGCAGCGCGAGTAGAAGGCAGAAGCAGCCTCGGGCGCTTAGGGCTTGTTATCCATTCTACGGCCGGCCACATCGACGCCGGATGGCGCGGCACAATCACACTAGAACTGCGAAATATCGGCATGGCACCTATCTTGCTGTATCCGAAGATGCGTATTTGCCAACTTATTTTTGAACCCCTTTCATCGCCCGCGGAGCAACCGTATACGTTAAAACCAGGGGCAAAGTATCATAGCAAAGAAGGCACAACGGAAACGGCAATTTCAAAAGAAAATTTGTAAGTTCTCCCCCTTTTCAAGGGGGAGCTAGAGGGGGTGAGAGGGATAATAGACTAACGCACCCCACCCAGCCTCCCCCTTGAAAAGGGGAGGAGTCGCCCGCTCTTACCACATGAC
>MHHP01000016.1:38422-42510 GCA_001817055.1 Candidatus Andersenbacteria bacterium RIFCSPHIGHO2_02_FULL_45_11
ATGCAGGCATTGATATCTATACGAACGAAACATACGTATTACAGCCCGGAGAACGCCACATGTATGCAACCGGCATTTCTTGCTCTATCCCCGATGGGCATGTTGCCCTTTTGTGGGACCGCTCTGGTCTTGGCTCAAAAGGCATTCACCGCTTTGCAGGAGTTATTGATAGCGGATACCGCGGAGAGTGGAAAGTAATTTTATTTAACTCAACTCAAGAGCCATTTAAAATAAAGGCTGGAGATAAAATTATTCAGTGCATTATTCAGAAATTTGAGCCTGCGGAGATTACAGAAGTTGCGGAACTAGACGATACAGATCGAGGAGCAGCAGGATTTGGGAGTAGCGGACGTTAGCTCCCTTCTCCCTCCCGCCTTGGCGGGATTGGAATAGGGAGAAGGTTAGGATGAGGGTGGAAAGGCTTGCGACGAGATGCCCCTCACCCTGGCCCTCTCCCCATCCGGGGCGAGGGGAAATAAAAAACCACACGGGAAATCCCTATGTGGTCGCTATATTCTTCGTTTTCCAACACCCGGTGTTGGAAATTTATGGTACTAATGCCAATACAATCGTGAGCCCTACTGCAGTAGCCCAGTATTTCCAGGTTATGCCCCAGACCGTACTCCAAGCGTCCTCTTCGCGGTGAAGTTGAAGAATGACGGGGCACACAACATTAAGACCAAGAAACATTCCGGCCATTGAAGGCCAGACATAAATGCACATAAACCAAAAAAGCATGATTTCCTCCGTTTTAATTGTCAAAGACCAACGCCTTAGAGTAGCGCCGAATCTGCTATTTTAGCAAGTGCTTTTGGACAACAGCCCAAATTTCTTCGTGCAATTCTTCACGTGTTCGCTGGTTCCCTGCTGTATCTACGCTTTGGAATATTTTCCATTTTTGCTCTTTCGCCAACTTCAAATAACTATCGCGAATTGCAGTGAGCTTTTCTTCTGTTTCAAAAAAGTCTTTCTTTTTTCCCCTTAAACGCTTGCGCGAAATTTCAACGGGTGTGTCGAGGAATAGCACAATATCTGGCTTCGGAAGTGCTGGCTTTCCTTTATAGCAAAGCCACGTAATCCAATCGAGCATTTCTTTGCGCTCTTTGGGCTTCAGTCCAATGGTTTGGTATGCCATCGTGCTTGTTGCGAAACGATCGGAGACGACGATACTACGCCGCGCTAACCCCCTCTCGCTCCCCCTCATATGAGGGGGAGAAATAATTCCCCACAACTCTTCGTTTTTAGAGTAAAAATCTTGGATATATAACAAGGCTTGTTCGCGCTTGCTAAATGGAAACTTGTTTTTGTACAACAAAAACTTGTCGTAAATAATACGGCCAGTTGCGCGGTCCTCCTGCGGAAAGTGGTACTGGTGCGGCTTGTAGCCTTCTTTTTTAAGACGCTTGGTTAATAAATCTGTTTGTGTCTGGCTCCCTCCGGCGTCCAGAGCTTCAAGTACGATAAATGGGTTCATGCAAATAATTGTGCACGATCTGGGAACCTTTGCGCAAGCTGAGTGCGAACAATTTGCGAAACCTCTGCAATAGTACGTAACCTCTCTCCGTCCATACATTGAATATGAAGCATGTGGCCCGGCTTCTCGTCTATCATGGACAAATACTCTGCATACAGAGCTTCTTGTACTTGAATATAGTCCGTATATTCTGCCTCATCACCCCGGTCGTGCTTGCGGCCTTCTAATAAATCCATAGCGACCCTAGGGGGAATATCAAAAAACAACGATGCATCTTCATGGGGCATGTTGTTTGTTTCGTATTCATATGCAGCAACCGCTTCTTGAACTTTTGTACGCTCTTCCCCTATAGCGCGAGACTCCTCAGCCATAAAGGCCATACTACTTGGCACATATCGGTCATACACAACAATACCTCCCTCAGAGACCGTATTCACAACCTCTTCCCTATGCTCTGCGCGATTATCTGCAAAATATTTCATTTTTTCTTGCCAAGTCGTTTTGTCCCAATTCCCTAATTTGCTTTGCAGCCGCAGTTTTAATTCTTTACCCGATGCAGTTGTGTAATCGGGACTGGTAACGTAACGGGCAAGAGCACCTTGAGATGCAAGATGCTCATATAGTAGCTTAGATTGTGTTGCCTTACCAGAAGAATCAAGGCCATCGAAACTGATTAAAAGTCCGGGGGCCATGAATACTGCAAGGGCTATACTATGCGAGTGTAATACGTACCGCTGGGCTCATGCTCGACTTGAGCACAACCTTGGTCATAAATTCACCACGATGGTTTTGTGGCCGAACTGCCCGAACAGCATCGATGAGTGCGCGAATATTTTGTTCCGTTTTTTCGGTGTCCCAACTTGCCTTTGCAAGCGCAGCGTGAATATTGCCCTGAGAATCCATCTTGAAGGTAATCTTCCCTGCTGCAAGCTCTTGTACTGCTGCGGCAACATCGGCAGTTACCGTACCGTTCTTTGGATTTGGCATTAAGCCCTTTGGCCCAAGTACTTTCGCAACTTTTGCGATCTTTGGCATCATATCTGGAGTTGCAATTACAACATCGATATCGGATAGGCCGTTCTTTTCAATGTCCGCAATCAGGTCGTCTCCGCCTACCAATGCCGCGCCAACCTTTTTTGCCGCCTCTTGCTTTTCAGCATCATTGGTAACTACGGCAACGCGTTTCTGCGTTGGAGTACCACCAGGCAGCACAACACTTCCACGAACCATTTGATCAGATTTGCTTGTATCTACGCCAAGCGCAATATGGAGCTCTATAGTTTCATCAAACTTTGCACGCGCGTTCTCTTTTACAAACTTCGCAGCGGATGCAATATCTATTGGATTGTCTCCGATTTTTTCCTTTACTTCTTTGTATGATTTACTGCGCATAGGTTATTCAACGGTTATGCCCATGGATCGTGCGGTGCCTTCAATGATTTTCATTGCAGCATCTACGTCTCGAGCGGATAAGTCTTCCATTTTCTTTTCTGCAATATCTCGCACTTGCTGCTTGGTTACTTTCCCAATCTTTGCAGTATTAGGTGTGGCAGAACCCTTTGCTGCACCCGCTGCCTTCTTGAGTAATTCTGCTGCAGGAGAAGTCTTCAACTTCAAGTCCATAGAACGGTCAGCATAAATAGTGACCTCGCACGGCACTACATCGCCACGCATTTCTTTCGTCATGTCGTTAAATCGAGTGACGAATTCCTGAAGATTTACGCCATGAGGCCCAAGCGCTGTTCCTACTGGAGGAGCAGGCGTTGCCATTGCCCCTGGAATCTGAATTTTGATAATTGTCTTAATTTCTTTCATAGGAGTGTATAGTTATCCTTCCTTCTTTACCTGTAAAAAGTCAAGCTCTACTGGGGTTTCTCGGCCGAATACGTTCACAAGTACCTTAACTGTACCCTTTGCGTCATTCACTTCCGAAATCTTCCCTTCGAATTCTTTAAATGGACCGTCCATAATACGTACGGAGTCGCCTTCTACTACGTCGATCTTATACTTCGGCTCATCATCGCCCATGCGGGAGAGCAAGCGATCGATTTCATCTTTTGAAACTGGCGTTGGAGTTGTTCCGCTCCCCACGAATCCGGTAACGTTTGGCGTGTTGCGGACTACATACCAAGAATCTTCGGTAACAACCATCTCTACCAACACGTATCCTGGAAACAATCGCTCTTCGATTGTTCTGCGCTTTCCGTTCTTTACGCGAATCTTTTTCTCGCGAGGAACGATAACCTGGAAGATCTTATCTTCCATCCCCATTGATTCAATACGCTGGCGCAAGTTGCGCGCAACGTTATCTTCATATCCAGAATAGGTATGTAACACATACCATCCTTTTGCGTCTTGTTGTGGTGCTTCCTCCATGGAAGATTAGTATGAAAAAATAAATGTTTTTACTAGCAATGACAGAGCCCAATCCATGCCTCCGGTAACAAGGCTTACCCCAAGCGACATCACAATAACGATTACAGTATACCTGGTGGTCGTTTGTCGAGATGGCCAAGAGACTTTTTTAAGCTCTTCGCGCGCTTCGCGGATAAATGAGAGATTAGCCTTTGCCATAGGATTCTTTGTGTTCTTAAAACAGCCCTCGAGGGCCGTT
>MHHP01000017.1:0-12773 GCA_001817055.1 Candidatus Andersenbacteria bacterium RIFCSPHIGHO2_02_FULL_45_11
AAACGAACTGGCTGCCCAATATTTGGTACTCGCCGTAATTACGCGCACGATTAGTTACGGCTCACTCATCATGATCCCTGTTCTGTTTCCCGCAATGGCACAAGCATTACATCCTCGGGATGCCCGAATTCTCCTGAAAAAAGGGATAAGTACTGCATTAGCAACTTCTCTTCTTATTCTCGTACTCTTTGCGCTGTACCCCAAACAGATCATTACCCTCCTCCCGGGCTCGCAGTATGACGCTGTTGCACCGTATCTTGTACTGGCTGGGATAGCGACAGCGCTCTGGTCATGTTCGCAGATATTCCTATCCTACTTTATTGCAACAGACACGAAGCGATTCTTGATGCCCCTACTCGCAATTACAGGCTCACAGATGATAGGAATTGCACTGTTCCACAACTCAATACAAGAGATCCTTACTGTCATCAACGTATCAGAGGTGCTGTTATTGGGAGTATACACCTTCCTGTGCTTACAGAAAAAACGATAAAGAAACTGTATGAAACAAACAGTCCTATTCCTCAGCTGGAAAGATATCACTCATCCATCCGCCGGAGGAGCCGAGCTGTTAACCGATACGCTCGCACAACACCTTACATCCACCTACGACGTACTCTACTTCACCTCTGCGTATCCAGGCGCAAAGAAGAGCGAAGAAATCAATGGCTACCGTGTCATGCGACGAGGTAGCCAATTCACGACACATCTCTACGCGATTCTATGGTGGCATCTACATGGACGTGCTCTCCAATATACGTACATCATAGATCAGGTACATGGGTTCCCTTTTTTTTCAACCCTCTACATTGGGCATCCGAAGGTTATAACACTCGTGATGGAAGTAGCAGGAGATATTTGGGATACTCTGCGGTCCCCCTTTTTGCGAATAATCGGAAAGGGACTTGAGCGTTTGTGGCTGCGGCTATATCGGAATAATGATATCGTAACAATTTCAAAATCAACAAAACGAGAACTCATTGAACATAGAGTTACTACTTCAAATATTTCTATAATCCCTATGTTTTCCCAGCGCATTCTTCCGGACATTCCCCCAAAATCCGACATTCCCACGCTACTCGTAGTAGGGCGGATTGCGCCGGTCAAACAAATAGAACATGCAATCGATGCATACATGATTGCAAAACGTATTATCCCCTCTCTGCGTCTTGTGATTATCGGAAAAACAGAACAAGCATATGAAGCCTACAAATCTTTTCTCCTGAAAAAAATTGTATCTGATCCAGATATCACGTTTATTGAGAACGCATCAGAGGAAAAAAAGCAAGAATGGATGGAACATTCACATATGCTTCTGATGACCTCTCAAAAAGAGGGATACGGGCTCGTCATTCTTGAAGCGGCCGCGTGCGGAACCCCAACGATAGGGTACCGCGTGCAGGGAATACAAGACGCAATTCTGGATACAAGTACAGGGATGCTTGTAGAAAATCAACAGCCCGCTGCCATGGCAGAGTCGATTTGTGAAATACTACTCCATGCTTCACGCTATACAGATATGCAAAAAAAAGCCTACGAACATGCAACAACACATACAAAAAAACAAACCTGTGTGGCATTTACAAAAACTCTCTATGGCACAACCAAAAGAACATACTGAGTATATATATAATAGCGTTGTGAAGCTTGCGCTACGATCATTCGCCCTCGATTGGGCATGGGTGCATACTCCAGCAATCCCGAAAAAATACGTGTTCTTGATAAAGAAGTATCTATTCCTTATAGCATATCCGCTGTTTTGGGACACCCAAACACATTCGTATCGCATACACCTATGGAATCGCGATGTGCATCTGGAGAATCGAGAACATATTGGAATCATTCAAAGTACGTTTGTGAATAATGCGTACTTGAAACAAACGGTGCCCCCTCACGGAACTATTATTGATATAGGTGCACATACTGGTGAATTTGCCCTGTTTTCTGATGTGTACCTTGAAGCAGGTAGAATATATAGCTTTGAACCTGTTGGAAGATCATACGAATTGCTGACACATAATAAAAAGGATCATACGTATCATCTAGCTATTGGCACCAAGGAAAACATAATTATGTATATCCCGCAGCAAACTGCAATGGCTTCAGCAGTCCCTACCGGACAAGATCATCACCATGAAACAGTTGCGTGTGCACGGCTCGATGAACACCCAGAAATTGATACTACGTCCCACATCGATCTTCTCAAGATAGATGTCGAGGGTATGGAATACGATGTACTCATGGCAAGCATCAAGACGCTGCAAAAAACTCAAACCCTCCTCGTGGAGATCAGTATCGATAGGCCTGCAACTAAGCCTCCAATGGAAACAGTTGCGAGTATTCATGCTATCGTGCCGACATTTGAGCTATCACATATTGGACAGATTTTCGGAGACTTCACGTGGACTGATTCTGTTGATTTCCTGTTTGAACGCCAAGAATATTAACGCCCATGTATTCCCTGCTAGAAAAAATATACCTATCGTTCGTCATTGACGTACATTGGCTTCGAACACCGAGAATTCCAGATAGATGGAAGTATCTATTGCAAAAATACTTTTTTCTTCTATTCCCATACCTGTACTGGAATAAGGAACATAATGCATATAAACTAAAACTCCTGAACCGAATTGTGTACATTCCAACCATTGAACATATTACATTCTTACAAGGCACATACATTGATCATGCGTATCTAAAACAATACATCAAACCAAACGCTGTTGTGATCGACGTTGGAGCGCATGCAGGAGAGTTTGCGCTGGTATGCACAACACTTCTGAATGCTCAAGAAATATACAGCTTTGAACCACTTAAAAAAATATATGAGCTCTTACGGCTCAATACTCCGTATGCCGCATATCATGCCGCAGTGGGAACAGCGGAGCACCAAACACTATATATTCCCAAAAATACAGTTGCATCGTCTATCTTTCAAACATCACCAGAAGACACTCCCGAGGAATCACACAGTATCTCCCTGGACGGTATGCCCCAGATCACAAGGCTTCCCCACATCGATCTTCTCAAGATAGATGTCGAGGGTATGGAATACGATGTACTCATGGCGAGCAAAACAGCAATTAAAAAATCATCATATATATGTATTGAGGTAAGTATGCATCGCCCGAGTACAAAGAGTGCATTGGATACGCTAGCCCTGATCAAGGAATGTGTGCCAAATATACAGATCGTGCATATTGGAACGATATTCCCATTCAAAACAGGGCGGCAAGTGGCAGTTGATATACTGTTACACAACCCAGCGATCAACGTACTATGAACCCCCTTGTAAGTGTCATTATTCCTACGAAAAATTCTGCTAGAACGCTTCGGACATGCATAGAATCTATCCGTAGACAGTCTTACAACCACATTGAAATTATCGTCGTTGATAACGAATCATCAGATACAACTATCGACATTGCACAAAAGGGTGGAGCAAGAATAGCGCAGGAACAAAACGAACGCAGTGCGCAACGGAACAAAGGGGCATTCGTGAGTCGTGGCGAGTATATAGTATTTATAGATAGCGACATGAAACTATCCAAGTCGGTAATCCAGGAATGCGTAGAAGGTATGGAACAAGCGCCGTACATACAAGCGATTGTGATACCAGAGAAATCGTTCGGATACGGATTTTGGGCAGCGTGCAAAACATTTGAACGATCATTCTATACAGAAACACCATGGATGCGCGCTGTGCGTTTTTTTAGAACAAGTACATATAAAACAATGAAGGGATTTGATATCTCCATGATTGCTGGGGAAGATTTTGATATCCATAATCGAATTGAAAAGATGTTCGGCACGAAGGCTATTGGAACAATCTCTGCGGAAATATTGCATAACGAAGGAGGACTTTCATTACATGCCCTCATGAGAAAAAAGTTCTATTACGGAGGACATATAAGACAATACAGAGCTAAGCCATACAACGTACACGCATATAGAAAACAAGCAAATATCATGTACCGCTTTGTACTGCTGACGTCTCGTCCAAGAAAAATCCTGCTTCACCCCGTTATTTTTCTCGGAACCGTATATATGAAGTTACTAGAGTTTATTGCGGGTGGAATAGGATACATCACCAATAACCAATACAGGAAGCATAGTGCAGACTCCGCGGTTATCGAAGGAAACTTACCGAGCGTATCCTTTGTTACATGCACACTCAATAGCGAACGATTGATAGAAGAATGCTTGCAAAGCATTGTGGACCTGGACTATCCAAAAGAGTTAGTAGAAATACTCGTCATAGATGGAGGATCAGGCGATGCAACACGTGAAATAGCGAAGCGCTTTACTGATAGGATTATTGACGAAAGGACAGGAAGGCCTGAAGCTGCAACTGCAATAGGATATAACGCGGCAACCCATGAGATTATTGTTAACTTCCCCTCCGATAACGTCATAACAGATCCTCAATGGCTCAAAAGAATGGTACGGCCCTTTATGGAGCATAAGGATATCGTCGGATCGTACACGCTCAGATATGAATATCACCCTGAAGACAACCCACTGAACCGATGCTTCGCACTTTTCGGAGCTGGCGATTCAGTTGCCTATTATATGAACAAACGAGACCGAGTCGCATATTTTGAAGAAGGATATCCAAAAAGCACGCGCGCGCGCGATTGCGGAGATTATTACCTGGTTGAATTTAATGAACATAATGTACCAACACTTGGAGCAAACGGCTTTTTGATACGGCGCAATTTTGCACAATATATGAGCAAAGACCCAATGTCATTTTTTCATATCGATAGCGTCCTGGATCTCATTACGCAAGGTCATACAAAATTTGCCGTCGTAAAAAATGAGATATGGCATAGAACGGGTGAGGAATTTACGAATTTTTTCAAACGAAGAATTCGATATATTGGAATATACTTCAGGGATAAACAAGCACGCAGATACCATGTGGTGGATATGAGAACAGATAAATGGAAATTAGTAACGTATGTCTTCTACTCACTCACATTCATAGAACCGCTCATTGAGGCTACACGAGGCTATCTAAAAATACGCGATTGGGCATGGTTTCTACATCCTGTAATGTCATTTTTATGCGTACCAGTGTATTCGTATGCTCTTGGCAAAGTACTCGTAACGAGAGTATTCAGTAAACAGGTATGAATAATAACTACAGGGGTCTTAATTGCATCGTAACTGGAGGATCAGGATTTATAGGTCAACACATAGTAAGTATGCTTATGGAGCGTGGAGCTAATGTATATGTATTAGACAATTTTTCTTATGGTGCAAAAAAATCAAACATACACACAGGCACTCATATATTCGAAGGAGACGTCAGCATTTTTCAATCCTTTCTCGAGTTACCAAAGATAGAATATGCATACTTGTTTCATTTTGCAGGGCCGTCATCGATAGTGCTATTTCAACAAACACCAGAAAAATGCATTCGCGAAACCGTATCGGGATTCTTGAATGCAACAGATTTTTGTTCACAGAGATCAATCAAGCTCATATTCCCATCATCAGGAAGTGTATATTCAGGTACAACCCTGCCCCAGCAAGAACATTCGAGATTGAACATAGACGCCATGAATACGTATGCGAGAAGCAAGTATGCACTCGAGCACCTCCAAGCAGCCTATGGAACAACTTTGCGAAGTACAGCACTACGAATTTTTGCGGGGTACGGAACATCGGAAGATCACAAAGGTGACACTGCGAGTGTTGTATATTCATTTTGTAAAAAGATTGGCAATAACGAGCGGCCCGTTATATATGGAAATGGAAATCAAAAACGCGATTTCATTTACATCGAAGATCTTGTGAATGCAATTCTCACGCTGGCTGAGCATTGTGATGAACCGGTAGTGAACATCGGATCTGGAACAAGTATTTCTCTCACAGAGCTCGTATCGGTCATCAACAAGATTTCCGGAACTGCCCTAGAACCAATATATGCAGAAAAACCAACTGGGTATCTTGAGAAAACACATGCAGATATATCCATACTCAAGCGATACTATACTGAGCCCATGACGCCAATTACACAAGGAATAGAGCAGGTTATGAAATTCTTGTACAGATGAGTTATACTATGTCGATACTATGGAGGAGCGTAAATTTTTCAATGCATACACGCTGGGGTTGTTCCTCATTATTGCAATATCAATAGCAACACATTGGCAATGGTTTATTCCCCACGGAATTTTAACTGCAAGCGATTGGTGGTACTTACCTAATGACGTTCTGAAAGAGTACCTAACTGCTCCAAAAATTTTAGAGGGCTCCATTGATTTTAACCCAGGAAGGCTTACGCCCACATTCGATCTCATTCGAGTCATCGGTGGATTTATTTCCTTCTTTGTGCACGGATTTCCTTTGTGGGAGCGCCTATTTTTCCTCTGGCCGATTGCGCTACTTGGGCCGATTCCAATATACGCCTTACTTTACAAGAGGTTTGGATCATCATTAGGCGCGATAGCGGGATCACTCATCTATACGTTTAATTCCTACATCCTCGCGCGTGAAATTTCACATATTCATATCGCGATAGCATACCTGCTACTAATCCCCACCATACTATACGCACTTGATGCGCTACTCACACGTCCCTCAATGCGAACCAGCGCCATTTTTACATTCATAACCATACTATTTTCGATATATGAAATACGAGTCCTCTATATCACTACTGGCATTCTAATTGCGTATCTTATCGCAAAATACCTCACCAAAAGCGCTACAGCCTCATATCGTACGTTTGCCATGATGCAACTTTCTGCAATTATTATTGTCCTGGCACAATCGTTCTGGCTCATCCCCTTTATATTTGCACCCTCCTCGCTCGGATATGCAACATTCACTCAACGAGCATTGTTTCAAAGCTTTACGAAACTAGAGCACGCATCCACACTCACAGATCCATCGTGGACAGGAAATGGTTTTCTCCCATTCACAACACAACCCGTTATGCTACTTTCATACGCTATCCCAATCCTCGCCGTTCTATGGATTATAGTAAAACCACGAAACGAACGAACAAACGATTTGTGGTTTTGGTTAATGATCGGATTGGGTGGAATATTTCTTTCACAGGGGCAAAATATGCCATTCCGCGGCGTATACCAATGGTTATTTGAAAATGTACCTGGATTCCGCCTATTTCGCGATTCTTCTAAATTTAATGTTGTTACCTCTATTGCATACGCATTCCTTATCGGAGCGAGTGTTACCTATATACAAAAACGACGCGTACTATTTTCCTTGACGGCACTCGCATGTATTGGCGCAATTGTTGGCATAAATGTCTACCCCTTTATCTCAAGCCAGATTCATGACCTTACAACACCGTACACGCTTCCGAAAGAATACCAAGAAATTACAAAAATTCTACAAGACAATTCAACATTTAGTCGTTCGTTATGGATACCTGCACCTCAACGATTTGTATATTTCTCCGAAACACACCCTCGCGTCGATGCAGGGACGGTTTTAAATCAAGAGTGGAAACCATTTATCAAGGATCCGAGCGACGTATATTCATTCTTTACTCAGCCAAACGCAAAAGCACTCCTCAATTTTGGGTCTATTAAATATATTGGGGTACCCTCCGATACAACACACGACATTTATCAATGGTTTCCACGTACAAAGAAAGCATTTGCATCCCTGATAAATCCGATTCCCGGCCTGCAACCTATAAACAAAAGTGATGCTGCTATTCCTCTTTGGGAGAATAAAGATGCGAAGGATCGAATATATATTGCAAACGATGTAACACTTGTAGACAGTAGTGCGCTTGAATTTTCAAACCTGGATACAAATAAAACAGGAGCCTTTATTTTCAGGCCAGATATCCCCGGATACCTTTTTTCACTACTAACGCAGACCCTGGCAACAAATCAAGAAGCAAAGCCGTTCAACCTTGAGAACCTACATATCGAGAACAATAGTGTTACAACAAAACTTCAACTGGTACCAAATAGTAAGCTAAAAACTACAACCCGGGAAGTTACGAACGACATCATAAGCGAAATATACGCACAGCGAACAGATGAGACTGTCTCGCTCTACTACAAACTAGACGAGAAAAATGCCAGCATAGGCACATTCAAAAGTGTGAGTGACACATTTCTCGTGTATATAAACGGAAAAGCATTTCCTGCGTTCACGCCAACAAATGATGAGAAGGCAATTGGCGTAGCACGTCTACAACAAACAGGAAATCGAGCAGAATTATATAGTAGGACTGAAACGGGAAATACGCTCATCCAAGACCCATCATTTGAAAACAGCATTCCGGGCGAAGTCGGAGATTGTGCCAATGAGGACAGCTCTCCACTCGAGTCAAATGGCATCGAAGCGAATCTAGTACCGGATGCAACCAATGGCACTCAAGGATTAGCGCTTTCTGCAAAAAAGCATCTAGGATGTATCTTTTTTCCAATACAGCATTCAAAGAACGCTACTCTCTACTCACTAACATTCGACCATAAAACCAAATCCGGAGATTCGGGGAGTATTAAGATTCTTGATGAAACCGCCCCAGGAGCACAGCTTGCCGCGCAGGAACTAGAGAGAGGAACAAACTGGCACACATCAACTAGTACATTCCAAACCCCAAGTACATTCAAAAATAAGCTCACAGCATACATCTATCAGCCCGGGAGTACTGGCGAAGACGGCCCCGCAACAACCGTATTTGATAATATCCAGATAGATGCATACCAACTACTCGGAGAAACAGTCTTTGCCAGCGAAGCACCTCAACAAAAAGGCCTGAGTACGAAAGATTTTGAAAAAGCAGATGCATTCATAACGCCAAAACACCCGTATACACCAGAAGAAATAGTCTTGGATGGAGAATTCGAAAATGGTATAACATACACTGCAGGAGATTGCAACAACAGCGACAAGACACTACCCGCAAAAAATGGTATTGCAGCACAAATAATACAAGAAAATTCCAACCATGCCCTTTCAATCAAGGCTGCTCAACATCTCGCATGCGTTGGGATGATCTTGTCTTCACTCGATCCTGTATTTGATCATTTTATATCAATGCGATACAAGAACACGCAAGGCACCCCCCCATCTATCGCTCTCTACTCCCCAGATGGCAAGTCTGTTGCTCCCATAGTGCTCCCAGAACAAAACGATTCTGCATGGCATGAATTCCGCACAATTATTCGGGCAAATGAAGCGGCGCCAAACTCCACTTTGATGCTCTACGTTTCAGCAGAAAATCATGCATCAGAGGCTGCATTCGATGATATCCACATAGTGCCGATACCTATATTGCCAGATATATCAATCACAAGTGCAAACAAACCGCTTCCACAGACCAAAACACAAGTGCAAACAATCAATCCATTGGTTCATACTATTAAATCCGAAGCGATAGATCGACATCGCTTATTACTACTTTCAAGTAGGTACGATCAGGGCTGGAAACTATTCGTACGACCGCAAGGAGCACCGCGCTTATCATGGTGGCGCCGTATTTTACGAACACCTCCAGGGGTAGAAATATCTGCGCAAACACACATTAAAGCAAATGCATTTGTAAATGGGTGGGTTCTGGATCCTGTTGAAATTGAAACAGCACTAGGAAACCAAGCATTGCCTGAGTTTATCATCGAGTACTGGCCACAACGTTTTATGGATGCTGGGAGAACAATTTCCCTCACCGTTCTATTCGCCTATTTTGGAGGAGTAGCGCTTATACTGCTTGGTAAAAAGATTCCGTACCGCAAGGGCACTGGTAGCAATAAAGATACAAAGTCCCACGTATAGCCCAGGCGTACGATACGAAAAGAGAATCTCGTGCGTACCTGCCGCAACAACTGCGGCAACACGGTTATCGATAATAATCACCTTCTGCCCATTTGCAGTCCATCCATCAGCATAATTAGTATTGAGCACGATGGTCGTGTCGCGCGGAGCCGTAACACGAACACGCACAGAGTTATAGCCCCATGAAAGCAGCTCTGTAGTTGCGTCGTGGTCAAGCACCGAGACAATACCGCTATCTTCATCATAGATAGTCCGCACAGACGGCTTTGGCCCCAACACAGAACAATACGTAAACGTACCGTACCCTGCGCGATACGCATCATATGCCCGTGTCATACGAGAGCCATCCCCGGTTGCATCAAACCGCTGCGGGGTAAACGCAATCGGATACGGCGCTGCAGATATCTGCGGGACTACATGGGGTAATACGAATGCCTGCTCTGAGAGCTGATATGTCAGGCTAAAAATATCGATCGCAATAATGCTAACTACGAATACGCGAATATATGCTCCATTGCGAGGGAAATACCCAGCAACCCTATCTATTCCGTATGATGCGAGCAAACCAATCGGAATAACAGCAAACAAAATAAAACGGGAAATACTAGAACGTGGAAAGAACCAAAGCTGATTAAACAAGGGGCGCAACTGCGGCCCTAGCGTAGACAGGCCAATGGCAACAACTGACGCAAGAACGAGAACTCGCACCGTACGAGATACTTTGCAGTATGAAAGGCCGATCAGAGCTAGCCCAAACACAATATATCCAATATATGCACCATATTCATGCCAACCACTGGCTTGATCTGCGATAACATATGCACCATGCAAGTGCCGACCAAATAAAATATCGCCAAGCCAAGGCAACGTATACGAAGATGATGCGTATGCATCATCCGGAAATTGCCTAAGCCAAAGTAATACTGGAATTAATTTAAACGCTGAAAGCCCGAGTGCCCAAAGGGCAGCCTGTAATGCATACATGCACGCAATACGACGATTGCGCGCAAACAATAGCAGCCCGATAAACGCCAAGGCAGTATACATGAGCAAGTAAATACCACCGCCCAAGAACGTAAGCGCAAGAAATATTCCACAGAGTGTCGGCTTTTTATTATCCACGACCATTCGATGCCAGCTCCATAAAATCCACGGGATCCACATAGCAGCAAGTACGTTCACATGCCCTTCTGTTATTTCAAGCAAACTCACGGTGCCAAATGCAACTGCGAGAGCGGCTATAAGCCCCGCTTCTACGGATCTTCCCAGCCTTCGCGCAAGTATCAACATTCCGATTCCAGTCACGGCGACGGAGAAGGATATCGCGAATTTTATACCCAATGGCACTCCAAATATAAGCTCAAGCAAAAACGTGGGTGAAAATATCGGGAATTCCGGATCGGCAAGCCCAGCCGTGCCTCCACAAATGTAAGGGTTCCATAACGGAAACGTTCGATGTTCAAGAATTGCACGCCGGTAAGAGTCATGCAGAGTAAAGTAGTAATCCCAATCTGCGATGCCCAAATCCCCATCAGAGAACCAGTATCCCAATATTGCAAGAGGCGCAAAAATAATAATGATTACAATTGCTGCCCATAGCTTTTTCTTTCTATCCTGCATGAGCGATATCAACACAACAGCGAGCAAAAATGCCACACCTATTATAATTCCTTGGCGCAGCCCGAATACAGCGGGTATACGTTTCATGAATGAGAGTGATAAAATAGCAGGCTTCGAATCTCCATCAAGAGAAAGCTTATGGACGGCGGACAGATTGGAATCACGCGCAATGGTGCGAAGCGGCAATGGTTCTCCGTGGGGAAATACCATATCCAACACGTAAAAGTCGTCATGGGTAACAGTAAACCACGATGTATCCACCTCAATACGGGTAACATTCGCACTCGATCGGTACGTAATCGAATTATTCTGCCCAACTGCAACACGGCGCCCTTGCCTATCTTCAACAAAAGCCATAAGCACACGCTCGTCCATACTTACGGCATCAGAAAATACCGCAATACCAGAATATGTGCCGACAGATAAGTGCACACGCTGGCGCATATGCTGCCCTGCGGCAACAGCAATAGAATCAGAAGCGTCTGCAAGCTTTACTATACGCACACTTTCAGTTGAAAGAGGAAGATACGTGGCGCCCCATACCGCAATAAGCACGACCACAATGCAAACGAGCAAGGCTCGGGTATTCATATACTTGTTATACCTCGCTCTGTTTGATATGCGCCAACACATCAGCAACCATATAGAGCGACCCTGTTACAACCATCGCAGAATGCTCACTAAGAAGCATCCGCCCAAGGTCATACGCCTTCCCTGGGGACATTTCAATCACAACATCTTTCCCCATAGCACGAATCTTCTCGGCGATATGCTGCGCAGGTTCGGGCATAAACGAGCTTTCGGTGACAATGACGCGATTAAATAAAGGAATAACGTGCATCAACATATCGGAAATGTCTTTTCCTTTTTTAGCGGCCAATACGAGCACATCCCGATTATCTATGTTCTGCAAAAAGGCTGCGAGAGCATTTGCTCCATCCCCATTATGCGCACCGTCAACAATAATACGAGGGTCTTCAGATATAACCTGCAAACGCCCCTCCCACTGAGTCTTGGCGATACCCGCAGTAATTGATTTACAAAGAGTCGTTCCCCTCTCCCGTTTTGGGAGAGGGTGAGGGGCGAGCAGCGTCGCAATAGTCGCAATCGCAGTCTTCATGTTTTCAATTTGATGCGAGCCAAGTAGCGGCAATCGAACTGACCCCACCTCGCCTCCCCTCATATGAGGGGAGGAAATCGCGTATTTCTCCCCCTTGGATAAGGGGGAGCGAGAGGGGGTGCGCAGCCGCACGTCAACCTCCTGCCCGTGCAATCCCGCAGAAATCAGCTTCGCATTCACAACGTCACCTACCCGTATAGCTTTTGCGTGTTTCTTCTCCGCCTCAACATTAAATATTTCCAAGATTTCCCTATCTTTT
>MHHP01000017.1:12788-30142 GCA_001817055.1 Candidatus Andersenbacteria bacterium RIFCSPHIGHO2_02_FULL_45_11
GGTACGCCCTCCTTTATAATACCCGCTTTTTCTTTTGCAACATGCTGCTTTGTAGGACCAAAGTATTCTGTATGATCGAGCCCTACGTTCGTAATAACAGACACAAGCGGGGTTATCACATTCGTTGCGTCATGCAGCCCACCCATCCCAACTTCGATCACCGCAATATCAATATCTGATCGAGAAAAATAGTAAAACGCCAACGCAGTCGTGAACTCAAAAAATGTAGGATGAATATCCTGCTGTTCACATATCAAGCGAATTTCCCCAACTAACTCTGCGAGCATTGCGTCAGCAATAGGTACTCGATCAATCTGAATACGTTCATTAAAAGCATATAAATGAGGGCTCGTATATAAAGCAGTCCTATACCCCGCCTCACGTAATATCGACCCCATCATCGCACACGTACTTCCTTTTCCATTCGTTCCAGTCACATGGATACTTTTAAATGTGTTCTCCGGATGCCCGAGCGCATCCATCATCTTCTGCATCACATCCAGCCCCGGCTTCACCCCAAACCTGGTCAGCTCATACAAATAAGCTAGTTCAACCCTTACCTTCGAAGTACCATTATAATGCATATTAGTCATCGAATTCTGGAAATAGTCCTTGTTCTTCTGCAACCTCTCTTGCAAAGTCTGCGTGGTCGCTTACAAAATTCTTATATTCTCCACTCGTCATCATGCTCTTTATAAGCCCTGTATGGCAAATAGCACTCTTTCGGTACGAAAAATATTCATCAATAGATGACCATTTATATCCAGAAATACTTTTGCCCATACGAGCGACATACGGATTCAAATGAATATATCTGCTTTCGTGCAGTAATTGATTATCATCCTCAATATGGACTGATTTAAAAGGATGCACAAAAAGCGATCCAGATCTTTTGTACTTCACGTTAAAGTAACGAGAGTAGCTCGTGAGAAGCCGATGTATGTACGTCGATATTCCACCATCAATATTTTCCTTAAGAAGCAAATGAAAATGATTCTCCATAAGACAATAGCAAAGAATATCAACCAAACCACGACCCTCTTTCGGGGTCTCGGATTTTCTGCCCAATCGTTGCATGAAAGAAAAGCTGGGCAATGCTTCAACGGAAAGACAGTGTGTTAATAAGGATATAAATCTTTCTCTGTCGTGATTATCAAGAAAAACATTACGCTTCTCAACTCCACGAGTAAACAGGTGGTACATTTCTCCTGGAGCAAATGGTATAGTCCTATTCGGCATATGAATTTCATTTATTATAATAGAAATCGCATTATAATACTACTTCAAAGATAAGGGTTGAAGTAGTAGTAAAATGAAATTTTGCGCAGAAAAAAGCTCCTGCGTCACATAGATAGTGAGTACAGGAGCCAGCGGCTACAACGGGAGGCACGGCTTACCGACGCACAAGTCGCGAACCGAAAAGGTGCTGTAAAAGATTGCTGTAGGTGTGGTAATACCTAGCAAGATCATCCTCCATCTCCATAAGAGAGAGGATCGCAACTATCTCGGGGCTCATAAGCTTGCCACACACGTCTTTGCGAAACTGAGCAATCTCATTTGCTCCAAAGGTACACTCATTCGCAAACTCAGGCACGATTCCTACAACAGCCCGCGCAATTGCTCTGTAGAAAACAATGCTATCCGTAGTATGCAAGAGAGTGTACTGTGAATCACCCCTGGTGCCGGAGTTGTGCAATTGCAACCCCTGTCTCATGCACTTCAAGCGACGACGAAGTTCACCAGCCACATACTCAGTACCCGCACCTGGAAAAATCTGGATGACACGGACCTCTGCACGAACTTCGCAAGGAGTACTCAAGAGAGCACATGTAGCTTCTTCTAATTTGCAATAGCCCGCTTGAGTAGTGGCAAATATGCGCTCAGGTGCCGGCGCTTGAATGACATACTCGCCACGCAATGCGATAGCTCCCGTAAAATAGTCATCAGCATGCGCAAGTTCATGAAGCAAGACGACGACTTTTTCTTCGTTGGGAATCCGAAGCCAATTCTGGGAAATATAGATACGCTCCGGAAAATGCTGGCAGGTAAAAACCGCAATCGCATTTGAACGCAACGCATCCACAAAATCCATTGAGTTATGCGGATTTTCTTCCCACGGTTTCAAGATAGGCAATGGCAAATCACCTACCTCTCGAACACGAAGAAATATTGGATCTTGCAGGATGTCGGTTACACGCGCATGTGCACGAGGAACGGGAAAAAACGGAATCTCATACATAAGGAACTCCTTGCAGATTAAATGTGAAAGAGAACAATCCCTGTGCCCTTAGGCACAACAGACTATCTAATCACATATAGATACACATGTCAAGTTCTGGAAAAAGAGCCAATATGAAATACTATAGACATGACACAACAACTTCCCCCAGACGCATTTGAGCCGCCATTTGCACCAGATACATACTCAGAAGAAGAAACGTGGAGAGTCGCTCCGTTTTTTACAAATTTGAATAAGTCTGTGTATGCGGCACTTATTAGCTCCCCAGAAGTAATTGGGGCGCTGTGTTCCCGCACAAGCCGCGCCGCAGATGACTTACGAAAGATTTTCTTGAACGAATACTTGGCACCGTTTTTAGCAAACACTACAGCAGATGACCTGCCCGCCGATTTGGCGGGTGACTCAAAAAAGTATGGGGAAACACTGAAAGAATTTATTGCCTTCTTACATAAACATCCAACAGAAGAAATTTTCTCAAATCCAAAGGCTCGCTCCTTCTATACCAAGTGGCTCGCACAATATGGAGACGACTCCATCGCCCAAATGGCAGGCATGCACGTAGTATTTTCGAGCCTATCTCAACTTGCAATCAAGCACATCGAAGACCAACGCATTGGCTTAGCACCCATTGAAAAATCAACACGATACGTTGATTATTCTAAAAAAGTAAACAATTCATACAGGTACTATACCGATCCAACATTAGAAGAAATGGGCCTTACAGAAGACTACCGAGGCGCAATGGATCAACTATTTGAAACATACACCGCACTTATACCCCAGATTTCTGCATGGCTTACAGAAAAGTTTCCAGAAGAATCGCCAAGCGTCATCGAGAAAAAAGCATTTGATACCGTGCGTGGGCTCCTCCCCGTTTCTTGCTTATCTCAAGTCGCATTCTTTGGGAATGGCCAGGCATTCGAATATTTAATGAGCCGTTCACTCAAGCACCAGTTGGGTGAGGTTCGCTGGGCAGCAAATGCAACGTATGAAGAAATATACAAAATTGCCCCTTCGTTTCTTCGCCGCGTAAAAGATGACGGCAACAAAGAAAAGGCAGCAGAATATCAACAATATATTTCCGGAAAAACTGAGCGGGTATCAAAGCACGTTCCAAAAGAACTGCACAACGCGTCCCTGTTTGCCGGCCAGGCAGAATCGAAAGCAGCTGTTACCCTCGTCGAATACGATCTAAACGGGGAGGACAAGATCATTACAGGCATCTTGTATAACGCGGATACAAACACGGCATCGTGGGAAGCAACGCTATCAGCGGTACAGAAGATGAGCGAGAGAGAGAAGCGAGAAATCCTGAGCACATACCTCGAAGGCCGCACGCAGCGTTGGCAAAAAGTAGGCCGAGCATTTGAGAATGCATACGTACGCTTCGACATCAGCATGAACATTGGAGCATGGCGAGATCTGCATCGTCATCGCGTATTAACTCAACAACGACAACTCTTTACAACAAAGCATGGTTTTGATACGCCGCCAGAATTGATTGATGCAAAGCTTGATGCGCCGTACAGAGCGGCAATGGAACGTGCAGCACAAGTGTATGAAAAAATTGCTGCAGTAAATAGCACCATCGCCCAATACGCCGTACCCATGGCATACCGCGTCCGCTTTATGCAATTGAAAAACATTCGCCAATGTTTCTGGGAAATGGAACTACGAACCATTCCAGAGGGTCATCCAGATTACCGACATATCGAACAAGAAAAGTTCCGCCAACTTCAGGCAGTCTATCCCCTCATTACAGAACACATGCGAGTGAACATGGGAGAATATGATTTTGCACGCCGTGGCCAAGAAGAAAAAATTCAACAAAAACTTGCCCAGCTCGAGAAAATGAAGGTGTAAACGCTCCCCTCTCCCATTCTGGGAGAGGGCCTAGCCGGCAGGTAGGGGTGAGGGGCAGGCGTCATCCCGGACTTGATCCGGGATCCACATTCTTGGAAAAATTTGCAAAAGAAAAAAGAGCTGGTCAGGCTCTTGTGATTTTGTGACCGCTTTGAGATGAATCTTACTGATCAAGATTGAAGTATTTTGCCGGAGAAAGGAAAAGTTGTTTGACAGTACCTTTTTCCACCATTTCACCTACTTGAAAATTAGAGTTATCTCCTCCTTCGAGAATATTATTAACAACCACGTGAGGTTCATTCTCCCACTGAACAATCATCGGATAGGCAGCTTTCTTGCCTTCAATTTGGTTGAGAACTAATTGAGGCACTGCACTCGCACCAGGCGAAGCATAAAGGCCCTCACCAAACTTAATGATCGGAATTCCAAAATTAATCTTCACCAGAACAATCTCCCACCTATATCTTTTATCCGTTTCCAAATAGTTAGCGTCCACTTCGCCCGACTCAACGACAAGTTGCTCCATCAGGCTCCGAGGAATCTGCCATTTGCTTTTGACGACCATCTCGGCAATCTTCTTGCAGATTGGCCGGGCCCTTTCCTTGGTGAGGAAGTGAATCATCTCTTCAAAGCCACCGGCGGCAACAATTTCCTCCGTCAGCGCTTGAAGAAACGCCATTCCCATACCAAGACCGCGGACCAAGACACCTACATCGCTTTTCCCTTTGGCCATGTTACTTCATCTCCAGTTTTTGGCTTGTCCATCACACCGCACCATGCAGCGCCTCGGACTTACCTGTAGAAAGAGCACTTGTACGAAAATACTCCCATATTACCATCCTGTCAAGTATTTTAAATATGCTAAAAGCTCTACTAAGCCATAAAATAATATAAATCGGATTAATCATTGCTGCGTTGAGGGAAGCCTAAATCTTCTTGTCTTCTTGCATGAAAAACCTATACTACTTGCATACCTCGGGTGCCTCACCGCCGTATCCATTCGGCGCGCATAAACACCTGGGTTTTATTTTAGGTTCACTTGCTTTTTCGTCTCTTTTTCGTATACTTCTTCTTGACAGGCTGGTTTTGGGCTTGCGAATCCTGGTTCATCCCAGGTGATGCGGTTCTCCAGCCGTCTTTTTGTTTACGGATCATAAGCACCACTTTCTCAATCTCGTTTCTGTGCAGAACAGAAACATTTTTCTTCTTTCCCAAATGTGCTCCGTATGCTGCCTGATGAGCTGGGGATAATTTGCCGATTCGTCGAATATCAATCACAGCTTCGGGAAACGCGTTTGAAACTGCTACATGAATCAACTTTTCGTACCCCGTATATTCCGTATCTATAACAATACTTGTTATATTCTCCTTTGTTTTACGTAGTGCGACTATAACAACGGCAGAAAATACTATTGGAGCACAATACCGAGGTTGCCCGTGTTTACGAAAATACTCATTGAAAAAACGTTTTGTTTTTCTTGAGACCCGAAAGGAATACTGACAAGATTTGTTACCAATTCCAATCGTAGTATCTCGATTAAGTTCTTCGATACGAACAGATTGATCTACATCAAACGGATATTGTTTTTGTTTGGGCACCTACACAGTATATCAGATAGGACATAGTATTAACCCTATGCTCACCATCATCGCCGCAGTTGCTGCAAATAACGTTATTGGAAACAACGGAAAGACCCCTTGGAATATTCCAGAGGAAATACAGTTATTCAAAACCCTCACTATGGGCCATCCTGTTATTATGGGGCGCACAACGTTTGAATCTATAGGTAAACCGCTCCCGGGGAGGACAACGATCGTTCTGTCACATACCCCTCACCCTAACCCTCTCCCCATCCGGGGCGAGGGGATTATCTGGCACAACTCTATCAAAAAAGCGTTGGAAGCAACAGGTGGAAAAGATGCCTTTGTCATAGGGGGTGCCAGCGTATATGCTCAAATGATGTCTGTAGCAGATGAGGTGCGCATATCTCACGTTAAGGCGTCACACCCAGGAGATGCATTGTTTCCAACTATTGACCCAACTATTTGGGAAATTGCAGAAACACATGACTATCCCCTCTTTACCCATATTCGATATATACGCATATGAGCAATCTCAAAAAAACAGATAAACAGGTATATAAGATCATTCAGAACGAAGAGAAACGACAGCAAGAAACGCTTTCCATGATTCCATCTGAAAACTGGTTCTCTTCATCTGTTCGAGAAGCAGTAGGTTCCGTGCTATCGCATAAATACGCAGAGGGCAATATTGGCTCACGCTACTACGAAGGCGCACAATATATAGACGAACTAGAAACGCTCGCAATAAAACGCGCAAAAAAAGTATTTCAACTTCCAAAAACATGGGGCGTAAACGTTCAAGCACTATCCGGAAGCAACGCAAACCTTGCCGTATACCTCGCACTGCTCCAGCCTGGAGATACGATTCTTGCGATGTACCTGCCCGACGGCGGACATCTATCTCACGGATGGTCGTTTGAGCCAGATAAGGCAAAACGAGAGGCGGATGTTGCAAGCGGATCACTCATATACAAAGGCGGGGAAAAGAAGGTAAACATCAGCGCGATGCTATATAGCCCGGTGCAATACAAAACAAGCCCAAAGACACACCAATTTAATTACAAGGCAATCGCCGAAATTGCGGAGCAGTATAAACCAAAGCTGATTATCACAGGTGGCACAGCATATCCACGAGCGATTAATCACAAAAAGATTAAAAGCATTGCGAAGAAGGTAGGCGCCTACTACTTAGCCGACGTTGCACACGAAGCAGGATTAATTGCGGGTGAAGCATTCCCGTCACCTGTTGGCATTGCAGACGTAGTCACTATGACAACACATAAAACGCTTCGTTCTGGCCGCGGCGCAATCATTCTTGCAAAACAAGAACTCATTGAGAACATAAACCGAGCAATTTTGCCAGGCCTGCAAGGGGGACCGCACAATCATAATATCGCAGGTATTTGTGTAGGATTGGGCGAAGCGCTTACGCCTGCATTCAAGAAATACGCACATCAGATTATCGCAAACACTCAAACACTTGCGAAAGAATTGCAAAAGCAGAATTTTAAGCTAGTTACAAACGGAACAGACAAACACTTTGTGCTTATCAATCTTGCAGATGAACCGCTGCTTGGCCGACCATTCGCACGCATTCTTTCGCTTGCAGGAATCACCACAAACTACTCTACCATGCCGTGGGATTCTCGCCCTCCACGCAATCCTTCTGCACTCCGCCTCGGCACACCATGGCTTACAACGAGAGGCATGAACCTTAAAGAAATGAAGCAAATTGCCAAATGGATCCGTGAAATTATGAACTTCGCATCAGCATGGAAAGATTTAGAATTCTCAGAAATAGAAGAAAAGGCCAAAAAATCTAAAGATATAAAACGTATCGCACAAGAAGTGAAAGAACTTTGCAATCGTTTTCCGCTGCGCTAGTATTTCCACCCCCTCTCGCTCCCCCTTGTATAAGGGGGAGAAATTACGCAACATATACTCATGCCTTATTTCATGACTCAATGGTACGTGTTTACACCGCTCACACAGACGGAGCTTTTGAGTATTCAAGCAACACTACAAGAAATCGGCAAAAACCACGAGATGAACGGGCTTATATTGCTGGCGACCGAAGGCTGCAACGGAACCGTGGCAGGCCCACAGGAGGCTGTAAAATTCATAAAAGAATATCTCATAACCACATTCCCTATTTCTAATTTTCAGGATTGGGAAAGTGATGTAAAACCGTTCAAGAGATTCAAAGTTGATATTCGACAAGAAATTGTTGCGTTGAAAAAGAGTGATACTCCCACCCCCTCCAGCTCCCCCTCGGGCAGGGGGAGAGGCGCCGACTCCTCCCCTTTTCAAGGGGAGGGTGGGTGGGGTGAAATCGATCACGTATCACCCGCGGACTTCCATCGCATGCTCGAGCAAGATGACGTTACCATTCTCGATACACGCAACACGTACGAAACCGCAATTGGAACATTTAAAAATGCTATCATCCCCCCATTAAAATCATTCCATGAATTTCCGAACTATGTAGAAAAAAGCGCAATTCCGAAAGATAAGCCTGTGCTTATGTTTTGCACGAGCGGAATCAGATGCGAAAAAGCTGCCGAAGAAATGCGTAGCCAGGGATACGAAAAGGTATATCAACTGGATGGTGGCATCACCAACTATATAAAAGAATACCCAAACGGGCACTGGCAAGGTGAGTGCTTTATGTTCGATCATCGCGTTGCAGTAGACAAAAATCTTCAACCAAGTAAACGCTATGCTCTCTGCCCATCGTGCGGAAACCCAGGCGACGTACGTACAACCTGCATACAGTGCAATATGCCATGCACGCTTTGCGAAGCTTGCCTAGAAAAAGTACCCGCCCTGTGCTCAAAGGCTTGCAAACATAATATGAAATATAAAAAAATGCCGATCGTGTAAACACGGCCGGCAATGCTTCCAATTACTCAATCCGGAAAATATCCCGAAAGCCAACACATCAGGTCCTCCAACTGAAAACGATTCAAATAGAACCGGTGAGACTTATGGCTATCCTCCCTACATTCTCCACGAATACACCCCGCCGTTGGCTGCCCGCGCTGGATTCCTTCGCGTATGGCCACAGATTCATACTCAGTAAGCTCGGGTGAGTTTCTGCGAAAAAGATCGGTACATCTTGAGTCGATACACAACGAAACATCTTCGTCGACTGGGGCAAATGGGAAGAGCTGATACAAAACACCACCTTCACGTTCATCGCTGCCAGTAGGAAAGATTAAGCCCGTAAACCCAATTGGTAAAAATGGCCGCGCTGGCAACATCACAACCAGCTCTTGCGTGATTCCATACAACATTCCAGCAAAAACGTCTTGATGACAGTTGGGAGATTTTGATCCAACTATTTTGCGATATGAGTAATCAGATTTTTTCGCAGGCAACCCTCGCATTCGACAAATGACCGCAAACAACCTGTCATGTTCACCGTCCTCTTGAACAATCCTCCACAGATCCTGTAAGTCAATTTTCGAGAAGTAGTCCCATATAGTTACACTCATAGCATCCTCCACGGTGATGCATTCCTAAGAAAAGAGCATGGCCTTATATCAATAAAGCCCACCCTTACGTAATACTCCTATTACTTCTCCCAGGCAAGCTTATATGCTTCTTTGGTTATAGTTGGAGATACAAGAATAGCCTTTGCAAGAACCTTTTCTTTAGTATCCTGTGTTTTTGCACCCACATACTTTGCCTTCAACAGTGCAAGCTTTCCCTTCCTGCGCTGACGTATTTTTCGTTCTGTTCTTCGTGGTTTTGACATATCAAATATCCTAAACTATAGAACACTTTTAAGCAAGGTGGATGCATCCGCCCTGCCAGCCACAATATCTGCAATAGAGGTTGCTATGGGCGCTACAATACTTGCTGTTTGCAGTATCTGCATCATCTGAGGAAGCGACTCTCCCCCTTCGCTTACCGTGCTGCACTCTCCCGACTGCACAAGCTCATGCCCGACTTTACAGTTACGAGATGTAGGAGATAAGCCGGTTGCAACTAGGTCACCAATCCCAGCACTCGTATATGCAGTTTCCGGCTTGCCGCCACACGCAACAATAATTTTCGACATCTCACGCACCGCAGCACGCACATACCACCCACGAAAATTACTTCCAAGCCTCATTGCTTCTGTCATCCCAAGGCCAATGGAATAGATATTTTTCAGCACGCCCGCCAATGCAACTCCATGAACATCCGAAGAATATTCAAGCGTAAGGGTTGTGCGAGCAAATAGTTCCTGCAAATCAGTGCATGTAGACTGTGACGCACTTGCAACGGTTGCAAACGACGGCAAACCTTCCATCATCTCAGCAGCAAGCATTGGCCCGTGCAATAAGGCCACAGTCGCGTTATCGGCAAATATATCTGTAAGCACTTCATCAGATGTTTTATTCGTTTTTTCTTCAAGGCCTTTTGTAGGAGAAATCACAGTTGCGCCAGGCGAAAGTAAAGGAGCAATAGATTCCCCTGCACTACGAAGCGACCACGAAGGGACGCATAAAAATATAACAGTTGCACCAGATAGGACCGACTGTAGCGTTTCAGGTTTTTGCATCTTTGCAGAATCGCTATCCCAGAGTGCCCCCATAATATCGGAACGAATAGACAAAATGTGAGCAAGGGCACTGCCAAAATTTCCAGCTCCTATAATAGCGATCTTTCCCATATCCATAATCGTACTATACACTGAAGGGATGCATAAAGGTCTTGTTATAGTATCTTTTTTGGGACTTTTAATATCTGGGTACCTTACCATTACCTACGCGTCCAATACACCTATCGCCTGCATAAGTGGCGAAGGGTGTCTTGTAGCTCAACTATCACCCTACTCATCGTTTATGGGCATCCAAACCCCCATATATGGCCTTATATACTATTTTGCCCTTGGCATCATAGCCGCTCTCTGGTCAGAAGATACAAGACAAAAACTCCAACTTCCACTTGCCATCCTTACAGGCGCAGGACTGAGTGTTTCTATCTTACTGAGCTCAATCGAAGCATTTGTCTTACATGCGTGGTGCTCTTGGTGCGTGGCAAGCGCGCTTCTAACGATTGTTGCATTCATTATGTTCTGGAAGGTATCATCAAAGCATGACACTCACATCTGACGCAAAATTTATTATCGGAGTTCTCGTTGTAACTATCATCGTAATCGGAGGTGGAGCATATATTACGAGCAAGAAAACAACTCCAACCACAAGCAAAACCGTACCCGAATCGCTCATGCAAAACCTCGTACGTGAAGATTCCCCAACAATTGGGAAAAAAGATGCAAAAGTTACCGTTGTAGAGTTTGGAGATTTTCAGTGTCCTGCGTGTGGAACGCTGCACCCAGTACTCAAGGAAGTAAAGAAGAAGTACGCAGATGCAAGCGTACGATTCGTATTTCGCCAATTCCCACTTCCTCAGCACGAAAACGCACTACTAGCCGCAAAAGCATCTCTTGCAGCACAAAAGCAAGAAAAGTTCTGGGAATACCACGATGCGCTTTTTGAGCATCAAACAAATTTGAAAGCTGACGATTTTATAACGTATGCAAAAAGTATCGGACTTGATGTGGAGAAATTCACGCAAGATCTCAAGGCGAGCACCGTTGCAGATGCCGTACAACGAGACCGCGCAGACGGAAACGCACTTGGGGTGCGCTCAACCCCGACTCTCTTTATTAACGATATCCAATATACAGGGAAATACTCTGTTGCAGATCTTTCCGCAGTTATTGAAGCTGAATTGGCAAAATAAGCGCCGATCCCTTCTCCCCGGATGGGGAGAAGGCGGGGATGAGGGGAAATTTCGACGTACGACGCGGCCCCTCACCCTAACCCTCTCCCCATCCGGGGCGAGGGGAACGACCCACGTTACCTCCTATGCAACTCGTCAATTCTGCGCAACGTCTCTATCGACATTTTGTCCTGTTTTTCCAGGTGAGCTAAAATGCGCTTAATCTCTTTTTCCGCACGCACGTTCAAATCAAAGTCTGATTCTGCACGAACCTCGGAGTGTCGCCCTTGAAGATTTTGGCCGATCAAAATTAATGGCATTAATAGAAGCTGTAAAATATTTGAGCAAAACAGCCAAAGCACAAATGCAGGGAACGGATCAAATTGATGCTCCTGCGCTGCATACGTATTCCAAAGCACCCATATAATAGTAATAGTGAGCAGTAAGAAGAAAAACTTCATACTGCCAATCTTAGTAGTAACAAAGAGCGCAAGCCGTTCGAGATTTGTTAAGCTCTCGCGATGCTCTGCGTTAGCGTTGCGTACTCTTGAATGCCCCTCCATAGTTGCACCAAGTATATATCAGATGGGCTTGAGACGGTAGAGAGTTGCCGTATCATCCCCCCACTTTGTTTTGAATATAGCAATCTCTTCAAATAAATCTCCGCGCTGTGCAATAACCTTTGTAAAATAGGGGTTTTCTGTCGTATTAATGATGCATGATACGTTATTTTTACGAAGCAGCTCCAGTTGCGAATCAACATCGCGAAGCGAATCTGGAGCTATCACAACTCTACTACTTGGAAGATACGCTCTCGTTTGCAAATCACTTCCTTCTGCTACTGCCACTACGCCCGAAAGCTTTTTTGCTGCCTGGCTTGCATGCAAAAGAACTGTTTGCCCAACAGACTTCTCGTTATAATCACTCACTTGGCCCGATAACGCCTGCGTTGCGTCACCGTATACGAACGCAATCAGAAACGAGACACATAACACCGTACCAATACGGAACGCTTTATTTTTACGATACAAAAGAGCATACAGACCCCCAATAATTGCAATTGCAATATAGGGAATCAACGGTAAGTAATATCTGTCTTTCGGAAGAATTGCCGTAATAAAAACTGTATGCGCTGCAAGCATTGCTATAAGTGGAATACATAGCCTTGCATACCGAATACTGCCAACTGCCAGCCCAACAACTGTTAGCGTAGAAACAATCTGGATAAACGGATCATCAAGATTTGGCGTAAGCATCCACAATCTTCCAAACCATGTACGCAGTGCTTTGGCATTACTTGCAAAATCGTCCAACGAGTACGCAAGATATAGGCCATCGTCGCTTTGAATATCAGATAGCGTGCGCACGCCAAGCGAATGAGTGAGCGGAAAAAAGACAAAAGGAATCAAAGCAAGAATACCAATAGGCAATAGCACACGAATAACTGCCTGCCCGCGCAATCGATGCATAAGAATGCTTGACGGCAAAAGTATTGCTGCAACAATCCCTCCTTCGTACCGAGTCAACAACGCAAGCCCGCTTGCAATCGAAAGAAGATACGTTTTGCCACGTATAAATAAGTATCCTGCAAACAACACAAAAAATGTAAACGTCGTATTTGCAAGACCTTGCACAGACTCAAATTGGAAATCACGGTTTACTGCCAAGAGCACGCCTCCCGCCAGTGCAAGTGTCTGCGGTATTCCAAGACGATTCAAAAAAAGTGCGACAAGAACGCTGCAGCCCGCAGCTGCAAGCATGCTTACCCACCGCTCTACTGCAACTGCATCAAATATGTTCGCAAGGCCAGGCAATATAAGAAGCGAGTACAAAGGCGCTTTACGAACATCGGCAGCAAACGGATCCTGTCCGTCTATCCAGGCGCGGCTCTTGAGAAGGTAGTTAAATGCGTCACCTCCATAGGCACTGTCTATAGAATGAGCCAAGGGTATACGAATAATCACGACAGAGAGAAAAAGAAGCGCCAACGACAATATCCATACTAACCCCCTCCAGCTCCCCCTCCTTACGAAGGAGGGGCTAGGGGAGGTTAGTAGTACATCAATTACCCATAACAAAAATGCAAAAAGTAAGCCACCAATAACAGTAATGTTTATTTTTTGCGCACGTTCAGGGTTAGCAGCATCCCAGCGAAGAATGTACTCCCACAATGGCACGCGCTCTTTGAGCGCAAGCGCAAGCTCGCCGCTATCTGTATCAAAGCGTATCCCAATTGCAGATGAACGCTGTGCAGCAGGTGCAGTAATCGTAATATCTACTGACCCTACAGTATTTTTTATGGCGTGCGGAAACCTAATCCACGTAAACCCATCATCAGCATCACCAGCTATTGGCATATCTATACTAAATATCTCGCCACCATTGGGCTGCGTAACAGAAACATGCAAGGGAGCCAAAACCGGCGATCGGCGCAGATTTACCGCTATAAGCCCTATGCTGGTAATAGGCGATGAAGGCGTAAGAGTAAAAGATCGAGACCTATTCCCCCATAACGGGTAGTGCGCTTCAAAACGATCAGTTCCTTCACGAACAACGGATCGATAGCTTACGGGTAAAAATGGAAGCAACATAGCCCCCATAATAGAAACTATTAAAAACCAGTACCTTTTTTGCATGGCAAAAGTATAACACGTCATATTTGTCATTACCCGGCTTGACCGGGTAATCCACGTCCACATTGCCTGGATCCCGGATCAGGGTCCGGGATGACACTGCAGTGTCACTTCTTTACGTTCGCGCGTTTGCGTTCACTCTTTTTCAAAAACATTTTTCGAAGACGCAGGCTGGTTGGGGTTACTTCAAGAAGTTCATCATCCCCCAAGTATTCAATACATTCCTCTAGGCTCATTTGAACTGGGACGTTGAAGTGTTCAGAAACACCCTCTCCCGCCGACCGCATGTTCGTAAGCTGTTTTTCCTTACAGATATTTACTTCCAAATCTTCTGCCCTTGAATGCTGGCCTACAATCATACCTTCATACACTTTCACCTGTGGGCCAATAAAGAGCTTACCTCGCCCTTGAGCGCCTACAAGACCGTACGTGGTGCTAACGCCCGTTTCATGCGCAATAAGAGAACCATGATGGCCAAGTGATATCTCCCCGATATACGGCAAGTATCCATGGAAAATGGAATTAATAATTCCTTCACCCTTCGTATCTGTCAAAAATTCTGATCGGTATCCAATAAACCCACGGGTTGATAACAAGAAGTGCATATGTGCGATTCCCCGCTCTACGCGCATATCTTTCATCTCACCCTTCCGCTTGCTGAGCTTTTCAATAACGGAACCTGTAGCAACTTCAGGGCACTCAATATATACATCCTCAAACGGCTCTTCTTTTTTTCCATCTTTTTCAATAAGTATTACCTGAGGTTTTCCTACTTGAAACTCATACCCTTCGCGAAGCATTTTTTCAATCAAAATAGAGAGATGCAGCTCACCTCGTCCAAATACGGTAAACATGGAGTCAGATCCTTGTGCATATTCCAGCTTCAACGCAACGTCGGAGAGCAGCTCTCGTTCCAAACGCGCCTTAATATGGCGAGCAGTAGAAAACTCACCTTCCGTACCTGCAAACGGCGATGTATTTACAGAAAAGCTCATCTTCACCGTTGGCTCGTCAATATGGATTGTTGGCAGGGCAACAGGGTGCTCAAAATCTGCAATCGTTTCCCCTATTTTTATTCCCTCAATACCAGCAATAGCAACAATGTCTCCCGCAGAGACTTCCGTCACTTCTGCGCGAGATAAGCCATCAAATGTCATAATGGAAGAAAGCACAGAAGGAACCATTTCCCCGTTGGCCATAATCCTCATAACTTTTTGCAATTTTTTAATGGAACCACTCTTCAATGGGCCAATTGCAATTTGCCCTTTGTATGAGTCATACACAACATTCACCACATGCATTTGCGTTGGAGCATCAGAAACAGCTGGAGCAGGTACATGTTCAATAATAGCATCAAACACGGGTGTAATATCTGCCATTGCAGACAAATCAGCCTCTGTGCCTGCTTTCCCGTTGATAGCAGATGCATACAATACCGGAAAATCCGCCTGCTCATCTGTTGCACCCAGATCAACGAATAAACCAAACGTTTGATCCAACACCCACTGCACGCGTGCTTCCGGAACGTCTATTTTATTAATAACAACAATAACTGTGTGGCCTGCTTCCAATGCTTTCTTCAGCACGAACTTTGTCTGAGGCATCGGGCCATCCTTAGCATCTACCAATAACAGCACCCCGTTGACCATACTCATAATACGCTCTACCTCCCCACCGAAGTCGGCGTGTCCGGGAGTGTCAATAATATTTATTTTATGGCTTTTGTATTTGACTGATGCGTTCTTGGAAAAAATGGTGATTCCACGTTCCCGTTCCAGCTCGTTGCTATCCATGATAAGGTTGCCACCTTGATCTTTAATAGAAAATGCTTCTGACTGCTTTAAGAGCGCGTCAACAAGCGTCGTTTTCCCGTGATCTACGTGCGCAATAATAGCGACATTACGAATCTGTACAGACATACAAAATACTTTTAAATATTATAAATGAACTCGCGGCTTTCGTCCCGCGGAATGCCCGCCCGTACGCTGTCTTGGCTTTTGGCCAAACGGCTTTCGCTTTGGGCTTCTCGTGTGCTGGAATGTCGTACGACGATGATTATGTGAAATCCGTGTATCTCGGGCAATGTAGTCAGAAGAGGTAACTGCGCGGGCAGCCGGCAATACAGGAAGAGGAGATACGGGAAGCGGCATCCGCACTAAGCGCTCAATTGCACGCAGCTTAAACCGTTGATCGGGCGTAATAAAGGAAATAGCACGCCCTTGCTTTCCAGCTCGTCCCGTACGTCCTACGCGATGCACGTAATCTTCCGCATTTTCTGGAAGGTCATAGTTCACCACAACTTCAATATTGGTTACGTCAATTCCTCGTGCAGCAATGTCTGTTGCAACAAGTACCCTAAAGTCACCTGACTTAAATCCTGCCAGGCTACGCTTACGCTGAGAAAGCGACAAATTGGAATGAATTTCTGCAGCAGTGTGCCCCATGTGGCGAATAGCGCGGCAAATCTTTTTCGCACCATACTTTGTACGAGAAAATACAAGAACTGTTCCTTTATATTCCTCCAAGAGCTTATCGAGCAATTGATCTTTATGCCGCTTATCAACGATGAACATTTCCTGTTCTACACGCTCCGCAACAGTTCCTTGCTGCGCAACTTCCACACGCACCGGTAGCTTCATATGCTTGGATGCAATCTGCATAATTTCAGCAGGCATCGTAGCGGAAAACAACATCGTCTGCCTGTCTTTCGGAACATGGCTCATGATCTTATTTAACTGTGGAGCAAATCCCATATCCAACATTCGGTCAGCTTCATCTAATACCAACACACCTACCTCCTGTAAGTTCAGTGTCTTTTGCTCAAGATGATCCATGATTCGCCCTGGGGTCCCAATAATCACATGAGGGTTTTTCTTGAGCTGCATATGTTGGTGATACATAGATGCACCTCCAATTAAAATGGCTGTGCGAATACCAAACGATCCACCTATTTGACTGAGCGCCTCATCAACCTGAATTGCAAGTTCACGAGTTGGCAACATCACAAGACCCTTCTTCTTGGTCTGTGATAAACGCTGCAGCATTGGTAGCGAAAACGCGAGCGTTTTGCCCGTTCCGGTCTGCGCAATACCTACAACGTCGTTGCCCGCAATGGCAACAGGAATAGCCTTCTCCTGGATAGGAGTTGGGACTGTGAATTTAAGACGATCTAAAACTTTGAGAATACTTGGCACAAGGCCGAGTGAAGCGAAGCTTGACATATATATGATGTGACCTAGTTTCCGTGATGGTCACACTATATGCCGTCAGGTCCAAGTCGAATTAGGTTATTTAGTTAATGAAATTGAGTGTAAGCC
>MHHP01000018.1:0-29337 GCA_001817055.1 Candidatus Andersenbacteria bacterium RIFCSPHIGHO2_02_FULL_45_11
CGAACAAGTAGGAAGAGTGGTGGACGCCGTACTGGCAAAAGACGGCGCTGTGCTGCTCACCTGCGACCATGGAAAAGCAGAGGTTGTGATTAACCACATGACGCACGAGCCTTCTACCGACCATACGAATAACCCAGTACCGCTCATGTACATCTCCAACCAAACAAAGCAAGACCCTGCAAAAGACGCTGCAGCCCTCCAACAAATTCTTGCAACACCAATTGGCTTCTTAGCAGACGTTGCGCCAACAGCATTAGACATCCTCGGCCTCCCAAAGCCAAAAGAAATGACAGCCCAGTCGCTCCTGTCTAGCTTGTCATAAAAACAAAAATGCCTGTCGTTCCCCTCTCCCAATTCTGGGAGAGGGTTGGGGTGAGGGGCCGTAATCGCGACTAACTTCCCCTCATCCGCGCTTTGCACAAAGGCAAAGCTAACCTTCTCCCAGAACAGGAGAAGGGAGCGCACTCTAGTAGTCGCGCAGTTTCTTCACTTTTCCGTGTTCTCGGATTTTTTCGAGAGCCTTGGCTTCAATCTGACGAATACGTTCGCGCGTAACATCAAACTCTTTTCCTACTTCTTCCAGGGTATGTGTTACTCCGTCCATAAGCCCAAATCGCATTTCCAAAATTTTCTGCTCCCGTGGCGTTAAGTCTCCTAAAATTTCTGCGACATGTCCTTCCAGCAATTCGCGTCCAGCGGCTTGTTGTGGGGTAATGGTTACTTCGTCTTCAATAAAGTCCTTGAGAGTTGAATCCTCTTCGTCGTCACCTACGGATGCATCAATAGAAACTGTTTCTTGAGAAATTTTCATAATATGCCGCACCTTCTCTACAGGAAGCTCCATTTCTGCTGCAATTTCTTCTGGAAGCGGGTCTCGACCTAAGTCTTGCAATAACCGACGCTGAATCTGCGTAAACTTATTAATCGTTTCTACCATATGCACCGGAATACGAATTGTTCGAGACTGGTCTGCAAGCGCACGTGTAATTGCCTGGCGAATCCACCACGTACCGTAGGTTGAGAACTTATATCCTTTTCTGTAATCAAACTTTTCTACTGCACGGAACAGTCCCAAGTTTCCTTCTTGAATTAAATCCAACAATGAAAGGTTTTTCCGTCCTGTATACTTTTTTGCAATAGAAACAACCAGACGCAAGTTAGCTTCTGCGAGACGCTTACGAGCTTCTTGGTCTCCTTGCTCAATCCGCTTTGCAAGCTCTACTTCTTCATCTGCAGTTAAGAGCGCAGCCTTTCCAATTTCTCGCAAATACATTTGTACCGAGTCGTCAGAAATATTACTGATATCAATAATAGTATCAGTAGATGCGACTTTCTCCTTTTTTGGCTCACGGGCAGTAGGCAGAGACGCAGGCAATTCATATCCAATCAAATTATCTTGTGGCTCTTCAATCTTAATTCCCTTATTCTCCAATTCATCAAACAGCATCTCGAGTGCATCAATATGATCCTCAACTTCCGGGATAGCATTTAATATTTCCTCTTCTGTTACAAAGCTCGTCTGCACTCCTTTTTGAAGCAGGAACATCACCTTTTCACTCGTCATCACTTCCTCCACAGAAACTTGAGGAGCCGCGGAACGGCGAGCAGAGCGCTTAGGAGCAGAAGGCTTTTTGCTTTTTGCTCGCTTTTTTGGAGAAGAACGACGCACTACAACAGTCTTCTTTTTTGGAGAAGGTTTTGCCTTACGCTGTACTGGTTTTCTCTTTTTTGCTGGCATGCGAAAAATCTTTAGGTATTCGTTCAATACTACCACAATTATGCATCTATTTCCGCAAGTTTTGTAAGCTCTATCTGAAATTCAACTAGGGCCCCTGGGGAGCCTTCTTGCGCAAGACGATGTAATTGGGAGCGGATATACCGCCTATGGAGCGCCCGAACCATTGTGCGTACTTCTTCTTGCGGCGAAAAACTCGATGTTGCCGCTAGTTCTTCCGCACGAGCCTGGAGTGCAACCAAAAATGACTGGTATTGCTCTGGCAAGCTTTGTGACGATTGCTGGGTTCGCTGTATCTCGTTATATACCTGCCGGCACATTGGGTCAAGGAATAAGTCACTAGAAAGGGATGCGGCATCAGAGGCAAGCATCTCCGGGTGAGCCAAGAGCACCCCTAACAATTGACGTTCAAGCATGGCCTCACGGGGGTCTTCAAAGGCCTCTTCTTGCACAGGAGCTGCAGCGCGCACAATGGCAGGGGGCGCCGATTCCTTCTGCATAAGCTCCACAATCTGCCGATCCGGAATTTTTAATAAGCGAGAAACCCTATCTACCATCGCACCTTGCTCTATGGGGTTACGGACTATGCGAAGGAGCGGCAATAGAGCTGCAAGGGCTTGTTCTCGCTGCTGGGGGGAGCCTGCGCCAATACGTTCAACCAATACGTCAACAAGCGGACGAGTTGCTGCCAGCGCGCCCTGTACCGCATCAGGGGTATCTTTTACCAAATCAGCCGGATCTATGCCGTCAGAAAATACAATAGTTTCCACTCGCATCCCACCCGCAAGCGCAGCACTTGTTGCGGCAATCGTAGCCTTCCACCCGGCAGCATCACCATCAAACGCAAGATGCAATACGTTTGTAAACCTACCAATTAGAGCTACGTGGTCATCCGTCATCGCAGTGCCACTTGTTGCGACAACATTTTCAACGCCCGCCTGTACAAGCATCACCACATCCATATAGCCCTCTACTACAATACAGGGCGTAGAATTCTTCAAATGCCGCTTTGCCCTAGACAAGTTATAGACAGTCCGTCGCTTTTCATACAGCGCAGTTTCGGGTGAATTTACATACTTACCCTCATTTCCCGTTTCGTGCCACGGCACAATTCTTCCACCAAAGGCAACAACCCTTCCTTGCGTATCAGAAACCGGAAACATGATACGCCCCCGAAATCTATCAAACGTTCCGCCTTTATCCTTCATACCCACCATACCAGCAGCAACCATTTCTTCTTCCGTATATCCTTTTTTCTTGAGCCACATCGATAACGTATCCCACGAGTGGGGTGCATACCCAACGGTAAATTCTTCCATGGTTTTTTCAGTAAGGCCACGGCCCACGAGATATTCTTTTGCCTGAGCCCCCGCTTTTTGGTTCATCAAGATTTCATGATACAACCGCGTAGTAGTTGCGAGCAGATCATATAGCCGCTGCCGACGATTCTCGACCTGTGGCTTATAATCTGGAAGCTGCACGCCTGCACGATCAGCCAAGAGCTTTAATGCAGCAGGAAACTCAAGCCCTTCTATCTCTTGAATAAACGTAATAACATCGCCACCTTTTTGGCACCCAAAACAGTGCCAGCTTCCTTTGCGTGGCGTAACAATAAACGACGGTGTTTTTTCTTGATGAAACGGGCACAAACCTTTCATACTTTGCCCTGCCTGTTTTAATTTGACATATTCGGAAACAACGTCTGCAATATTCAGACGTTCTTTTATTGCTTCCGTTTCGCGACTCATATCCTTTAGAATCGCTGATTATGACAATGTATTCAAGAGAACTTGGTTAAACGCTTCGATGAATGATTTCGGATTTTCCCACCACGAAAACTTCGTTCTTCCTTCAAAGGGCCTCGCATAACCGGGCAACACCTTCTGCATCCAGGGCCCTGTGTATATTCCAAAGTGCAAATGAGGTAATTTCCACCATCCGTTTTCAGGAGTGCTTCCAGGCGCAACGTCCCCAATATGGTCACCGACTGCAACCTGCGCGCCTTGAGATACTGCAAGGTTCGTAATATGTCCGTACACAGAGTAAAAGACGAGGCCTGTTTCGCTATTCGTATGCTCGACGATAATAACCCCTCCCCAATTGCGCTTTTCATTCGTCCCTAATCGCATTTCAGACCACACAACTTTCCCATCACCAATACATACAACCTTCGTTCCGGGTTCTGCTAAAATGTCATCCCCTAAATGCCGCGCCCAGAGTATTTTACGGCTTCGCACACGCTGGCCAAACGCATACCCGGTTACCTCATACGGCTCTATCGGGAGCCGCAGAGCCCCTGCAGATTCGCTCATAGCACGAATGTAAGCCCTAACATTACAATAATCAGAATCAGAGCAACTACGCCCAACCCTGCAATCGACATTACTGCCTGATGAAATTCAAATGGCATATACCTATTTTACATGAATGATAATATTTTCAGTAGTAACACAAGTAAAATGAGCATTTATATATGATTTTCTAAAAGAAATGGGTATACCAACTACATCTTTCCACTTACATTCATACGCAAAAATCTCATTGCTTCCATCTATCACTTCAATAAAGTCTATCTCTGACCCCTGTCTATTTCGCCAAAAACGCACTTCACTCGAACGCATAGCATATGCACGCTCTTTGATTTTTTCTGCAATGAAAAAGTTCTCAAACAGTGCGCCCTTGTCTGATCGAAGGTCTATCGAGTCGATATTCCCTATAAGTGCATTTCGTATTCCAACATCATAAAAATATATTTTATGGCTTTTGTTTATTTCTTTTGTTTTATTTGTGTATAGTGGCATTAAACGAAAAATAATAAACGCTTGCTCAAGCAAATTCACATAATTTAATATTGTATTTCTACTCACGCCCACTTCTTTCGCCAATTCTGAATAAGATATTTCACTACCTATCCTTAAAGCAAGAAGTTTTACCAGCTTTTCAAATGCAAAAGAATTTCGTATATCTCCAAATAAAAATAAATCTTTAAACAAATAATCGCCTGCAAGCTCCTTAATAAGTATTGCCTTTTCTTCCCTAGATATCGCATTCACAACTTCTGGATACATGCCAAATGTCATATAAGAATCAAGCTCATGATGTACGCGGACGTCTCCATACGCGTCAATCAATTCTTTGATTGATAATGGATATAAATAAAATTTGCGATTCCGGCCCGTTAGCGGTTCATTCAATTTATTTGCCAATTCAAACGAAGAAGATCCAGTCGCAATAAGCTGCACATTGTCCACATTATCAGCAATAAGCTTGAGTGTAATGCCAATATCCTTTACCCGTTGCGCCTCATCAATCACTACTAACTGATACCCAGAAACGAGGCTAGAAAGCTCTTTTGCAGATCGATGTTCCAATAAAGCAGCATCCTTAGGGTCGTCACCCTGTAAGTAGAGCGTTTTAGAAAATTTTGTCATCATAGACTTAATAAGGGTGGTCTTTCCAACCTGCCTGGCTCCGTAGAGTATTAAAATGGGCTTTTTACCTATATTTGCGTACAGCTGGTCAAACACTGTTCTTATGTAATTCATAGGTATAAGTATACTAATATATACTTAAAATAGCAAGTATATGTGCATAATGTGTACTTTTGGGACGTATATCATCTTTCCAGCGCGGCAAGGTCCGCATCCGTAATACCCAATTGGTCCAAAATCATAATATGTCGAGGATTTGCGGGGTCATACTTCCCTACATTAAACCGCATCATTTCTTGAGGGTTATCTCGGACCACTTCCCAAATGTCCGCATTTCCTTCTCGATAGACAATATCCTTTGTAAAACAAGCGCCCTTGGTTTTACAATCAGTCCCTCGGAACGTACGTACAGCTCTCGCCCAGGCTCGATCTTTTGCATGCTGCTCAGCAACCCCCTGGGATGATCCACGACTTAACTCTTCTACGACATAATACCTTTTCATAATTTCATATACTCCACGGAAATCTCGCTTCTCTCCGTCTAGGCCCTTTGCAAGACTAATGGCTAAATGACGATCAAGATGCGTAAAATCTTCTATTTGGTCACCAATAATTTGTTCGCGTAACCCAGTAACCCCCTCATCATCCATATAGCGATCAAGCCCATCTCCAAGCAACAATAATTTTGATTGTTCACCATTTTTACGACGCACGGCATGAGTACCAATTTCATGAAGAATTAATTCCTCAAGACGCTTACGAGTAGAGGTTCGTCCATCTGGAATTGAAACGATCTTCTTAGAGCCACTCACCATCATATCCGGTCTATTAGGATCAATGACCGTTTTCCATCCATCTAAATGGGCTCTGGTTATTGCAGCTTCAAACGCCGTCTGAATTTCCTGGGTCGTAAATTCATCCTGCCCTTGAGGCAAATCAATTAATCCGCCCAGTTCATTCATGGTATATTCTTTGGCAAATTGAAAGGTATTCTCATCAGGCAATTGACGTACCCCAGGCACGGGGAGGCCCGAGGGCAATATAGAATCAAGATTTTGTGCAGCTTTTTGCAATGCGAGATTCTCCGACGTTTTATATTGTTCGATTTTTTCGCGAAGAACATTAATAGAATACAAAAATATATCCATTGATGGCGCCCCATAGATAAACTCTGAGTAACGTTGGAATCGATGCATATCGCCGGCTTCAGCAGCCTTCAGCATTCGAACACCTGCTAACTTCTCATTTATTTTCCAACGCCATACCTGCTGAACAATTTCCATTCTCTCATCGCCCGAAAAATCTTTGCCTACAATATTTTCTTTAAGAGCTGCCAACTTATCGTCTCTTTCTTGAAGCTCTTCCTGCTTTAGTTTTGGATAATCTAATACCGGGTTCTCTATTTCATTCGACTCAAATCGTTTTCGTTCTTGTTTGCGGTATTCACCTTTATCTATTGGATCCAAAAGACTGTACATATCAGACTCTCCGCTAATTCCTTTTAATTCTTGATACCACTCCCGATCAAATGGCTCTGGGGTAGCATTTACTTCTCGTTCTTTTGGTGCGCTTTCGTTCATAAATCGACAAAAGCTTTAACTTCGCGCCCTAGTCGCTTCTTTACATCATTAAAAGTAACCTCTTTGTTATTTTTGAATAGTATTTTTTCTTCGACTACATCATCAAAATATACCAGGCTCTTCAAAAGCAGGTTTGTATCCAGTTCTGGATATTTTTCTTCCGCAAAACTAAGCAGATCTTGTAATGAGAATTTTTCTAGTAGAAAATAGAGATCAACATAGTCCTTATTCGTTGCCCTTCCTGTAATAGCGCTGAGTTTCATACACGCAATGTCTTCTAGTGATGCGAGGGTGAGATATTCATCCCGTATACTATCCCGAATCAACGGATACGTATGCGTAAAAAAACTAAGCTTTACAGAGCCGTCAACAACCAGCGTCAAGGTATTTTTCTCTTCTTGAGTTTTGAGTATTTCGTGCCCTACAAAAACTTCTCGCAATTCTTCAAACAATTTGCCTGTATCTATTGCTTCTTGTGTAAAAAAGTCAAAATCAATACTATCACGATGGCCTAGCTGAAGAGCAAGAGATGTTCCTCCGGCGAGATAAAATCTATCTTGAAAGTTTTTTAGAATAGGCAATAGCGCAACTCGCCTCTCATCAAGAATAGCGTAAAACATAGTTACGGAATCATTCTCATAGTAGGACCGGGCGCAATACCTAATATAAATGCCCAAAAATGTAACGATTTTTTATTCCATTCTCCGGGCAATGGGTGAGCAAGACAGTCTGCTATATCTTTTGTTGTGTATACACTAAACAACCAGTTAGTTGCGCTTTTAGTCCCAAGGTTCAATACGTTAGTAATAATTCGCTTTTTGTCGCGCTCTAGATCAAGCGCCTCAATATCATACGACCATAAAAACGGAGCAACAAAATCAGGTATCATAGTATAATTCTACCACCCTTATAGCATTTTGTACAGCTCTTTTGCCATATCCGCAATCAGCGCGAAAATGCGGCTTTGATACTTTGCATACCCGTGAGCAAGCGCGTAGGTTATTTGTTTATGAGCAATCTTTTCAATAAGCCGAGAGGCGACAAATGTTCTATACGGAGTAAACACGGAATCAAAATCGCTTCTTCCATCCTTCACCTTATCTGCTACATATTTGCCAAGCGCTGCAGCCCAGGGCAAGCCAGATGCTGCTGCAATATACGTAACAGATGCATCATCTTTATCTTGCCCCATAATCGGCAACAAATCTTTCGTGACTCCTAACATTCCGGGCCAGATAGATTCAAGTGGAAACTCAATGCCCGGAAACCGCTGCTCCATATACTTAAGCATCTTCCGTGCAATTGGCCTTGGAGCTTCCGGCCGCTCGTTCATCTCATATGTATATCGTAAATCAGCACCACCAATTAACATGCGATTATCGCCCGTTAAACGATAGTACTCATATACCAAATCTGTGTCCCATACCATCATTCTGTCTTGCGGAAATATTTGCTTGATCGCGTCATCGGAAAGAGGTTTTGTAATGCCCAAAAATGTCTGTATATGGTACAGCTGATAATCGAGCAATCCAAGTTGCAACGCAAAATGGTCTGCAGCCACCACAATATGCTTTGCCATAATCTTTTTACCGTTTGCGACAAGGCTACCCTTACCAAGAGAAGTTACTGCTGTATGCTCATAAATAACCACACCCTCGCCAACAAGAACATCTCGTAATGCCTGGCAATATAAATACGAATTCATACCAAACGTATCCGGATATCGAACACCTCCAAAGTATCCCTGAGCCCCTAACACTTCCGAGAGTCTCTCTTGTGTATACAGCGTACTTTCATACGAAAGCTGCTGGCGTGCAGCATGCTCTTCTTGGGTATGCTCAAATCCCCGCTTATTAGTTCCAACAAACAACGAATCCTGCACCTCGTAATCACAATCAATCTTGTACTGTTCTATGTTGCTACGAATTGCATCAACGCCAGACACTACGAACTCCCAAATACGCTTAGCTTCTGTAGGACCGTAATTTTCAACAAGCGAAGAGAGTTCGATTTCAGAATCAGGGGTAATAAAGCCTGATGTTTTTCCGCTTGCACCAGCACCACAAAAGTCTTTTTCAAGTATTACTGCTGCAATACCAGCCTTGTGCAGCTGCTGGGCACACATGAGCCCTGCCATGCCTCCACCCACAATTACAATATCGCACACGAGATCTTGCTCAAGCGCCGTACCAGCACTCGGTTCTTTCTCTTGCTGCCAATATACGTCAGTATTCATATTTTGAGTATACACGAAGGGGGTTTTGCCGATATCCGGTATTATTTGGAAAACGCATACTCTCTTGAAACGCCCCAAAACTGATGTCCGGGTAAACGTAATCCGTAAGTTGGTCCCGCAACACCCAAGAAACCTGTTGATCAACAATTTTTTCTACAGCGCTATAGGGCGGCAAAAAAGTATCTTTATCTTTTTCTGATATAAATGCATAGCGGTACCATTGCGGATGCGACAAATCAAACGGCACATGATGCCCGGAAAGATACGGAACAATCACTGCTGCAGTAAACACTTCTTCGGCCAGCGGTACATGCTCCTGCAGAAAGTTCGCACTCTCCTCTACTGCCGTGCGTGCGAACATTCCGGTCCACGGTCGGATATATACCGAGTGCAGAGACCAGGCAGAAATACAGAGCAATATCCCTACGAGAATATATTGCTTTCGCACACCGTGAAGCGATCCGAGTGCAACGGATCCTGCAAGGACAATAGGAGGAATAAAGTCGGCAAGATATTCTACCAAGTGCGTCGGCCATAACCAATACAAAATCCCAAGCGTAGCTACCCAGCTCGCGTCGATAAGAACTCTGTGGTTTCGCAATACTGTGATACATATCACTGCAAGCAGTGCGCCATACATCAATCCCATACGCACACTCTCTGCAAACATTCGATCAGCACTCCCCGCCCACGGGGTTATAGATTGGGAATGCACTACAATATCACCGTACCCTGTACCCAGTGCATGCCACACGCCAGAAGAGCCATAGAGTACATACATCCATATAACCCACGGAATAACTATACTTATTACTCCAAGCAAAAATGGTTTTATTATTGACCATAATCCGTCTTTAGTATTGCGCAATACAACCCACGAAAGCATAAGAGGTACGCTTACTGCAATTGCGGTTTTACGACTCATGTACGCAAGAGCAAAACAAACGCCAGCAAGAAAAATGCTTGTCATCCCGGACTTGACCCGGAATCCACGCACAAAGAAATATAAGCACGTAACGGCAAACAAACTCGCAACAGCTTGCGTATGCCCAATAGTATAGAAAATAATACTGCCAGGGCCAAGCAGCCAGAGAACCGCACCAATATACGCAGTGCGTTTATTCATTACTAATTGCAACAGCAAAAAGAGAGGCACTACGGTTATAATGCTCGCAATACTATTTACTATCCTTGCAGCGAATACGGACTTGTGAGTTACAGCCTCCCCAACTGTAAACAATAAAATCGGAACAGGTGCTTTTGTCAGCACATCCCCTGCAGACACTTTGCCTTCGAGTATTGTCCGCGCATCGTAGAGGTATGCACCTTCATCATTCGTAAATGGCTGATGCCACGCAAAAAACGCGTGAAGAAATATGCTTAAACCTATTGCTAGTAATCCCAGATACTTAATACGGTAACGCGGGAGTTGCAGTTGGGGTAGGTGTTGGCGTAGGCGTAGCAGAGGCATTTGGAGTTGGAGTTGAACTAGCAATAACTTGGAATGTCGTTACTACATCTGCTGAACTCTCTGCGTTTTGAGTCTGACCACTGAACCTTAGGGTGTATGTTCCCGGATCCTGAAACACACTAGCCTTGATACTTCCACTGGCAGAATAACTTTCAGCAGGAGGTGCAACTTGAGTCTTTAAAAACCTCCCATACATATTGCCAAGAAGAAGTAGTAGTATAACAGCGACAACAACTCCAATAATCGCAAGAAGTGATTGCTTTTGGGATGGATGAGAGAGGCTAATAGGCATAGGGTATAGAAAAGTTAGTATGGTAGATGTTCCGGCTCTGCACACGATTGCATACCACCTGGCTGTTTACCTGAAACGAAATCTTTAGCATATAGAGTAAGAAGCTCCCCAGTCGGCATACGCAAAGTCCAGTAGCCGCATGAAGGTGTCCCATTTCCATTAACCGCAATCGGTATATCTTGACCTAGCGTAAATATTGAATTTGCTAACGGACTCGTCATAATCGCTGTTAGAGAAATTGGCTTAGGTTGTATAGTATATGCGTCTGGGATAATTGTTGGTCCTCCGTCATACCCATTAATTGGCGGGGGCGTTATCGTTTGCCCGTCATACGGGTTTGGAACGTATGTTGACGTAGGAGTTTCAGTGGGCGTAGGAGTCGGTGTTGGCACTGTTCCTTTAAATACACGAATCGATTTCGTCGCTGTTTCTCCAAAATATTCCACATGCTCTTGGACCATCTTCCATCTGAACGGGATAACTTGCGATACTCCCGTAACTTTTGGTGCTGTAACATTCAAGTCAAACGTAACGCGGCCACCAGGTAATACTGGCTCATGCAAATATCCACGCGCTGTTCCCCAAACCCTGCTATTGCGATCTTTGTCGGAAGGCAATAAAGACCCAAGACGATAATCGCCAACTTCCCACGTTCGTTTGCTATTATTTTTCATTGTAACCTTTGCTGTAAACTTCTGCCCTTCAACAACACGACTCGGTATCCCCGTAATAGGGGCAATGTAATCCGCATTATTCGGACGCAACCGTACCTCTATTTTTCGCGTACAGATTGCACCAAAGAGTTGGCTGCCCTTGAGCATCTGCCAAGAAAATTTGTATGTTCCCGCCGTTGTAGGCGCTTTCGGGCGAAACGTAAAGGCCTCGCTTTGATCCTTTAAAGTATAAACACTTGGAAGATCTACGCTAGTAATACCCCACGTATTCCTATTGTATGCGATAGCGGGTGAACCAAGTTTAAATTTCTGACTCCGCCTCCACGTTACGGACCCTTTATTTCGTACGGTAACTATAGCAGCAAATTCTTCGTTAGCATACACAGAACTAGGAGCACTGATAGACCCAAGGCACTGAGAGTTTAATTGCAAAGTATCAGCTCCATCAGTAGTTTGCGCATGGACAGCAAAAGCAAAAATCAGAAAAAGAGAACCTATTCCGCCAATCCAACCGATACGTTTCATAAAAAGTAGTATACCACACAAAAAATCCCCCCCTGACTTATCCACACTTCGACTCGCTCAGCGTAAACACTATTTCGCAGATTCGAGTTGTTTTTTCAGCACAGGAATATAATCTGTTACAGTATTCCAAACAAGTTCCAGATCAACTGCAAAATACTCATGAGCAATAATATTCCTCATACCGGTGATGTTATGCCCCACTAAAACACTTGGGTCCTTACTCATAAAATACGTATCTCTTCTTGCTCAATAAAAGATTTCAGGCGTGGAGTAATGGATTTATAGGTAATCAGATCAACATCCCTGCCAAGTACATGCTCGAGTTTTTCTTTTAAATCTACCAAATCAAGAAGGGTTTTTTTGCCTTCAAACTCAATCAATATATCAACATCGCTCTCCGATGTTTCTTCTCCACGAACGTACGATCCAAACAGGGACGACCGTACAACATCTGCCTGCTGCAAGATTGGCACCACTTTTTCTTGAATGCTTTTGATTTGATCGGTCATAGATTTACTACCCCTATAATAGCACAAATATAGTCTTTTTGCAAAAATCAAAACGAACAGCGCGTATATTCTACTTCGCAGTTGGATCCGCTTGCATCATGCCGAAAATATTTCCTTCCGTATCTTTACAATACGCAATCCAACCCATCGTTGGAATCGCGTATTTTGGAACAACAGTTGTTCCACCAGCAGTATTCACACTTGTAAGCATGGCATCCAAATTTTCAACATCCATCGTACATACGAATGCGTTTGTTGCCGCACCGTCCTCAGGCGCTGCTCCTTTACGCGGAACGAGTCCACCATCAATGCCGGGCCACTTACTCGTATCTTCGGACTTGTCTTTTCCTTTTGTCATTACCACCCAATACGGCATATCACCCCACTTCTGGATATCCCATCCAAATACATCGGAATAAAACTTGGACGCGCGAGCGGGATCTTCCGCATGAATCTCAAAATGCACCACTCTGTTCATAAAAACATATAATTAATGATTATTTGCATTCCAACGCTTCAGTTTTGGAATGTCTTTGGTAAAGTAGTTCGCAAGAAACTTGGGGAAATGCATTTCTTTCATTTTCCCTTTAACGAGCACGATCATATCTTCCGCCGTCATATCAGGATTACAGAATGCACCATTTTTGTAGCACTTACTGCAATATTCCTGAGTTTTGGATCCGTCAGCATTCGTACCACCGCCCTCGACATCTTTCGATAGGGGCATTCCACAACTCTGGCAAAACGGACCTTTTGGCATAAAGTTCATATCTTTTTCTTAGGAATTAGTGTCTTTTTCTTCTTGGCAACTTTCAGAAAGTTTTTGTTTGTTACAACAGATTTACCAAGTCGTTTTTCTAGTTTTTTTCTCGCACCACCAGCAATATCGCCACCTGCCCTTGCGTCATTTCTAAGCTTCGCGACGCCTCTAGAATTTTCCGTCCGGTGAATTTCTGTTGTAGCTCGTTCTCCAAGCATATTAAAAATGAGTTCAAAATCATCCATATGATCACGCAAATTCTCTCGCTTAAGTCCCTTGAGCTTTTTATATTCACTGGGAGTTACGCCAAACGTTGCCTTCGATATTTCCGCTGTTAAAATCTCATAGTCTCTTTGTTCGTTGGCACCTCTCTTATTCCATTCATCTGTAAGTTCTTCACGAATAGCGATTCCACGCATGCGCTTTTCGATCCAATCTTCGGAATATCCCTTTAATTTGTACAGCATGCGAGTTCTCTTCGTTGCCAATTCTGGATTTTCTATTTCTTGCACTCTTTCATACCCGACTTTTGCCAGCCAGCGCTTGAATGGCTCGGCTTTAGGAGAAGGGACTGACTGAATGATGCGAAACATACCCTCCGTATTAGCACAATCAGTTTCGCGCATTTTCCCATCTTCAGCAGGTAATTTTAACTGTTCCCAAAACGGGAACGGTTGCGACATTTCCGTATCTCGCTCTTTCATTTTTGCCCAATAGGTTTTGGGTTGAGGGCTATTCGTAAGGACAGCGATTATATCTAAGATAGAAAACCACCATTCGTTTCTATGGATAATCTTGCGAATCTTTGTACCTTTAAATATGACTACTTTTGCGGTATTCGTAAGGCCATTATGTTTTTCGTTCATATTACCAATATAGCATATACTCCATCTATGGAATATGACGTAGTGGTAGTAGGCGGAGGGCCGGCAGGCATGATGGCTGCCGGAAGAGCAGCAGAGCTGGGCGCTCGCGTTGTGCTGCTGGAAAAAAATCCCACCCTTGGAAAAAAGCTTCTCATCACCGGAGGTGGCAGGTGCAACGTTACCAATGCAGAATTTGACGAGCATATCTTACTCGGAAAATTTAAAGAGAACAAAAAGTTTCTCTTTTCACCTTTTTCGAGATTCACCGTTCAGCAAACATTGGACTTCTTTACCTCACGCAATATGCCAATAAAAATCGAGGCCCAGAAGCGAGCATTCCCAGTCAGTAACAGCGCTCAGTCCGTATGGGATGTGCTCGTAGCTTATATGAACAAACACAATGTGCATGTGATGACGAACTCGCCTGCAGACGGTTTTGAATTTGAGGGTGGAACCGTTACGGGTATACGACTCAAAAACAAAACAATCGTACGGGCAGCAACATACATTATTGCAACAGGTGGAAAGTCCCGCCCAACAACAGGGTCTACAGGGGAAGGCTTTCAGTGGCTCAAAGAAATCGGCCATACCATTATTGAACCTGACCCAGCATTGGTGCCCGTAACAATACAAGAAGCGTGGGTTCACAAACTTTCTGGTTTAAGCCTGAAAGATGTAAAACTAACCGCATTTCAAAATACAAAGAAGCAAGTGAGTAACAAAGGAAGTATGCTATTCACTCATTTCGGAATAAGCGGGCCGCTCGTGCTGAATATGAGCCGGGATATTAGTGAACTACTCAAGTACGGAGAAGTAACACTCGCAATAGACCTAGCCCCGCAAACTGACATTGGAGCACTCGATAAGGAACTCTTAGCTTCTCTGAGCGAGCATACGAATAAGAAAATTAAAAACAGTTTAGGAAAATTTATTGCCCCTACACTTGCGCCAATACTTCTAGAGCTTGCGCAGATTGATCCGGAAACATTCGTACATAGCATCCACCGCGAAGAACGCTTGCGAATTACAAAGCTTTTGAAACACTTACCGATGACAGTATCCGGAATTTTGGGCCCCGAGAAAGCAATTGTTACAAGCGGTGGAGTAGAACTGTCGGAAATAGATTTTCAAACAATGCAATCAAAAATCGCACCTAACCTTTACATTATCGGAGACGTTCTCAATATTGACCGACCATCTGGCGGATATAGCCTGCAACTCTGCTGGACAACGGGGCACGTAGCAGGCACTCACGCCGCTAAATCCAGTGTTTCGTCTATTCGGATTTGAGCAACGAATTCTGGTACGTGGCTTACTAATATCATCGCCCCCTCATACGCATCAAGCGCAGATGCAATCACAGGAATATGGCGGAAGTTTATATGGTTCGTTGGTTCATCCAGAATAAGGAGGCCCGGTTTTTGGAGCGCTAACTGCGCAAACGCCACAAGCCCTTTTTGCCCTTCTGATAAGTCGCCGACCTTGAGATTCATCATATCGTTTGTAATCAAAAATCCTGCCGCCACTGACCGCATCTTTTGTTCCACCTTATCCTTCATAACAGAGAACAGCGCGTCTCGTACGGTATCTTCAAAATTGAGCGTAGAAAAATCTTGGCGGTAATAGCACACGAGAATATCAGGCGCGATCGTAACACCTTCTGCCGTACCATGGGCAATGGATTCTAGTAGCGTACTTTTTCCAATTCCATTCGGCCCCTCTAGTACTAGGTGCTGATTTTTCTTTAGCACAACATTCGCCTTCTTCGTAACTACTTCATGGTTTTCTATTATGGAAAATGACGAGATGCGAATAAGATCCCCACCCAAATCATCCTGCGCCTCAATACGGAATGGTCGAATTGCTTTATCTTCTTTGCGCACATCAACCTTATTTTCTTCCATTTCAGCTGCTTCTTCTCTCAACTTCTTAGCCAAGAATCTCATTTTCCCCCCTTTATTGGCGAAGAAGTTTGATTTGTCTTTGTTATCCTGAATCTTTTTACCCAAGCGTGCATTCTCGCGGTTTTCTTTTTCTACACGCGCACTAATTTGTTCCACTACGTCAAAGTAATTACCAACATACTGCTCTATCTTGCGCGTGAACACATCGAGGTACAGCACGCCATCGGAAAACGCATTTAAAAATTCCGCATCATGGGAAATAACCATGCAGGTTTTATGGTATGCCTTCAGAAATTCCGTAAGATGCGCAATTCCCGCAACATCCAAATTATTCGTTGGCTCATCTAATAACAGCAAGTCAGGATCTTGAATCAACGCCGATGCAAGCAGGAGACGTGCCTGCTGCCCACCGGAAAAATCCGTAATGCGCTTTTCTTTATCGGCGTGCAGATTCACCACTTCAAGCACCTGGTCTATTCTGCGATCAATATCATATATAACCCCAGAAAATCGTTTCGCAAAAAACTCCCGTACCGTAAGCTCAAGTTCATCACGAGGGATTACCTGGCGCGCTGTTGCAATAGTTAACCCTTGTGCACGATTAATCCTGCCAGCTTCCGGTTTCAACTCATCCATAATGAGGCCAAAGATGGTGCTTTTGCCTGCTCCGTTTTGACCCATAAGCGTTACTTTCATGCCTTCGCGCACAGAAAAGTTCACCTCGTCTAAAATAGGCTTATTTGGCCCAAATTCAAACGAAAGGTCGCTAAAGTTGATAATATGCTCACGTCGTGACATAAGGTGACACAATACCACACTACGGGTACGCTATCAAGCATGCCGTATTACGCATATATCTTGGAGTGTGCAGACGGGACACTCTATACCGGTTTTACCAACAATCTAAAGCGACGGCTTATAGCACACAACAGCCTCAAAAGCGGTGCCCACTACACAAAAATCCGCAGGCCAGTAGTGCTGAAATATTCAGAAGAATTTGCGACAAGTGGTGAAGCTAAAAAACGCGAAGCAGAGATAAAGTCGTGGACAAGAATGAAAAAGCTTGGGTTGTTTAAGTGAAACTTCCCATCTGCGGACTGCATTTTCAGTTGGTCACATTTTGTGACCAGTTGGCTACCTCCACAAAGTGTCCACTTTATGGGGTACGGATCAGCGGAAGCGGGAGGATTCGAACCTCCGAGGCACTTTCATGCCTTCTAGTTTTCAAGACTAGCCCATTCAACCGCTCTGGCACGCTTCCAATATTGACTTTTGCATAGTTTTCCTCATAATTCAAATCGGTATTGAAGCAGAGTCGTTCTGTTTCAAAATGTTCGTTCAACATTTGTTGGGAGGCTTTATGCGATGCGAAAGCAAGCACAATTCAAGCTGGTATCATCCACCGTAGCGGGTCCGCGCAAGCGAACACATAAATCTTGCCCTCCTGGTGTCAGGCTCACAGTTTATGGTCCGCACCATCCAGATTGCTGCGAAACATGCGGCCAAGAGTTCATCCCCGACCATCCACAACTCTCAGAGCTTGAGCCAATGGACTGCGAAGCATTCGACCAAAAACTTGCGACCATGTTCGCATCGATGCAAAAAATGCGAATTGTGAAAAAACGGACTAGCGGAATGCCAAAACGAACGATTGCGGCAAAAACCAAAGGCCGCCCCGCTTAACCCAACCCAGCAAAACCCAAACAACCCTATAGCGTGCTTTGCTCTGCTATGGGGTTTTATCTTGTTATATCTCCCGAACTCGAATCATCGAGTCGTATCCGGAGCCGGACTCACGCGTTAAGCCAGACATTACTACAACTTTTGAACCAGCAGGAAGATGCTGATCTTGCGCGAGCTTTGCAAGAGAATCTTGTACCATCTTTTCCGGAGTACCGTATCCATCGATTACGAATGGAGACACGCCCCAAGACAATAGCAATTGTCGGCATACACGAGCGCTTGGTGTTGCAGCGTAAATCGGAAGCTCTGGACGGAAGCGCGCAACTTGGCGAGCAGAAAATCCTGTTTTGGTAGTAACCAAAATTGCAGCAGCGCCAATATGCCGAGCAAGCTCAACGGCCGCAGCGGCAACTGCAGACGGCACAGGCTCTCCAGCAGTATCGTGATGCGGCATAAGCGCATCCAGCGGAGACTCTTCTGTTTGCTGGATAATCTCTGTCATTGTTTTTACTACCTGGACAGGATATTTCCCCATTGCGGATTCTCCAGACAACATAACTGCGTCAGTATGATCAATAACAGCGTTCGCAACATCGGAAACTTCTGCACGCGTTGGGCGTGGATTGTATTCCATAGATGCCATCATCTCTGTTGCGGTTATAACGGGTTTGCCGGCAATTACACACTTGGCAATGATTTCTTTTTGATGAATTGGCAATTTTGCAACAGGAGTTTCGATTCCCAAATCTCCGCGCGCAACCATCACCGCATCTGTTTCACTCAAAATCTCATCAAAGTTTTGAAGCGCTTCGTGCTTTTCAATTTTCACGATGATCTGCGGTGGCTCTACACCTTCTGGAGTCCACTTTACAATTTTCTCTTTGAGCTTGCGAACATCCTCACCGGAACGAACAAAGGAAAGCGCCACAAAATCAATGTTCTGCTTTAAACCGAACGCCAAATCCTCATCATCTTTTTCAGTCATGGAATCTATGGAAAGCGTAACAGTTGGAACATTCACTCCTTTATTAGAAAGAAGTGTCCCACCAAGCAATACCTTCGCCGTAATCATATTACCCTGCACATCAACAACTTCTGCTTCACGTACACCGTCGGCAAATAAAATTCTGTCACCCTTGCTCAAATCATGAGCAAACCGGTCATACGGAACAGGGATAACTCCCGGATCTGCAGTCTGAACCCCTGCTTGCATAGTAATAAGTTTGCCTTCAATAAGCTCGATACCTTCACCCGGAAGTGTGCCTACGCGCATTTTTGGGCCCTGTAAGTCTTGCAAAATCGCTACTTCTTTTCCTACCTGCTTCGCGGCGTCGCGCACTTTTTCTACCAACTCTAAGTTTCCTTCATGGCTACCATGAGAGAAATTAATTCTGGCTATGTTCATGCCCGCTTCGATCATATCTTTAAGGACAGGAACCATCGAAGATGCCGGCCCGATCGTACATACTATATTGGTGTGTTTTTGCATAAAGGTTACTGTACTAAAGACTGAACAAATCCGCAATTGTACCAACCCCCGGAATATACCGCCGTTCACCATGTAGGGAGGTAAAGAGCCCCACAATTGATGCAATTAACATCAACACAAACAACAACCCGCCCAAAGAAGAAATCCATATACCTGCTACAATTGCCAGAATTTCCCCAACCAAAATTACAAGGCCCTGCTTTGTATGAAACGCAATGAATGGATTTTTGGTAGCTCCAGAAATAATAGGGACAAGTACAAGCACGCCGATATACGACATACTCGCCATCAGCAAGCTTGAATCAAGGCCGGTAAGATCGTTATTGTCGGGCATGTAAGAATTGTAAACGATTTCTCCCCCTTATATAGGGGGGAGCGAGAGGGGGTGGGCCGCTACGTTCGCGACCCCACCTCGCCTCCCCTCACATGAGGGGAGGAAATACATCGACGCTTACATCATTCCCATGCCGCCCATTCCTCCACCCATACCTGCACCCGCATGAGCATCCTTCTTTTCTTCAGGAAGCTCTGCCACAATCGCTTCTGTCGTAAGCATGATTGCCGCAATGGATGCAGCATTCTGCAATGCAGAGCGCGTTACCATTTTCGGATCAACAATCCCTGCCTCAAACATATCAACATACGTATGGTCTGCAGCATTGTATCCAAGCTTGAAATCGTGACGACGAACTTCTTCTACAATCACAGAACCTTCTTTTCCTGCATTAATTGCAATCTGGCGAGCAGGCTCTTCTAATGCACGCATCACTAATTGCATACCAGTTAATTGGTCCCGATTTATAGTGCCTTCTTTGTTTTCTAGCTCATCAATTGCTTTTTCCAGCTTGTGCGCAGCTGTCAAAAGTGCGAGTCCTCCGCCAGATACAATACCTTCTGCAACCGCTGCCTTCGTTGCCTGCACGGCATCTTCAACTCGATGCTGCTTTTCCTTCTGCTCTGTTTCCGTTGCAGCACCAACTTTAATAACAGCAACTTTGCCGGCAAGCTTTCCGAGGCGCTCATTCAGCTTTTCCTTATCAAAGTCAGAAGTTTCATTTTCAAACGCAACTTTAATTTGGTTTACGCGAGCTTCAATATCAGCAACTACGCCCTTTCCACCAACAATGGTTGTTTCGTCCTTGGTTGCAATCACTCGTGTTGCATGGCCCAAGTCCTCAAGTGTTGCGTTCTCAAGCTTGAGTCCAACTTCTTCAGAAATAACTTTGCCACCAGTGATAACGGCAATATCTTGCAGCATCTCTTTTCGACGGTCCCCAAACCCGGGAGCTTTCACAGCAATTGCATGGAAAATTCCACGGAGCTTGTTTACAACCAAAGTTGCAAGCGCTTCGCCGTCTACGTCTTCAGCAATAATGACAAGTTCTTTCTTGCCAGATTGCATAAGCTTTTCCAGAATCGGAAGAATATCTGCAATTGCAGAAATCTTTTTATCCGTAAGCAATATTGCTGGGTTTTCCATAACCGCTTCCATCTTCTCCGAATTGGTTACCATGTATGCGCTGGTATATCCCTTATCAAAGTTCATACCCTCTACATACTCAGACTCAACGCCGAGCGCTTGAGATTCTTCCACGGTAATAACACCATCTTTTCCAACCTTTTCCATAACGTCAGCGATGAGTGTTCCCACTTCTTCGTCTTGTGCAGAAATAGTTGCAACCTGAGCAATGTCGTTCTTGCCTTTTACATCCCGCTTTTGTTCGTCCAAGGATTCAACGGCAATCTGTGTTGCCTTCTCAATTCCTTTGCGAAGCACCATTGGGTTTGCACCTGCCGCAATATGACGAAGCCCTTCAGTAAACATGCTTTGTGCAAGCACAGTTGCTGTTGTGGTTCCGTCTCCTGCAATGTCATTAGTCTTTTCTGCAACTTGTTTCACCAGCTCAACACCCATATTCTCCACCTTGTTTGGAAGTTCGATTTCTTTCGCAATTGTTACCCCATCGTTGGTGATAATAGGAGCTCCGTATCCTTTATCGAGCACAACGTTACGCCCCTTGGGCCCAAGAGTTACCTTTACTGCGTTTGCGAGCTGGTCGACTCCGCGGCGGAGAGCTTCTCGCGCTTGTTCGTTAAAAAGAATTTGTTTAGCCATATGTGTAAGTAAGAATTAATTAGCGAACGATTGCCAGAATTTTGTCTTCATCAATAACGAGATATTCCTCGCCATCAACTTCAACTTCATCCGGAGCGTATTTTGTAAACAGAACTTTATCTCCAACCTTAACGCTCATCGGAGCAACACTTCCGTTATCCATGCGCTTGCCGGGACCGGTTGCGATAACTTCGCCTTCCATCGGCTTTTCTTTATCTGCCGTACCAGGCAATACGATGCCGGACGCAGTAACCTCTTTTTCAGAGAGGGGCTTGATAACAACCTTGTCGTGAAGCGGTTCAATCTTCATAAAATGTATATATGAATTAAGAATAAATATTCATGTTCGTATCTAGCAGTCTATCGCTGTGAGTGCTAGGAGTCAATACCGTATTTCTCCCCCTCATATGAGGGGGAGTGAGAGGGGGGTCGTAATGCGTCGTCGAGTTACCCCCACCCCGCCTTATCCAAGAGGGAGAAATACGCTATACTCAACTCATGACCCCAGAGGATAAAAAATACTTCGAGAATTTACTCGCGAAACAAACTCATCATTTTGATGAATCGACAGTTGAAATGAAAGAGCATTTCGATAAAAGTGTGGCGGAAACAAAGAAGGATTTTCAGGCAGAAACGGTTGCAATGAAAAAACATTTTGACGAAACCGCAAAAGAAGCTAAGGAAGAATCCGAACGGCACATGGGTGTTCTTAACGAGCATTTCAAAAGCCAAGTCAGTGGCGTAGCAGAGCAATACACATCACTCAAAGATTCAACAGATGCGAGATTTGACGTTGTAGAAGAACGGTTTGATGCCGTAGAAGAAGCACAGGCAATTACAAACGAAAAACTTGATGAAGTACTGGACATCTTGAAAGCAAATCAAGAAACCCTTATCGAACACGACCGCGCGGTCGAAGAATTGCAGAAGACGAGGTAAAAATTTATTTTTCAAATGCCTGCACAATCGCCGGCATCTTCGTATCCGGATGAAAGGCTAACTCTGAAGAAGATAGCGCTATACGTCCTGGCCGAGAAAAATCCTGATGGCGCCGTACCATCCAGCGTTGAAAGTATTCTGCCATCTCTTCTATATAGTCGCCCAGGGGTTCGGATAGTAATGATTCCATTTCTCGTTTTAAAAACCGCGCAATACCACTAGGCACAATCGTGTAAGCATGCCGCACGTCCGGATGTACAGGCATGCGCACATGCTGATCTATCCAAAATGCATTGCGCTGCATGAACTTCCGCACCGCATAGTCGCCATAGATGGGAACAAGGCACGCGTACTGCATCGCCATTGCAACGTTTTGAATTTCAGTTGAAACGGGGATGGAACCCTGCGCAACGTAATGATTCAAGCAGACCATATCCGGAGCATTGCGGTCGTAATATCGTCGCCTACGTCCAAGTAGTCCGGAAACTAGGAGCAATAAAAGACGTGCGGTCCAAATCCTCCCCTGCTGCGTAATTACCAACACATCAAGATCTGAACTATCTTTCGTGTTATCAATTGCCAGCGAACCAGAACCGGCGAGGCCGCGAACAAACGGTAACCAGGCAAGAAACGGTGCGCAGCGCAGCATAATCTTCCATTTTTGCTGGGCAATAGCATGACGCGTTAAACGCACGCGAACAAGATGCTGTTTACCAGACAAAAAATAGTACCCCCACTGAGATCCTATACGTTCAACTAGCCAGCTATTGAATGCAAGTGCATGCTGCACTTCTTGCAAACTAGGATGATGATCGTATCCACTCGAACTAACCACAAGATGTTCCCAGATCTGTGTTACCGTCACCGGCATCTCGTACAAATCAAAAAAGCGGATGGTGTCGAAGATGGATTGCTCTAACTGCGACGAACCTCCCCTAACCCCTCCTTCGTAAGGAGGGGGATTCGACGTCGGCTCCTCTCCTTTCGAAGGAGAGGCGGGGGTGAGGTACGAATCACGCATCAAGATCCACCTCTAATTCTTCCGGCGTAGGTGCATTACCCACACCCTCGTACACTCGTATTACCTCTTGCCCAAACCGATTCAGCTTCGACACAATCTGCTTGACGGAAGCCCCGTACACACGCTCATACCGATCTGCATCTGGAATTGTTGATTGCGTAAAAATTATTTGTTCTCCTATTTGTAGTACCGTCCGCTCACTCGCTCCCGGCTCAAGCAATTGATACGTATTGCCGTGCGCTAAAAAGTGTACGGTCTTTGAAAAGAATTCATCCACAACAAGATATGGCTTCGGACCGTTCGGAAATTTCGCCGTGTGTTGATGTATAAAATCAGATACGACCGTCAGATCCCCCCGATACGCCTCTGCAGCTTCGGGGGTATTACGCGAAATAATAAAATAGAGCATTGGACCGTATGCGGACGAAACAATAAGGAGACCTGCCGCAGCACCGTACACCATGCCCAATACATGACGCTTATACCCCCATTTGAATGACCATCGCAGCGCAACTGCTCCTGCAGTACCTGCAAGAATATATATTGGTGCTGCCATACCTATACTACGCAATGCATGCGGCATTCCTTCTGCAGTTGTAATAGTAGGCAGCATCATGCCTAAAAGCATGAGCAATATATACGGGTACATCATTCCCAAATGCACTTCTTTTCCTTTTACAATACGGCGAAATACATCCCATGTACCCTTCATTGTCCACAAAATTCCAAGTACAAATAAAAATCCTACAAAAGGGTTCAACAGTGAGTACCCCGCTACGTTATGCCGCCAGTTTTCATCCCCACGCGAAAAGAAGGATAGTATTGTTTTGTTGGTAGAATACAAGAGCGTCCCTACAAGCGTTCCTCCGCCAACTTCTCGTTGCAGATCTGGACTAAAAATAGACACCTGGCTGGCACGGCCTATAAATTCATTCGGATGCTGAATAAAATACAGTACAAGTGGGGCAATTGCTATTAGGGCCGCCAGTAACGCAACGAGCGTTTGTTTGCCATACCTACGAACATGCGGAAACCCGATCTTTGGATGCATTGCCGCAAGCAAGAGTAATACAAAAACTCCTAACACCACACCTATCATTGCGCGGTATGCAATGTAGGTATAAAAACCGCCAGAGAAAAAGATACCTGCAAGCGCAGCATATATATACGATGCACGAATACGCTTTTCCTTTACTGCAGAAATCGTAAGGCCAGCACAGGCGGTAAATAAGGATAGAAATAATGGAATTAAAATTGCGCGAAAGCCCGTACGCGAAAGCGTAAGATGCCACGAACTCGTCGTCAAGAATAGCGAAGCCAAAAGGCCTGCTAAACGCCCAAAAAATACTTGTGTTGCAAAATAGATAGCAAGCACGGTGAGTGTTCCAATAATTGCAGACGCCAAGTGCATCTGCCACACCCCAACGCCAAATGTTTTAATCAATGCAGCCTGGAAGAAAAAGAATAGCCCTTCCCGCCCATTGTTCCGTTCGTAGAACGGACGAATGTCGCCCTGTAAAATATCCAGTGCATCTTCACCATTTTGCGCTTCATCGGGAAATAATCCTGGTGGGTAATTTGTAAGATCATAGGTACGCAGCACAAACGCCAATATCGTAACTGCCGCTACCGCAATTCCTGCCTTCAACCATCCAGGTTTCATATGTCTTTAGAATATCACAACAATAGAAAAAGCCGGATCGTTCGAATGAACGTCCCGGCTAGTAATACGCTCAGAAAATGTAGAGAGCTAACGTATGGTGTGGCATTTTCGGCAGAAGCCCCAATGGAACCCCAATATGAAGCATGTTGGAAGCATCACGCAACACCTCACTCAAAACCTCAGTCTCAATAGCGTTTTTACGAGCGTTTTGACGCAGCACGTCTTGTACGAGCAAGTGAGTGTAGCACAGACCGTGTGCACACTCGGCAATTCTTGACTCACGATCATACAGCACCGGCTGTGGGATATTTTCCACAATGCTCCACGCCTGCTCAGCAAGAACTTTTTTCCGAGGTAGGTGGCATTGGGGTCCATATTTTTCTCCATACACCCACTTGCAAAGACCTGTAGTGTATGGAAAGCACTTCACCAACTCATCAACACGAACAATTTCACGAACACTTGGGAACACACGTGCCATCACCCCTTGAATGTCTCCAAACTCTGTTAGAGAATCAAGTCTAGCCAATGTCGCTACCGCCATGGGACTTCTCCTTTAAATACCGCGAATTGCGAAAGGACACGTTTACGGTAATATTATACTCCCGTATTCGGTTTATGTCAACATCTTTTTGAGATATTGCCCAGTATAGCTTTCTTTTACTTTCGCAATTTCTCGGGGTGTGCCTTCTGCAACCAAATACCCACCCTTATCGCCCCCATCTGGCCCCATGTCTATAATATGATCGGCCGATTTAATAATATCCAAATTATGCTCAATTACGAGCACGCTATTGCCCTTATCTACCAGCTTTTGCAGCACAGCCAATAAACGATGCACGTCATCAAAATGTAGGCCAGTTGTTGGTTCATCCAAAATGTATAACGTCTTGCCCGTAGCCCGGCGAGACAGTTCCGTTGCAAGCTTGATGCGCTGTGCTTCTCCACCAGATAACGTTGTTGCACTTTGCCCTAAGTGAATATATCCCAAGCCTACATCGTGCAATGTTTGCAGCTTATCTTTAATAGGTGGGATAGCATGGAAGAACGTAAGCGCATGCTCAACTGTCATGTCCAGTACGGAAGATATATTCATCCCCTTGTATTCAACCTCAAGCGCCCCTGTGTTATATCGCTTACCATGGCACTCATCGCATTGCACATATACATCGGGCAAGAAATGCATTTCGATTTTCAGAACACCATCGCCTTGGCACGCTTCACACCGGCCACCCTTCACGTTAAAGGAAAATCTTCCCGCTTTGTATCCTCGTACTCTTGCCTCTTCGGTAGATGCAAACAATTCACGAATCGGAGTAAACAATCCGGTATATGTTGCGGGATTACTGCGAGGAGTTCGGCCAATCGGAGATTGATCAATCGTAATTACCTTATCAAGATGCTCTAAACCCTTAATTTCTTTATGTGCACCTGGGTGCGTCTTTGCATGATGAAAGTGTCGAGATAACACATCCGACAAAATATCGTTGATCAACGTAGACTTTCCAGAACCCGACACCCCTGTTACACACACAAGCTTTCCTAGTGGAATATCAACCGTGACATCGCGTAAGTTGTGCTCCGTAGCTCCTATAATGGTTAACTTTTTCCCATTGCCCTCTCGGTATTTTTTTGGAACAGGAATTGCGAGTTTTCCAGAGAGATACTTCCCCGTGAGCGTGTTACTTTTTTCCAGCTGCTTCGGCGTCCCTTGGAACACAATTCTTCCGCCATGTTCGCCGGCTCCTGGGCCTACGTCGATAACCTGATCAGCAGTACGAATCGTTTCTTCATCGTGCTCAACTACAATCACAGAATTTCCTAAGTCACGCAGTCGGATCAGGGTTTTAATCAATTTACTATTATCGCGCTGGTGCAATCCAATCGATGGCTCATCCAAAATGTATAAGACACCAACGAGGCCGGACCCGATTTGAGTTGCAAGGCGAATACGTTGCGCTTCTCCACCAGCAAGAGTTCCCGCACGGCGATTCAGTGTTAAGTACGAAAGCCCCACATCTCGTAAAAATGTAAGACGCGCAATAATTTCTTTGAGTATTTGAGATGCAATCTGCTGATCTTGCTTACCAAATGATTGCACTTCGCCGCTTTGCAATATCTTAAAAAATGACAACACTTCGTCAATCGCAACGTTTACCACATCGTGAATAGACTTTCCGCCAACATACACCGCAAGTGGAGCTGGCTTTAAGCGCTTCCCTTTACAGGTAGGGCAATCGCGTTCTACCATAAATTGTTCTATTTCCGCGCGAGCATGGTCAGAATCCGTTTCCCTATACCGCTGCATCAACTGTGGAATTACACCCGTGTAGGTGGTATTCCAAACACCGCGGCCAGTCTGAACTGCAACTTCCCGATTCTCGGCATACAAAATAGTACGAATATCTTTTGCGGACAAGTCGGCAACTGGGCTACCTATATTAAATCCTTCTTCGTTCCCAAGCGCTTCTAAAATTCTGTCGTACCAACGGCTTCGCCCCGATTTGCTCCATGGCTTAATAGCACCCTCTGCCAAACTCAAGCTTTTATTCGGTAACACCAAGTCTGGGTCTATCTCTTGCTTCGTCCCAAGCCCAGTACAATCCGGGCACGCGCCATGCGGAGAGTTAAATGAAAAGTCTCTCGGCTCTAAGCTGGTGATATTAATTCCGCAATCTACGCATGCAAATTCTTGCGAGAACAATGTTTCTTCATCCGTTTCCGTATTCGCAACAATCACAAGGCCTTTGCCAATATTCGATGCAGTCTCAAGCGAATCCAAAAGCCGTGGCTTGTCTGGTTTCCCATCTAAAAAATATCTATCTACCACCACTTCAATAGTGTGGCGCTTTTGCCGATCAAGCTTCAAGTCTTCCGCTTCTTCTAATGAGTACACTGTGCCGTCTACACGCACACGCGCATACCCTGCGGTTCTTGCCTCTTTAATTGCGGGCCTGCCATCTCCTTTTCGATCACGAACGAGTGGAGACAAGATTAAAAGCTTCGAACCGGCAGGAAACGATAATACCCGAGCAGCCATTTCTTTCATCGTCTGCCGCGCAATCACCTTTCCACAATTCGGGCAGTGAGGCGTTCCGCAGCGGGAATATAGCAAGCGCAGATAGTCATACACTTCTGTTACTGTGCCTACAGTAGATCGCGGATTTCTGCTGGTAGATTTTTGGTCGATAGAAATTGCAGGCGATAACCCATCAATCTGGTCTACATCAGGCTTATCCATAAGGCCCAAGAATTGCCGAGCGTACGCGGATAGGGATTCTACATACCTGCGCTGCCCTTCTGCGTACAGCGTATCGAACGCCAAAGAAGATTTTCCAGACCCAGAAAGCCCTGTAAGCACCACAAGCTTGTCACGCGGGATCGTAATCGTCACGTTCTTGAGGTTATGTACCCTCGCTCCCTTGATGACAATCTCATTCGCCATAAAGGAGAAGTATATACACGACTTTGCCTAAGGGCAAGTGCGCCCTATACTTCCCTGCATGCTAGAGCCATCGGTATTCGAAAAAATAAACAGCCTCCCAACCACTCCCGGTATCTATATATACAAAGACACGGTGGGTAAGGTGCTGTACGTCGGAAAGGCAAAAAACACCAAGAATCGAGTACGTTCCTACTTTACCAAAAGCGCTGATTTAGGCCCTGCAAAAGAAAGAATGATGGGGCTCATTGCAAATATCGAGACAATTTCCACTGATACGGAACTAGAAGCGCTTGTGCTAGAAGCAAACCTCATTCGTAAACATCAGCCGCCATACAACGTATTGCTGCGCGACGACAAATATTATTTATTTATAAAAATCACAAAAGAAGAACAGCCGCGTATTTTCCCGGTACGAAAAATCATCAATGATGGTGCGCGGTACTTTGGCCCCTATTCATCTGCGGCATCGGTGCGCGCAACGCTGCGGCTGCTCCGGAGAATATTTCCATTCAAAGGGGAAAAAGATACTGCACACGACATAATTTTCCCGCATCCCCTATTCGGCTCTCCCCCTTTTCAAGGGGGAGATGGAGGGGGTGAAAAAGATCACCAAGTAACGCACCCCACCCAGCCTCCCCTTGAAAAGGGGAGAGGCTCCGACAAAGTTGTCGCTTTCCTCAAAGGCCAACGCCAAGAAATTATCAAAACACTGGAAGATGGAATCGCAGAATCCTCAAAAAATTTGGAGTTCGAACGTGCGGCGTTATTCCGCGATCAACTCCAGGCAATTATGCGCTTGGAAGGATTTCAAAAAGTATATCTTCCGCGCAACGAAACATTTGACGTCATCAGCATCGCACGCGACCATACCAGTAGCGCAGCAAATGTACTGCAAATCCGCGAAGGGAAACTCCTTGGCAAACAAACATTTCTATTACACCACCGACAAGACGCAATACTTTCAGATATCGTCCGCCAATTCTTACTGCAGTACTACA
>MHHP01000018.1:29389-35098 GCA_001817055.1 Candidatus Andersenbacteria bacterium RIFCSPHIGHO2_02_FULL_45_11
CCTTGAAAAGGGGAGGAGTCGCGAACGTTCTCTCCCCCTTTCTCAAGGGGGAGTTGGAGGGGGTGAAGTAACGTTGCGAGTACCCAAGCGCGGCATCAAACGCCAACTTCTCGCCATGGGAGAAACGAATGCGAAAATACTCCTCCAAGAACAAGGAGCTATCCAAGAAACAAAGCGAGCATCCAAAGATGCGTTAGAAACACTTCTTCAAGCAATTGGTATAGATAGCAAAGCAACAGTCGCCCTTCGACAAGCTCAGGGCGATTCTTTCAGAATCGAAACCTACGACATCTCAAATATTCAAGGAACGCTAGCAACGGCGTCCATGGTGGTATTTGAAGACGGCATGCCTGCAAAAGATCAATACCGAAAATTCAGAATTCAGTATACCGGCGGGAAAACGCTTGGGGTTAACGGTCAAACCCCAAGCGTTGAGGAGCCGGTAGCACAAACTCCGAATGATTTTGCGATGCTGGAAGAAACGTTAACGAGACGACTTGCCCGCGAAGACTGGCCTCTCCCCAACCTCATTATTATAGACGGCGGAAAAGGACAGTTATCTTCAGCTCAAAAGTCTCTGAAAAAATCTGGAAAAGAAATTCCCATGATTTCCATCGCGAAGCGCGAAGAAGAGATATTTCTCCCCGGCAAAAAAGACTCCATTGTATTACCCTATGATTCCCCCGCTCTCTACCTTATCCAGCGCATGCGGGACGAAGCACATCGGTTTACGATTACGTACCATCGAAAGCTACGAGGAAAGGAACAAATAAAGTCCGTACTAGATGAAGTACCCGGCATTGGCCCAAAAACAAAAAAACTTCTTATTCAAACATTCGGATCTGTAAAAGGCATAAAAGATGCATCAGACACAGAGCTTGAGCAACTCATCGGCAAAAAGAAAACAGCAACTTTGCGAGAACATTTGTAGCGTTCCCTCCCCCTTTTCAAGGGGGAGTTGGAGGGGGTGCGCCTAGGGAAGATGCTTCATAATTTCCAAGATAACTCCTTCTGAATTTTCCATCACATCAGTATTAGTAAATCGTAAAAGCGTCACATCAAAATTCTCAATCACTTCTTGTCGAATTATATCATTAGCTTTTCCTTCTGTTGTGTAGTGAGATTCCCCATCAATTTCAATGCCAAGTTTTAATTTGGGGCAGTAGAAATCCAAAACGTATCTTCCGATACTGAACTGCCTCCTGAATTTAAATCCTTTTAACTGTCGTCCGCGCAGTAGTTTCCAGATAACTAATTCCGGTTTTGGCATTTGATTGCGCAACTGCTGTCGTATAAAAGTTACGTCCTTGGTGTTGAATACGTGTTTCATGTTCGCGGAATAAGTATACAGAACATTTATCGCATATCCTCTCACCCCACCCCGCCTCCCCTTGAAAAGGGGAGGAGTTTACGCGCAAGAAAAAACACTGCCGTTCCGTAGAACTGCGCAGTGCGTACGTACCACCAAAGAATTTGATTATTTGCTGGGAGGCTGAGTCGATGGAGCTGTAGCGTGGATCTGGGCCATCTTTTCGACATGCTCAAGATAAATCCCGTATGAGATAGCAGCAACTATCCCAAGCACCAGAACGACGAACTTCCAACTTGCCTTAAAGCCGTCATCGCTCAGTTCAAACAATAGGCCCGGACGGTCATCAGACATGACTTACTCCTTATATAGTGTTGCCAAAAACCAAGAAAGAACCACGTATTACCAATCTATATCATGCATCACTAAGCAATTTTGTCAAGTTGACCCACCCGCCTATCTTCCATACCGTATATACGACACCTATGCTCTGGCTCAATATCATCTTTATCGGTATCGCTATCCTCTTAACAGGGGCGATTCTTCTACAAAGCAGCTCTACCAACCTTGGCTCTGCTATGGGTGGCGGATCTGACGGATTTACCGTACGCCGTGGCAGTGAAAAACGAATATTTCAAGCAACCGTCATCCTCTCTGTCCTATTCTTTGCAACCGCCATTGCCCATCTGTTCGTAAAATAAAACCATGAAGGCTCCTGCATTTGGTATCCCTTATGCTCCCCTTGCCGCAGCATTTCTCATCCTCATACTCGGCGGAACATTCCTCCTGGTAAAACAAGACCGCCAAGCACGCGACACAATCAGAAAACATCACCTGGTCGATATTGAAACCGGATTGTATTTGGCACGCAGAACCCACGGCACATTTCCTCCATATAATAAACTTACGTGGTGTGGGCTCATAAGCGCACCAGAAAATAAGCAGGTACAACATGAAATAGAAGCTTCACTTCGAATTGCAGTAGAAAAATACAAAAACCCCGCAAAACCCTTTCCTCAAGACCCCAAAGAATTGGAACGAGGCTACTACTATTGGAAGCGCAGCCCATCTACGTTTGAATTGTATTCCATATTAGAAGCGGCGCCTACTGGCGATCGCAACACATTCGCCTGCCCAGAAGGCATTCACACTACATATGATTATGGCATTTCGTCAATCTTGCGGGAAAACGGCGAGGGGGGAACAATAGAATACTCACCGCTATGATGACCATCCAGGAACTAAAGCTATGGGCACAAAAGTTAACGGCAAGCATGTCGATGCGAGAAAAGGCTATTTTAATTACTCTCGTTGTTGTAATGGCAGTATCGCTTGCCATGAGCATTTCCGGATATGTAACCCGCAATAGCATACTCGTCCCCCAGCAAGGCGGTATATACACCGAAGCGATGGTAGGGCAACCGCGATATTTAAATCCTATATTGGCAAGCAGCTCAGACATAGATTTGGATCTTACGCGCGTAATTTATTCTTCCCTCTTTAAACTAGATACAAACTTAAAACTACAAAACGACTTGGCCGACAACGTAGAAGTCAGCAGCGACGGGAAAATATATACCGTCCATATGAGAAATGATGCAGTATGGCACGACGATAAGCCCGTAACCGCAGAAGATGTGCTCTTTACTGTTAGAAGCATCCAAACACCAGAGTATGCGTCTCCCCTCGCATCTGCATTCCAGGGGGTATTAGTAGATAAGGTAGATGACTACACAATTCGCTTTACACTCCAAAAAACTCCGTATGCACCGTTCTTATCTAGCCTTACAGTTGGAATTGCACCCAAACATGTATGGGAAAATGTACCGCCAAGAAATGCCGGGCTTGCAGAGCAAGAACTAAAACCGGTTGGCTCCGGTCCGTTTAAGTTTCAAGAACTTGTTACAAAAAAGAAAACGGGAGAAACTACATCTATCTCACTCGTCCGCAACGATGACTACTATGGCAACAAACCGTACCTTGCAGGCCTTACATTCACCTTTTTTACTACGCATGAAGAAGCGATTGCCGCTCTCACATCCGGGCAAACAAATGGTATTGGATACTTACCAACATCTCTACTCTCGTCTGTAAATCATCGCGTATCAATTACGCGCCATACACTCCTGCTACCTCAATATTTCGGACTCTTTTTTAATGAAGCAAAAAATCCAATCCTAAACAATCAAGGGGTACGCTCCGCGTTAGACCTTGCAACGGATCGCGAAGAAATCATCAAACAAGCACTCAGTGGTGAAGCCGAGGGTGTTTCTCTACCTATTCCTCCCGGCCTCTTTTCGTTCGAGGATATTCAAGGCCCTTCATTTGATCCTGAAAAAGCAAAGCAGAACCTTGATGATGCAGGGTGGAAAGTTGGAGAAGATAAAATCCGCGAAAAAGACGGGAAGAAGCTTGAAATTGCTATCACCACCACAGATTGGCCAGAGTACGTGCAGACTGCGGAATTACTTCAAAAACAATGGAAAGAAGTTGGGGTAAGCCTAACAATAACGAGTCTCGGAACCGGCATCATTCAGCAAACTGTTGTGGGCCCTCGCGATTACGAAATCCTGCTGTATGGCGAAAATCTTTCTGCAGATCCAGATCCATATCCATTTTGGCATTCTTCCCAAGTCAAAAGTCCTGGTTTAAATCTTTCGCTCTTAAAAGATAAAGAAATCGACAAGCTACTTGAAGATGCACGTACCAGTACTGACACTGAAAAACGTCGCGAACTATTGCACAAATTTACTCAGCGATTCCTCGATATCCACCCAGCAATTATTCTGTATCGCCCACACTACCTGTTTGCGCAACACCAGAACGTGCGAGGGCAGGCTATGCACCAAGGATCTCTCCCGTCAGATCGATTTAACGATATTGCAGCATGGCACGTACGAGTAAAGCGAGTCTGGAACCAGTAATATGTGCGGAATTGTCGGATACATAGGGCACAAACAAGCAAGTCCTGTATTACTAAGTGGGCTTGCAACGCTTGAATACCGAGGATACGACAGTGCGGGCATCGCGATTACACAGAGCACTACGCTCCACATCGAAAAGTCAGTTGGACGCGTTGCAACACTCCAAGAACGATTACGACTGCGCCCCGCAACCGGAACATGTGGCATCAGCCATACCAGGTGGGCAACGCATGGGGGCGTTACAGAAGAAAATGCGCATCCCCACATGAGCGAAAACCGAGAAATTGCAGTGGTTCATAACGGAGTAATTGAAAATTACGCAGCACTAAAAACGCAGCTCCAACAAGAAGGGGTAGTGTTTATGAGCGAAACGGATACGGAAGTATTAGCTCACCTTATTTCCCGCGAGCTTGCTACACGAGAAAAAAGTGAAGACCCACTAGAAGAAGTATTTGTACAAAGCGTTGCTGCAGCACTGCATCATATTCAAGGAACATACGGTATTGCCGTGGTATGGTCGCGCGCTCCGCACATGATTGTTGCCGCCCGCATGGCAAGCCCACTCGTATTAGGTATCGGCAAAGGCGAGCACTTTATCGCAAGTGATGCCTCAGCCATAGCCCCCTACACCCAAGAAGTTATTTATTTGCAAGACGGCGATATTGCAGCGCTCTTTCCCGATTCATATTTTATTCAAACAACAACAGAACCTTCCAGCATTCGCGAAAGCGAAACGCTCGCATTCGGTGCAGAAGAAACCAAAAAAGGAACATACGACCACTTCATGAAAAAAGAAATCTTTGAACAGCCGGAGAGTATTGCAGCAGCCATGCGCGGCCATATCGACCCGGAAAACTTAATCCCTCGCTTTGGCGGCCTCAATATTTCCGAAGAAGAGCTACGAAATACAAAACGCATTGTATTTGCCGCATGCGGATCAAGCTGGCATGCCGCACTATTTGCAGAATATATCATTGAAGAATTCGCACGGATTCCTGTAGAAGTTGAGTATGCAAGCGAACTGCGCTACCGCAACGCCCCTATTGAACCAAACACTCTCTTCTTTTGCATCAGCCAATCCGGAGAAACCGCCGATACATTAGCTGCAATGCGAGAATACAAACGGCAAGGGGTACCCACACTCGGAATTGTAAACGTAGTGGGAAGTTCTATCGCACGCGAAGCATCAGGTGGAATGTACCTCCACGCAGGGCCTGAAATTGGCGTTGCAACTACAAAAGCATTTACCTCCCAGCTCGTCATTCTTCTGTTATTCGCACTACACATGGCACGCCTGCCTGACCGGCAGGCAGGCCTACGCGGAATGCCTGCGAGTAGAGCAAGTGAAATCTTTGCTTCTCTAAACAACTTGCCTGCGCTGATTGAGCAAACGCTAGCTACCGAAGATGCCATTGCAGCAGTTGCACAAACAATCCACACCGCAAGCACCGTCTTGTACCTCGGGCGTGGTTACAA
>MHHP01000018.1:35109-37299 GCA_001817055.1 Candidatus Andersenbacteria bacterium RIFCSPHIGHO2_02_FULL_45_11
CACTAGAAGGGGCACTAAAATTAAAAGAAGTAAGCTATATTCATGCAGAGGGGTACCCGGCAGCAGAAATTAAGCACGGCCCTATTGCGCTGGTAGACGAACACACGCCGAGCATCATCATTAACCCCAAAGGCCCACTGTACGACAAAGTAATGAACACCATACAGGAAATCCGTGCACGCAAAGGCCCAGTAATCGCCATTGCCAGTGATAGCGATACTGAAATCGCAAAGCACGTTGAACACGTACTCCGTATCCCTGATGCGCCTGAATATATTCAACCGATTCTCGCAACTATTCCAATCCAACTAATCGGCTACCACGCAGCAGTGCTACGCGGATGCGACGTAGACAAGCCTCGCAACTTAGCAAAATCAGTAACAGTAGAATAGCTATGAACTTACTTGAGCATGAAGGCAAAGAGCTATTTAAAAAATATGGGATCCGCATTCCGACTGCCGCATTGGCAGTCGGTCAAAATGCGCCCGCTGTATTAGTGGGCAAGTTCCCCCTAATCTTAAAATCCCAAGTTCCTGTAGGCGACCGCGGACGCAAAGGCGGCATTGCAATTGCGAACAACAAAAAAGAATTCGCAGCAGCACTTGCTCGCATTAAGAAAACTAGAATCGACGGGCACCTGCCCGAATCTTTGCTTATTGAGCAAGCCATCGAATATAAAAACGAACGGTATATAAGCTTCAGCTTCAGCACGAGCACTAGAACACCCGTACTAGCTATTTCTGCAAAAGGTGGTTCCGGAACATCAAAAGCAACTATTATCCCACTGAAAGCAGGGCAAGTACTTCCGCCATATATAGCACGCGATGCTATAGCAAAAGCAGGGCTAATCCCCAACCCCGCACTAGTACAAATGGTTGTTCGACTTTCAAAACTATTTTATACAGAAAAAGCATTGCTTGCCGAAATCAATCCATTATTTGAACTTGCAGATGGAACATACATCGCAGGTGATGCAAAAGTCATCCTGGACGACGCAATTACACGTCCAGATTTTCGACCCTACGCAGATTTAGGTGGCGACATCGCAATCCTTGCAAGCGGAGGTGGCGCTTCCATGATCAACCTCGATACGCTTATAAAGGCAGGAGGCAAGCCTGCAAACTATGTGGAGTATTCCGGTAATCCAAAGTCGGACGTAGTAAAAGAACTCACGCAAGAAGTACTGTCTCAAAAAGGGCTCAAAGGCTGCTGGGTAGTAGGTGGCACCGCAAACTTTACAGATATTTACGAAACCATGGTTGGATTTATAGAAGGATTACGCCTAGTAAAGCCACGGCCCACCTATCCAATCGTTATTCGCAGAGATGGCCCCCGCCAAAAAGAAGCATTCGAGATGTTAGAAAAAGTAAAAAAAGGAGAAAAATTTAACCTGCACTTATTTGGCCCAGAAACATCTATGTCCGATTCCGCAAAAGAAATCATTCGTCTTGCATATAAAAAAGTATGAGCATTCTTATTTCCAAAAAAACGTTCGTTCTCGTCCAGGGCATTACTGGGGGCGAAGGTTCGCGTGCAGCTCGTGAAATGATCCTCTACGGAACGAATGTTATCGCAGGAGTAACACCGGGTAAGGGCGGCCAAATTACTGAGGATAAAATACCGGTGTATAACACGGTGCGCGAAGCTCTTGCAAAGCATCCGGAGATTAATGCGTCACTCATTGCAGTCCCTTCCCTATTCGCAGCAGATGCTGCACGCGAAGCAATCGCAAACAATATTCCGCTTGTGAATATTCTTACAGAAAAAATCCCCGTGCATGATGTTGCCGTTGTCATTAAAGAAGCACGAGAAGCTGGCGTACTTGTGATAGGCCCAAGTTCCGTTGGCATTATCTCACCCCATACAAGCAAAATCGGAGCGATCGGCTCATCAGATATTGCGCGCAGAGTATTCTCCCCCGGTCCCGTCGGTGTTATATCAAAAAGCGGCGGGATGACATCGGAAATTTCTCGCATATTAACCGATGCCGGCATTGGCCAATCAACTGCGGTAGGTATTGGAGGCGACGTGCTACTAGGAGCAACGCTTGCCGATATCGCTCGCCTATTTCAAAAGGACAAGCAAACAAAAGCAATTGTTATCTTCGGAGAGATTGGCGGCACATACGAAGAAGAGTTGGCTGAGGCAATCATCAATAACGAAATCACAATTGCTTTTGTTTGCTTGTCC
>MHHP01000019.1 GCA_001817055.1 Candidatus Andersenbacteria bacterium RIFCSPHIGHO2_02_FULL_45_11
CGTACAATATCACCTTCGAAAAATGTTTCGTCGCGCTTCGGAACAACTGACGGATATTCATACCTCACTTCATCAAGACCAATAATAGAATATCCTATTTCAAGTTGAGTCTTCGTACGATCGATGCCATGAAAACCTTCAGGTATAGAAACTTGTATGCGCCCATACTCAACAAGCTTGTCGAGGATAAGCGGCTTAAGATACACAGGAGAGACAAGAGGAATTTCCTTGCCCTCGTAGCGAATTGTCCGTATCAGCGTAGGCACTGGCAATATAGTGCCCACATCAAGAGTGATCGTAGAACCCTCAACAGAGTCGATATATGCGTCTAACGCTTTTGCTGGATGGAGTATTTCCGAAATCAGTTTCTGTTCACGATACATGAATGCCGAATTAAAATTATATGTAGGATAACTCGTATATATAGCCCCAAGTTTTTCATTCATTTCCGGTCGAATAGAATCAAAAAAATCATCCAGCACCTTTGGATCCGTTAAGCGATTCAATTCTATAATATATTGCTCCATAAATACTGGATCACTAAATATTTCGTGAAACCACCCAATACTATCAGGAATAGCTTTGAAGTGACTCCATGCCTGAAGAAAGCGTGGCCGTTCAAAATATTCCGACTCTGCATCAAAGCCTATGGGTTCAAAGTGCGCAGAAATAGGATTGTAATACATCTTCATATTTCCCGATCCGGCAGCATGTTGGGCGCCAAGAATGTCCAGGCTAGCGAAGTATTTTGCGAGCACAGGACAGTCAAACAGTTCACACGTTGAGATCTTTTTATCCGTAAACCCCTGAATAAGGCTTCTTGCCGCAAGAAATTGACTAGTAAGAAGATCGTCCTTAAAGATAGTCTCGTCCTCATATACCTTCAGTTCTCGCACTCGATTTCTCCATGGGGTTTGCCATCGATTAATGTTGTAGAGATCTTCATCAAAGACAACAATGGGTCCTTCTTTCCTACTATTTCGTTCAATAGCTTGTTTTTCCACTTGCTCCTCAAGTGCGTATATACCCATATTCCTCCCGTTTATAGTCACGTTCACAAAATCGTAATTTAGAGAAAGAACGCCCTGATAATCCAAAAACTTATGAAATATCCATTCAGACAAAAACAATCGAGTTTCAGGATGTTGAATTGCAAAATTTTTCATCCCCATAATAGCTTTATCGCCGTCAACTCGCACACGCAGCGACCACTTGGTATTTGTATAGTGATCAGGGGCACCCTTTAGTCGAACATCGACTTTTATCTTTTCCCCCATATAATCAACCGTTGCATTAATCCATGGATTTGCGCTGGCATAAAGCGTTTTGTCTCGCACAGAGTCCTGCTGTTTTTGTTGCAACGCTTGCCAATCCTCAAATTTAAAATTAAAAACAAGCTGCTCTGGTTGTGCGAAAAAGCCCTGAGCCACATGCTCGGCTGTCGTAAATGGCGTACGCGCCGTCCAGATCATTGATTGCAAAAACTCGTGATATGTATTTGCTTGACCCGATATATACAAATTAACCCCATATCGCACGCTCCCCACAACCACTAGGAGAAATAGTATACCAGCAGCAAGAACACTCAATAAGCGCTTTAGAGACGATCTATGTGAAAACCATTTTCCCAAGGATGCTACCAAAAACTTTTGATCTGTACGCTTAATCTCCACGGCGTACTTATGAACGATTATCTAGAATAGTACATCGCATTTCCGGGTCGAGATTTCGAAGCTGCTCTTTGCATATAGTAAGTTTCTCAAAAGTAGGAAAATCGGCTACAAATAGCGCCTCATACACATCATCGTTCTCTTCGAGTCGTTTCAGGTGAACAGTTTTGCAGTGATTTTGTAAAATAATAACTATTTTTTCAACTATTCCTTCTTTCCTTTTGCCATGTATTTGCAAAAATACATGTGATTCTGGAGCAACTTTGGTGAAAAATCCTCGAATCCATATAAAAAGCGCAATCATGGCAAAACCCACCAAGGTAATAACTACCTGATCAGCCCCTAACCCAAGCCCAATTGATATACATAAAAATAGGTACGCCAACTCCTCTGGCTCTTTTATAGCGGTCCGAAACCGTATAATCGAGAGGGCACCAACTAGGCCAAGAGACAAAGCAAGCGAGGACTTTACGACAGTGATAATAAACATCGTTGTCAATATTAATATCACAAAGTTAGAGGCCAACGTCCTTCTGTTAGTGAGAGAGGTTCCGTACCGCACGTAGAGATCTCGAAGAATTAACCCGAGAAGAATAGCAATAAGGAGATTGAATACAAACCCTAATGGAGGGACAATTGTAGCCTGCTCCAAACCACTCAAGCTCAAAATATCGGTAGTAGTTGCCATAGATATAGAGCGTAGTATAATCCGTCATATCTTATGAGTAAAGTACTTATCACAGGCGGCGCAGGATTTTTAGGAATTAATCTTACGCGATACTTACTTGCACTTGGCCACCAGGTCATTTCGTACGATTTTGCAGATTTTGACTATCCTGAAAAAGAAAAAATAACAGTTATTACAAAAGACATTCGGAATAAAAAGGATTTAGATGATGCGATGAATGATGTTGATATTGTCGTTCACTGCGCAGCAGCACTTCCTCTCTATTCTCCAAAAGATATTTATACAACCGATGTAGATGGTACTCGTAACGTACTCACATCAGCATTTGAGCATGGAGTTCAACGTGTAATCCATATTTCATCAACGGCAGTATACGGAATCCCAGATCATCACCCGTTATTTGAAAACGACAAGCTTATTGGCGTAGGGCCATATGGTGAAGCAAAAATACTGGCGGAGCAAGAATGCGAGAAATTTAGAGCACAGGGTAAGTGCGTGCCCATTATTCGCCCAAAATCATTCGTAGGCCCGGAACGGCTTGGCGTATTCGCACTGTTTTATGATTGGGCGCTAACAGGGCACAACTTCCCCATGATTGGTATGGGGCATAACAAATATCAGCTACTAGACGTAGAAGACCTCTGTGATGCGATTTATTTGTGCGTAACAAAAGAGGAATTAATCGCAAATGATACGTTCAATATTGGCGCCAAAGAATATACAACAATGAAAGAAGATTACCAAGCAGTGCTAGATAAAGCAGGCCACGGCAAAAAAATCATCGGCTTCCCTGCAAGCCCGATGATCTGGACCTTGCGCTTACTTGAAGCCTTAAAAATCTCTCCGTTATACAAATGGGTATATGAAACTGCGTCCGTTGATTCGTTTGTGTCTATAGAAAAAGCAGAACAACAACTTGGATATGCTCCGAAATTCTCAAATAAACAAGCATTAGTACGAAATTATAACTGGTACGTTGAGCATCTAGATTCATTTAAAAATGCCAGCGGCGTATCTCACAGAGTGCCGTGGAAACAGGGTATATTAGGCATAGTAAAACATTTGTTCTAATATAGAGCCATGAACGTACTTATTACGGGCGGGGCGGGGTTTATAGGTTCTCACGTCGCAGTACGCCTTCTCACAAGAGGTGACAGCGTTGTTATTCTTGATGATTTTAATGACAGATACGATCCACGATTAAAAGAGGCTCGTATAGCCCACATGTTCGAAGATGGCAAAAAACCCGTTGTTGTTCGTGGAGATATTCGTGACCGTGAACTCGTTGAAAAAACAATGATGGAACACAAAATAGACTCTGTTATTCACTTGGCGGCATGGGCATCCGTGCAACCATCTATCGATAATCCGTATATTTATTCGGACGTGAATGTAAACGGAACGGTTGTTATATTAGAAGCAGCACGCAAAGCCGGCGTGTCTCGTATTGTTGCCGCATCCAGCTCTTCCGTATATGGGGGAATTACCGAATTTCCTTTTCGGGAAGATATGAACATTATGCACCCTATATCTCCGTATGCCGCTACTAAAGCGTCAACAGAACTCATGTGCGCAACATGGAATAACCTCTATGGCATTCCTACTACCTGTTTACGTTTCTTCACCGTGTATGGACCCTGGGGACGACCAGAAATGGCAATCTTCGCATTCACCAAGGCGATTATTGCAGGAGAAACTATCAAGATGCGCGGCAAAGAAACAATGCGAGACTTTACCTACATCGATGACATTGTTCAGGGGGTTATTGGCGCACTTGACCATGCAAATGGATACCATGTATATAATCTGGGTGAATCTGACGGAGTACCGCTACCACGAATGATTTCCGCGCTAGAATCAGCTCTGGGCAAAAAAGCTACTATCGAAGAAGTACCTCTTCCTTCTGGAGATATTCCAAAAACACTATCCGACATTACCCGCGCGAAAGTAGACTTAGGTTATAGGCCCAGTACAAACATAGAAGAAGGCACAAAAAAATTCGTGGAGTGGTATCATGAATGGCATGATCGGATTTTTACGCAGACAAAGCTGGACTGATAGAATTCTTCTTGCAGTTGCACTCGGTTGCCTTATTGCAACTGCTATTCAATATCCCCTTTCCACAACATTCCCCATTGGGGGCGATGCAGCAGCGCATATAGCAACCGTACAACACTTGCAAACGCGTCCAATGTATACCTTGAATCGCATCATGCATTCTTGGTATCCCGTATCATATCTTTTGTTTAGCACACTTACGTTTGCCCCAAAAATATCTTGGACGGATGTATATCCGTGGTGGATGGCTCTCGGGCAAATAACTACCGGACTATCTGTTGGCGTGTTGGCACGTAGAATGTACGGAAATAAAGCGGGCATAATAGCCATGGCAATATGGGGATTAACCCCGATTACAATGACATCATTTTTTGAAGACGCAACAATGGGACAGCTATGGAGCTTGCCATGGATTGTGTTATTTTTTGAACGACTATCTGCAAAATCATTACCCGGGATGGCGGTATGTGCACTGCTAGCACTATTATCACACCCAATTACCGGGTGTATTTTATTGGCAACACTCATGTTTACAACGATAAACCTTTGGCTCGGCCACCATAAATTCTCAAAAGAAGAAGAGATTATACGAAAAATTTTTACATGGATCACAATAGCGGGCGCTGTGACCGCGCTATATCTATTAGCGACTCGGTTTGAAGTACTGTTACTACAATCACGCGAATCATCAATCTATATACCCGAACTGTTTCATGGATTTTTTTACCCATGGCTTCTACTCAGTATTCTGGGATGGACAATGTTTATTATACTCAGCGCAAAGCACAACGCACTAACTGCAATCAGCTTAGGAAGCTTTTTCTTCTTATCTTTCTTACTGGCCGCAAATAATTATTTAGGTATTGGATTTTGGACAAATAGAGTGAATGCATACTTACTGATCTGTATAGTACTTGGTGCCGCAATTGGATTTTCGTATATTGTAGAAACCACAAAAGCTCCCCGCATAAGCGTTCTTGCTGCAATATTCGTATTGCTAGGGGCAACAATATCTGTGTGGAATACCAACGCGAATATTTATAGGCGTACTGAATCAAAAACCCTATATATACGTATACACCCTGAGGAATTAGAAGCAATTGCCTGGATACGAACAACTACACCGCTTCACTCCATCGTATTCACATCCGCAATAACCAGGCATTACGAATGGATTCCCGTACTATCAGATAGAGAATGGAAAACGATTACTTTGAACGAAATTCAAAGTCCGAAATACGAGGAATTGGAAAATGAGAAATACATTACTTTTTTCACAAGGAAAGAAAGGGCTCCAGAATATATCCGCAATAATACAGTAAAGTATTCTCTTGTGTACGAAAACAAAGGATCTGAAATTTTTCAAATCATTCCAACGCCATGAACACTCCTGCCATGCAACAAATAGCATCCTGGCTCATATTTGCTTCCGTAATCGGAAGAATGCTTGGAGTTGGGCAGCAAATAACGTACGGCATATTCTTTTTGGGCTTCTGTGCCTTGGTAGCTTCCTTGCAGCTATCTTTACTATCAAAAAAAATAGCTTTGTTTTTTGTTCTACCTATTATTGCAATACAACTACCAATCCCGTTGCCAACGCATATACCGCCCCTTATTCGGTTAGGCGCCGTGTTTGCAATCTGGATTGCCGTTCATATCGCGCTGTCGCTAATCACGATGCTCTGGGAAAAACATTTGCGCAATAATGTCGGGCAACTGAACTAAGAGCAACGCAAGCACCCCAATAAATAAAAGCCTCGGAAGTTGGGAAATACTATCGCGCTGGAAATCGTCACGAAAAATTTCGTAGTTTGTTTTGATTTCCATAAACGTCATAGCTATGTCTCCCCTTTTTTCATTATTTACGATACGGTAATTACCAGCCTTATAATATTCGTCTTGTGGCTCTATAAAGAGTCCGGGCGCTTGCTCTTTATGATCATGGTCGATGGTTTCGCCATTGAATACAACTTCTATATCACCCCATAATATGGTTGGTATTGGGAATGGTAAATGAGCTACAACAACACCCTGCTTTTTTCCTTCTAACGGATACATCCATGAGTATATGGGTTTGCCTGCCTGCATAAGGCGTATTTTAAAGGGCAATGGGTTCTCCGGAAGATACATCGGTACAACTAGTTCTGTGATGCGAGCGGGCCGATCAAAGTGCAATGTTTGGGTGAAGACAAATTGAGCGAATACGGGTTGCGCCAAATATTCTTCGCGGGTTGCTTGAATAGAAAGAAACGCCGATTCCTTAATCTCTCCTGCGTACGCAAAAAGCATCCAAGCTACAAAGCTCCACATTCCCACGTGCATGCAAATAAGTGCCCATATCCTCAGCTTCATTCTCAGTAGTATACAAAGATTTTACGTTGAATAATAGCCGTATAGAAGCGTGACAATGTTTGCACCTATCGGCAGCACGACCTCAATAAGTCCATCTCTGTCCTGAACAGGAAATCCTTCTTTTGTTTTCCAGCCAGAGTAGTAGTTCATATTCACCATAAGACTCGTGGGCTGCTTTATATCTACTGCAACAACAAACTTTTGATCGTCTCTTCGAATAAAATTTACGCTCCCCGCTTTAGTATCCACAAGGTACACCTCGCCTCTATCTGGCTTCTTTTTATCAGATCCATTGATTGCAGATGTTGCGGGAGTATGCTGATAAAATCGGCACAAGTCATTCACTCCACGATTTTCCAAATAGTCAATATATGCGGCTCTATAATATTTCTCATCTGATGTGGTGTACGAATGCTTTACGCGCATAAATTTTGATTCAACATGAATTTCTTCTGGAAGCGGGACTGAAAAGGTGCGCGCAAACATAGTATAGTCGTTTGAGATAAGGTCAGCAGCAAGCATGAACATAATAATTAGAGCAATTGTCATCCCGGCCTCCGAGCCGGGATCCAGGCGCGTGGATTCCCGCCTTCGCGGGAATGACGTAGAAATAAGTTCCATTCCATGGGCAGCCAGAATAGCTATACCAATAACAGGAAAGAACATCAGCCTGCTTGGCATACGGAACAGATCTCCTACTTTACTAACAACCCCATGCGTTATTGGGAACGAAGTAAATGCAAGCACAAGAATCACTGCACTCGCCAAAAAGAAAGGTTTGTAGTTTTTCCATAATCTATCTCGCTTGTGCATCAAAGCAAATAACACCAATGCAATAGAGATATATCCAATATAGTTTCCGAATTCCCCCCAACGATATACATCCCCATTATACGGAATCGCGGGCAATGATCCACGAGCAAATAACATCTGTGGCAATAGCGTTATTGCTGGCGTAAACCCTAGCCTGGATTCATTTGTTTCAAGAACAGATAAAACCGGAATTAATTTAATTGCAGCAAATAGTATGAAAAAGAAGACGATACCCAGTAAAACAAAGAGTACGCGTGGATTCCGGGTCGGAGCCCGGAATGACATAAACAAAAAAACCAAACCTAAAAATAACAGCGAATACACCACCATGTGCATAGATCCAGCGCCAAACATAAACGCCAGCATAAGCCCTGCTACTGGGACATACCGGATATTTTTTATGCTTGTTATTCCTGCCAGCAAGAACCATGGAATCCATGCGCTGCTCACCCATACAAAGTATCCTTCTGCCAAGTGCTGTGATATATATCCGCCAAATGCCATAATTAGCCCAAACGTAAGAGCTCCTAGGTGCTGAAACCCAAGTACCCGCCTTCCCAAAACTACAAACCCAACAAACGCCGTGCACAGAGTCAAGGCAAACGACACTTTCATTGCAAGAAGCTCATCAAACGGCAATGTGAGGAAGAAAAAAGGCTGTAGAAACCAAGACTCAACATCACCAAGTAACGGGCTACCTCCGCACAAGTACGGGTTCCAGGTGGGCATATGGCCTGCCAAGATGCTTTCCTGGGCCACCCCAGAGTATATTAACCCTCTATTAATATCGCCATGATTACTGATATTCGTACTATGTTGAAATAACGGGAAGGTTGCTATCATGGAAAGCAATATGCCGATGCCAAAATACACTGCCAATTCTCTTCGAAAGTTCATAGTGGGTATTATAGTAGCATTATTCATCGCCATAGGCTTACTTGCCGGAACGCGACTACAAGAGCGTATTGCCTATACTCAAACACCAGACGATACACATATTCATCAAGTGTATGCAAAAAATCCGATAAAAACTGAGTTTATTGCGACTGCGCAAGGATTATCAGGAGTTGCGATTGCACGTCAAGAATCCAGTGTATCGGACAATGCGATTATTGCTCAGATATATAATAATATACATGTTGCAATACCATCTTCGCTCACTGTTACGCCTACGGAACTGAAACTATCATTTAACCCGCAACCACAAAGCGCACATCAAAAATTTACTGTTACGATAGAAACATCTGCAAACAAGCAAGCGGCTTTACTGCTGCCATACGAATCCGACAGCACAAAGTATCCGAATACCATCGTTTGGCAAAATGGCATACAAAAACAAGGATCGTTAGGGATCACCCAATACGAGCGGCCAACAATCGCACTATCGCTTGCTCGATGGCTTGGCTTACCGCACCAACGCGCGCTATGGCTTGGGATTGGATTGTGTGTAGTTGGATTTGCGTTACGACGCACCCCCTCTCGCTCCCCCTTATCCAAAGGGGAGAAATTACGCGACGCGATTTCCTCCCCTCATATGAGGGGAGGGGACCTGCCTGCCGGACAGGCAGGGGTGGGGTCGAGAAGCACTGTTGCCTACTATGTAATAGTTTTCATCTCTATCCTCATCGTATATTGGCCTGCAACAAAGCTATTTTTTTACAGTGACGATGTGCCAATCCTGGCCAGAACCGAAGTGCTCAAATCAACAAATCCGTTACTTCTTTTTACGCCGCATCAATATACGGATTCTGATCCGAATTCTCAATTTGGTTTTGATTTCTGGAGGCCAGTAAGTTTTTCGGCATATCCACTCTTGTTGTCATATTTGCCAGGAAGACCAAATGCACAGGTCTATTACTTCGTAAATATTGTATTATTGGCGATCACTGGCTGTTTATTATTTACGATTGCACATCATATACTCAAGTCTCCTGCCTTTGCACTCCTTGCAACAGCAATATGGGCATTTCATAGTACAAAACTAGGAGTAGTGTATTGGTGGAGCTCATCCCAAGACATACTTGCGTCACTATTTGCAATGGGAACAATCGTTCTGTATCTAAAAAATAAATATAAGCTGGCAATGATGTGCTACATGCTCGGCATGCTCTCTAAAGAATATGTCATTGTTACGCCAATACTAATTGCTGGTATAGAACTGCTGAGTAATCGTGGATTCCAGGTCAAGCCTGCCTACCGGACAGGCAGGCCCGGAATGACAGGCTTCGTTATTACCGCTGGGATATTTTTAATTCTTAATACAGCCGCCCTTGGAAATCCATGGATATTTAAAGATACGCACGCAGATACGTACGCATTTAGCCTGAATCCCATATCAATTGCTCGAAATATCATCGTATACACAAGCGCAAGTGCAGAAGATAAACTATGGCCCACAACGAAAGCGTCAAACTCTCTCGAACTATTTTTGGATACTTCTTTTGAACTGTGGCGGGCGAAAACATCCGGACCTTATTATCCTGGCGTAGTACTTATTATGTTGTGGCTGATTGGCGTGTTCGCATTTTTTAAAAATACGAATGTACGTAACACGCTGATCTTTGGCGGAATCTGGTGGACACTCTACCTAGGCCCAATTCTTTTGCTTGCAAACGACTGGAAACCTCGTTGGCTCACACTACCCATATTCGGAATCGGATTGTGCGGAGCAATGGTGTTGCAGCGTCTGCGAATTCCAAAGCTTGCGATATACACCCTAGTTCTTCTTTCTGGTATATATGGATACCAAACAGCACGCGCAGAACATCTTATTCGGTTTTATAGAGAACAGTCAGAGTATACGAGAAATGCGTATCATCAGTTACGAAAACAGGAGGAACTTATACAGGGTGCAAAACGCATTATTCTTATAGGCATTACAGAGGAGCAAGAAACAAGCTTGAATGCATACCTATTTCGGGTCTATGCGAAAAACCCTCATGCGGATATCATATATGCAGCGTCAATGCCCCCACGACAAGAGCCAGGAGATATAATTATTAACATGTCTGGCGTTATTCCATACTACCCAGAAAGCGAAAAATGAATCTTGAATTCTTTAAAAAAAATAGATACAGCCTTGCCATCGTATTCTTTACATGGCTTGCATTCTTCTTACCCATACTTTCGGGTAAGTTCGTCTACTTCCTGGATGACTTGAAGATTATTTATTTCCCAATTGAAACGCTATATGCCCAGTTTCAACACAACTGGCAACTACCGCTGTGGGCCAACGAATTCGGATTTGGGCAGCCACTGCTTGCATGGGGACAGCTGGGCTTCTTTACGCCATTGCATCTTATCTTGCGAGCATTATATGTGCCCCCGCTTGCATTACTTCAAATATCGGCTGCTGCATATTTTCTTATTGGCAGCATCGGAATGTTTACGTTTCTCGTCAAACGAAATCTCAATCAATATGCTGCTGCGTTGGGAGCAATTGTATTTGCATATTGCGGCTTTAGTATTGGACACCTAAACCATGTGAATTTTTATACAAGTACCATGTTGTTGCCATGGCTGCTCATCGCGATATACACCCTCCTCAATAAACAAACCCTGGCACGAGCCACAACACTGGCACTAACAGCTGCGGCAATTGCCATGAGCGGCCAACCACAAGTGACGCTGTATGTATTTATTGCGGCAACTGTAATCAGTATTGGTATGTTTGTGCAAAAACCATCTATTCGAGCAATTCCATGGGTTATATATGCTGTAATTCTTGCGTTTTTACTATCATCCCTCGCCATACTTCCGCTCCAAGAATTTTTGCCGGATACCGAACGCGCTGCAGGGTTGCCATACCAAGAGCTCTTTGAATTCAGCTATCCGCCTTGGCACACCGTAACACTAGTTCTTCCCTATTTTTTCGGTGATCACTCTAATTATTGGGGCGCTAAAGGTTTTCAAGAACTTGCTGCATTTACAGGGATTATCCCCCTTATTCTTGCAGGTGGCGCACTTACGCACTGGAAACAACATAGATCAATACGAGCAACCGGCATTGCCCTTGTGGTAGGGGGCGCACTACTAGCACTCGGCAAATACTCACCCGTGTATACATACCTTATCGACAATCATTACATCACAAGCATAGGTGTAGTAGGGCGGTTTGTATTTTTCTTTGATATCGGGATAGTTTTGCTTGCAGCTGTTGGCCTACACGACCTTACCGAACGAAGAAAAGCATTC
>MHHP01000020.1 GCA_001817055.1 Candidatus Andersenbacteria bacterium RIFCSPHIGHO2_02_FULL_45_11
TAAAAGCTACTCTGGGGATAACAGGCTTATCTCCCCCAATAGTCCACATAGACGGGGAGGTTTGGCACCTTAACATATCGGGGTGCCGTAGAAGTGATTCTACAAGTCGCCATTGTTTCTTCGTCATTAAATATTTGAAACATGGAAAATAAATCCAGCTCATAACGGTGAACGCCATGATATAATCATATTATGGTCAACGCCGTGGGAAGTCTTACCCAAGAACAACAAGACCTCATCATCGGAAGCTTACTTGGAGACGGGACGTTGCGTCGTCAAAATAAACAACGACGAAAACATCCGTTATTCGAAGTTAACCATTCCGCAAAGTACAGCGTGTACGTCGATTGGAAGTATAAAATGCTTCAAAATTTGGTTCTAACAGGACCAAAAGCTCGACGGACAAATGGCGATCGTATCGCATATCGATTTACGACGCGCAGTTTGCCTCAATTCGATATATTCTATGAAACTTTCTACCCAAGCGGTAAGAAAGTTCTTCCTACAAATATCGTATTGTCGCCGCTTACACTTGCTGTTTGGTTGATGGATGATGGCAACTTGAATCGGAACTCAATTTATCTCAATACCCAACAGTTTACACAGCAAGAACAAATGAATTTGCTCTTATTGCTGAAAAAACAATGGAATATTGACGGTACATTGAATCGAGATAAGAAGTATTACAGGATTCGACTTACAAAAGTCGGAAGCGACCGATATAAAGACATCGTTCGTTCTTATATTCTGCCAATCTTCCAATACAAAATTGGGTATTGACCCCGTAACGACTGACCCGAAAGGGGAGGCTCTACTGTAATATGTAGGGCAATACGCTGGCTCTCATTAGATAAAAAGCTGCCATGGCCTTGTAAGCCTAACGCGGCCAATGAGATGAAGGCATAGTCTGACCCTCTTGGTAACAAGGGGTTAGCACAAAGTACAAGAAAAAGTTTGTGTTGTAATTACGCGATGTCGGCTCACCCTATCCTGGGGCTGAAGAAGGTCCCAAGGGTTTGGCTGTTCGCCAATGAAAAGGATACGCGAGCTGGGTTCAAACCGTACGGGCAAGCTGCCCGCGGCGGCTTAGTCGAGCAATCGACTTCGAAAAAATTGACTAATATCGGTGAAGTCCTAACGATACACATATAACCTGTCATGTGTTAGGATAATACCGAGGGAAGTTATAACTCTTCGAGCATAGATGAATAAACTTACGATCGCTCATAGATCATATATCGCTGGATTTCTTGATGGAGATGGAAGTATTTACGTTCGGCTCAAACCGAATGTAACCTACCGTTTCCGCTATCAAGTGGCTCCGAACATCGTATTCTTTCAATCAAAGAAAGAACGGTCCGGACTAGAAAATATTCAGCAGATACTTGGAATAGGGTATTTGCGTGATAGAAAAGATGGAATCGTCGAATATACAATCGGCGACGAAGCGTCTATTATTGCACTTCTTACTTCTATTTATCCATATTTGTATCTCAAGCGAAAGCAAGCACTCATAATGCTTACAATTCTCAAAAAGAAGAAATTAGTTGCAAACGGATCAGATTTTTTACAGCTTTGCGCTTTAATTGATCAATTCCAATTGCTAAACTATTCGAAAAAAAGAATTCAAACAAGCAGTGCTGTACAAAAAACACTGATTGCAGAAGGGATTTTAACCCCGTAGAGACTTGATATGTACCAAGGGTACATATCGGATTTGCTGGATGTTACGAATTTCAAAGCAAATAATACGTCGATCTCCTTACACAATAAGGATGGTGATATAGTCCATGCTTCTGGTAACAGAAGAATATATAAACAGCGCAAGACAGGTTGGACTCTATCTGTCGCAGGCGTGGAAACTTGAGGAGCGTCCTTCCTAGTACGAGAGGACCGGAAGGGACCAACCTCTGGTGTACCAGCTGTCTAGTTCTTAGGCATTGCTGGGTAGCTACGTTGGGCTGGTGATAAGCGCTGAAAGCATCTAAGCGCGAAGCCCACTCCAAGACCAGGTTTCGTATGAGATCCCTCGAAGACTACGAGGTTGATAGGCGGAAGGTGTACGCACAGCAATGTGTTGAGCCGATCCGTACTAATATGATCCAGTTGTATGAATACGTGTTTATTTCACTTGATGTGAATTGTAAAAGTATTCTTACTTCCTCGCGAAACATTAGAACAAGAAATTGTCTAGTAATTAAGGGAAGGCATGTCACAGAATGTGTACGCAAAGTGAAAGCTAGTAATGTATTATTATTATCTCGCTCGTGCGCGTTCTTATACAAAGTTACGCAATGGAACCAATTTAATATTCTTGCCCCGCATAGTCACGCCTTTTGGCGGGACGACGTGGGGTCTTCGATGCAGCGTTCGCGGTGTCTCAAGCGAGAGGGAAACACCTGTTCCCATTCCGAACACAGAAGTTAAGCCTCTCAGCGCCGATGGTAGTTAGAATTAATACTTTAGCAAGAGTAGGCCGATGCCGCGTACATTGCACCGAAGAATACGTCAGCACATAAAGCCCCATACAGGGGCTTTTGTTGTTTAGTATTAACGACGTTTTTTCTTACTGTCTTTTCGGATATATAGGTAAATCAGTGAACTCAGCAGAGCTGCAAAAAAGCACCAAATAGATGCGAATGTAGTAGCAAAAAATATGGCAGCAATCATTACGGAGGCAAAGATAGCAACTCCAAAGAAACGAAATTCTCTTTTGCTCGATGCTAGGAGGGCTCCACATATCGCAAGAAAATATATCATTCCGGTTATCTGCCCAAAAAGCATAGGGACCTGATAATAAATGCCGTGGCGTAATACGTGCACCTGAATCGGCTCTAATAATAGTAGTACAAAATAATACAGCGCGAGTGCAAAGCCTATGCCAAGTGTCCATGCAAGCACATTGCGCCGTTGTTTATCTAGTACGTACACCGTTAATGGGATGTATATTGGCCATACCAAAAGGGCAATGATAACAAACCCGTAGGCAGCAAAGCTATTTACTTCACCAATGGCCGCTGAAAGCCATTGAAACCCCTCAAATGCCTGCTGAACGGCAAACATAAGCGGAATAACAGCAATAGCCCTTTGTTTGCTATTTGCCAATCGTAACGATTCGGCACCAAGAACCGCCAACCCACCACTTGCCACAAAACTTGCCGTCGCAGAAAAACACATGGGTTTTACTATACACTATTCCGCGGAAGCGAGAGGATTCGAACCTCTGAAACCAGTAAAGGTTTACTAGTTTTCGAAACTAGCGCTTTCGGCCACTCAGCCACGCTTCCATATAAATACACTAGCGGAAATGGCAGAAAAGTACATTTTGTAACAACTGACGATACCCCTCACCCCATCCCTCTCCCCGTCTAGGGAGAGGGCGGTAAAAGGAAGTAGACTTTTGGCTATATATACGATATAGTCTAACCTTATGATGAAACGAAGATTCCCATCCAAAAACAACCGCAAAATTGTGGATGTTCTGCAAGAACTCAGGATTACTGAGGGGAAATTGATGTTTCTATTAAAAGAGGTTGGCATCCGAACAGTAGAAGGCCAAAAGAACCTCGATCAAGGAGAAATCGCCCGTATTCGTGGGTATTTGAACGAACAGGAGCGACGCGCACAACTCAGGGGCAAAACAATCGATCTTCCTTCTATTATCCGCGTACAAGACCTCGCAAAGAAACTGGAATTGCCTATTGGGAATATATTAGCAACCTTATTAAAAAACGGTGTTCTCGCTAATTTAAATGATGATTTAGACTATGACACTGCCGCTATTATCGCCGAAGAGCTAGGATACAAAACAACCGAAAGCGTTGGGGAGCTGGAAAAGGATGTACTCACCCCAGAGAAACTCAACGAGATCTTAAAAAAAGAAGACCCCTCAAAGCAAAAGCCACGCCCTCCCGTTGTTACTATTATGGGCCATGTAGACCACGGCAAAACAACCCTCCTAGATACCATTCGTTCCGCAAACGTAGCTGCAGGAGAGGCTGGCGGCATTACCCAGGCCATTTCTAGCTACCAGGCAGAGCATAACGGCAGAATGATCACCTTTATCGATACTCCCGGCCACGAAACCTTCGACTTTATGCGCCAACGCGGAGCAGCGCTTGCAGATCTTGTTATTCTTGTTGTAGCTGCAGACGATGGCGTGCAGCCGCAGACAAAAGATGCAGCTGCATATGCAAAAAAAGAGGGATTGCCGATTGTTGTTGCGCTTAATAAGGTTGATCGAGAAGAAGCAAATATTGAAAAGGTAAAAAAAGAACTTTCGGATATCGATTTGGTTCCGGAAGAATGGGGCGGGAAGACGGTTATGGTTGAAGTATCTGCACTTAAGAAGCAAGGGCTTGATGCACTCTTAGACATGGTGTTACTAACAGCCGATCTAAACACCCCAAAGGCAGATCCTGATAGGCCTGCGCTGGGCACCGTGGTTGAAAGCAGGCTTGATAAAAGCATGGGCCCCATTGCGGCGGTCCTCATTCATACAGGAACACTCGAAACGGGGGACGATATCGTTGTTGGCAAATCAACCGGTAAAGTTCGCCTTATGAAAGATTTCCGCGGACGCCAAATCAAAAAAGCAGGCCCATCTATGCCCGTAAGTATCGTGGGGTTAAAAGACGTGCCACAATCGGGCGATATTATGCAGGTAGTGGAAGAACATGAAGAGGCTACCGCAAAGGCTGCGCAGCGCCGTGCGCCATTAAAACGTATGACTAAGTCGGATGAAAACGATGAGCGACAAACGCTCGCAATTGTGCTGAAGGCAGACTCCAAAGGCTCTCTGGAGGCGCTTGAACAAACAATTACAGCAATGGTGCCGGACGAGGTTCGCCTTTCTATCTTACGCTCTGACGTGGGTGCAATTTCAGATTCTGACGTTCTCACGGCTCGAGCTGGTGGTGCCATTATTTATGGCTTTTCCGTACAAGTAGCCGGTATGTCTCAGAAATTAGCAGATAAAGAAAAGGTTTCTGTGCGTATCTTTACTATTATTTATAAGCTATCAGAAGATGTGCGAAGCGAGATTGAGGAGCGCTTACCTGTTGATATTATTACCGAAGACATCGGACGCATTAAAGTTCTGAAAGTATTTTTCTCCTCTGCAAAGAAGAAGATTGTAGGTGGAGAAGTTGCAGAGGGTATCGTTGAACCCAAGTCAAAAATCACCATCAAGCGAAAAGAGAAAAAGAGCGAGGCGGCAGCGGAGCAGCTCGGATTTGGTATAATTGTAGAACTGCAAAAAGAAAAGCGCCCACTCCAGAAGGCTGAGCGTGGCGACCAGGTTGGCATGACGATTGAAACCAAGACAAAAATTAAAGAAGGGGACGTACTAGAAGTATTCCGAGAAACAAAAGTACGCAAAGGATCCGTAATGAACACTTCCGGTGTCCGATAGGATCTCTAAAATTAATAAGCACTTACAGCGAACTATCGGGGAGATTTTGCTGACCGAGGTCGACATTCCCGACGGTGTACTTGTTACTATTTCCCATGTGGAAACGACTCGCAATTTACGCTTTAGTGATATTTTCTTGTATATTTCACCTTCTGATAAAGTGAAGGAAACTATGGAAAAACTCACGCCTCAAATGTACGATATTCAAGGATCCCTGAACCGCTCACTCCAATTTCGCCCCTTGCCTCGTATTCGCTTTAAGCACGATGCGGGATCAGAGCATGCGGCAACTATTAACGCCAAGTTAAATGAAATCTAACCTCCTAAACCCGGCAGAAGAATTACTGATTCCATATTCCGATACCGTATCTGCCATTACGGAAGCTTTGGGAAACGCCAAGAATGTCTTAATTGGAACACACGAACATCCAGACGGGGATGCGCTTGGGTCATCGCTTGCAATTATGCACGCATTAGAGTCCAAGGGAATTACATGTACGGCATATATTCCAGACGCAGCGCCCAACTACTTTGCATACCTACCAGGATACGAACGCTTAACTACAGTAAAACCCAACATAGATGCGTTTGATACGGTGATTCTTCTAGACTATACCCAACTTCCACGTACCCACCTTGAGGCAGAAGTGCTAGCACACGGCCGCGTCATCAGCATCGATCACCATTACGACAATACAAAAAAAGCTACTATTAATCTTGTAGTGCCAGAAGCTGCGGCAACTGCACACATTTTATTCCCACTCATTCTTGCGTTAGACATTGCGATAACACAGGACATCGCAACATGTCTGTTAACAGGTATCTTTACAGATACCGGATCGTTTATGCATGACAGTGTTACTCCTGAAATCCTGCAGATTTCTTCGTATTTGATGAAAAAGGGGGCTCGCCTGTCACATATTGCTCACGAAACATACCAAAAAAAAGATCTCCCAAGCCTGCGAATATGGGGGAAGGCGCTTTCTCGGATTAGCATCAGCCCAACTACCGGCGCCAGCGTCTCCGTTATTACTAAAGAAGACTTGGAAGAATGTGGCGCTACACTAGATGACCTATCTGGAATTGTAAGCATGCTTAATACCCTCCCCGACACTAAATTCGCCATGATGCTCGTAGAATACGGAGATGGAAAGGTAAAGGGGTCTCTGCGCTCAGAGCCGCACAAAGGAGTAGACGTAAGCAAAATTGCAAAACGACTCGGTGGCGGAGGGCATAAGTTGGCATCAGGATTTGAAGTGGCAGGGCATCTTGTACAAGTTGATGGCAAATGGCGCGTAACACGCGTAGGATAAGACACACACTATGAAATTTTTAATATTCGGAGATGTAGTTGGAACACTGGGAAGAAAGGTGATTACCCAAGAACTTCCAACATTACGTGAAGAACATGGCATTGATGCCGTTATTGTGAATATTGAAAACATGGCCCATGGGCGAGGAATCTCACCTGATACAATGAAAGAAACGTCCGTATGGAAGGCATTTGCATTCACAACCGGCGATCATGCATGGGACAATACGCAAGGCATCGATATTTTGTCTGATCCAAATGTTCCTGTCGTGCGCCCTGCAAATTACCCTGGCCAAGTTCCAGGCAGGGGGTATGTAGTGTTGCAAGCAGGTGCATTTGAGGTCGCAGTGATTAACTTACAAGGACAGGTAATGTTTAAAAACCATCCAAATAACCCATTTCATACACTTGATGAAATCTTGCAAAAACCCGATGTTGCTCGCGCTGCAATCAAGCTTATAGACTTTCATGCAGAGGCAACGAGCGAAAAGCGGGGCCTTGGCTGGTACGCAGACGGGCGAGTGTCGGCAATATGGGGCACACACACCCACGTACCAACAGCAGATGCACAAATCCTTCCAAAGGGCACAGGATACATTACAGACGTTGGTATGAATGGTGCATATGAATCATCGCTGGGCATGGATAACAAAGCGCCATTAAAACAGTTTTTGAATCAATTGCGATCAAAGATGGAACCCCCCGAAACAGGCAGCATGGAGCTCAATGCGATCATGCTAGAGATTGATCCCTCTACCGGAAAAACAATTGCTATTGCACAAATTAGGCGCATCGTGCAGAATTAAAATAATAACCGCTTTCCAAAGGCAAACTATATGATCAACAAACAAATCCTCATCGATAAAGTAACAGATGCAACGCGACTGCCTCGCAGACACGTAGAATCCGTAGTAATGTCCTTTCTAGAAATCATGATCGATAAGCTTTCTCAAGATGAAAAAATCAATCTTTCCGGCTTTGGAATCTTTGAGGTACGTGAACGAAAAGGGCGTCGAGGTGTAAACCCTCGCAACCCTAATGAGCCCATGCAAATCCCGACCGTTCGGGTTGCAAAGTTCAGGCCTGGAAAAACTTTGAAAGAGGCTGTAAAGTAGTCCAATAGTTTTTAGGCGTAGAGATGGTATATTGAACTTCGTGGACTTGTTTCGATCAAATAAAGCGTTTCTTGGCACAACTCTCTTCATTCTTCTTGTAGTAGGCATTGTTGCATACACTATTGGAATACGTTCCAGAACAAATGATAAAAACCAGCCGTCTAGTCCAATACAAGGGTTAGCTACTCCTCATAATCAACTTCGGCTTGAAACCACCGGAACTTCAACGGGGGTTATATATGATTCGATGAATAATGTAGTGCTTGAGCTTGATGATGGGCAATAATACTCTATTGCAATGACCCTGCTTCAAGAACTCACAATATTTTTCAAACACATTCTGCACTGGATCTATTATCTTGTCGGTTTTTCTTTTTTCTTCTTTAGCTTTGGCTTACAAGAAGTGGTCTTTTTTAGAAAAAGCTATTCATTGCCACTCCCAAGTACTAATTCTTTTTCAGTGCAAATCTTTAACAAAATCAGACAAGACCTCCTACCACCCGATGTGCCATTAATTGTTACCAACCCCATAAGCGCCTTCCTAGCACAGCTCATGCTGTCGGTATTATTGGCTTTTTTGCTCACCATCCCTTTACTTCTATATAAAATCATTCTCTATCTTCGCCCCGCTCTTCTACCACATGAAAGCAAGGCCGTACTATGGTCTTTATTGCCGTTTACGTTCTTATTCCTTTCTGGTTCCGCGTTTTCTTATTTTTTCCTGACCCCCGCAACATTCAAAGTGCTGTACCCCTATGCCACCACTATCGGGATAGTTCCCTTTTTTTCACTGAATGAATTTATACACTATGTTTTTAGTCTAACCGTTTCTACCGGACTCATGTTTTTGCTGCCGTTGTTCATGATCGTATTAACTATGATGGGGATTGTAAAAGCCGAGTTTTGGAGAGACAAATGGCGACAAGCCCTTCTGTTTTTTCTAGTCTTATCTGCTGTCGTAACCCCAGATGGCACGGGCGTCACCATGGCGATATTATTTCTACCGTTAGCATTGCTTTATATAATAGGGTATATTTTTGCTCGTAAGGTAAACTAATAGAAAGTTTGCCGTTATGGTAAACTCACAAGAAGCATCATGAACACTATTACCAACGTTGTTGTAGACAAAAGGAGAAGAAAATTCCTGAAGATACTAGTAATGGGCAGTGGGACGCTCGTAATGGGGGAAGTCCTGGGTTCTTTGCTTTTTAAACTTTTACATAATTCATCCACTAAAACTATCGCTACAACAAACTCAAAAGCATTTCGAGTTGTTAAGAAGGAAAAAGTGCTATCTGTTTACGATAAGTCTGGAGAGGAGATACTCCAAATCGATGAAGGTAGATAATACATGAATTGATCTATCTATTTATGCCCCGGATTAATCTAATGGGTATTCCATTAATTTTCTGCATGGACTCGTTATCTGTACTGTTTATTGTGTTTATTACACCAGCTAATGCAATATAGCTAGCGATAGAGTTAGCCGGTGAGGGCGAAGCAGAGCTTGAAGGAGATGAGGAATCTGATGTGGAAGGTGAAGATGAAGGAGAACTTGATACTGAGCTCGATGCCGAACTGGCAGTACTGGGTGATACCGACGAACTAATGCTCGTTG
>MHHP01000021.1 GCA_001817055.1 Candidatus Andersenbacteria bacterium RIFCSPHIGHO2_02_FULL_45_11
AACGATTGCTTAATACTAGACCTAGAAAGCGGCTTTCCTATCAAACGCCGAACGAGGTTTTCTCTACAAGTTGATATGCGCTTTGGTTGTTAATTGGCGAGTGCACTGCCTATTTCCCTTTGATATCTGCTCACGTCATCGGGAGTGCAGATTGGTGGATGCGTGTTTGGCATCACAAGGGCGTACGAGAACTGGTCGGCAGTATGCCGAACAACTTGTTTCAGCATGTCGCCTTGTCTGAAATGCACGTGCATATCAAACGGTTTTGGAATTACAAGCGTTGTCATGGGGGGGATTCCTTAGAAAAGTTCACGAGCAGCGCGGATGATACGTTTCATCCGCCAAGGACGAAGAATAGCAACAGATCCGATTTGGACACCATTAGCACCAGCGATTTTTGCTTGGCGTACTGCCCAAGCAGAATCAACTCCACCGCACGCCCAAATTGGTTTCGTAAGGCCGCAACTTCGTGCATTCCTAATCCAATCACAAACGATTGGCAGGAGCGGCCATCCAGATAATCCGCCGCCGCCAAGATCGGCGAGCGGGGATTTTTCAGATCCGAATAATCCATACCAATCAATCTTGTCGGGGAGCATTCCCCAAGGGATTGTATTGGATATAGTAATGGCATCGCACGCAGGATGTTTCGAAACGCGAGCAACTGCCATTGGCGGAACCGTTGCATTAAATTTGCATTGCAGGGGAATATTGAGCGATGCGGCAATGTCGAGTGCCAAACTTGTTTCGTTGATCAATTCAAACGGGTTAAGCCCTGCATTCGGGCAAGAGAAGTTCATCTCAAGCCCTACGGGCCCAGAAAAGTCAGCGAGATGTTGGTGGAATAACTTCACGAATGTCCCAAGTTCTTGCAGTCGTTCATCTATGGTGCTTTTGACTGACATGAACGAAATAAAGAAGGGTCTAGTTCGCATTTGCCATCCTTGTTTTCCGAAGAGGGTGTATGCACCGGGGCCGGAAAGTCCAACTGCATTCAGAAGCACTCCTTTGAATGGTTTCACGATAATACATTTCGGTTGATATTCTTTTGGTGTAATACCATCTTCTTTGAGCGGCATATTTCCTGGGCGTTCATCAAGCGTTGTCGTTTTTGCGACAAAGCCGCAACGATCAAACGTCAGTCCCGCATACTTCCAGTATGCGTGGTATGGATATCCTTCACCAAAGAAGCCTTGGGCTCCTGATGCATTGCATATTGCCGGGAATGAAATTCCTCGCAACTCTACCACTCCGCTTTCTTCTAGCATGGCCTCCTCGCTTTCTAGTTTGATATATTCAATTGGGAAAGGGCGACTTCTGTAGGCTTTATACTGAACAAAAAGCAGCAAAAAAGCAAAGACTTGGTGATAGGGGTTTTCCTGCTATACTTGGCGTTATGCAACTCATTGCAGAATTTACTCAAACGTTGGCATCGTTTTCCAGTACCGTACCGTTGCCGCTGTTTGTAACACTTGCCGCATTTATAGAAGAGGTGATTGCGCCTATTCCGTCACCATTTGTGATGACTATATCTGGCTCGTTGATTGCAGCCCAAGGCCAAGGGTTACTATTCCTTGCTGCAATGGCGGTACTGGGGGCATTTAGTAAGACTGTAGGCAGCTACATTATCTATTTCATTGCCGATAAATTAGAGGATGTTGTTATTAATAAATTTGGAAGATTTTTGGGTGTTTCGCATGCTGATACGGAGGGGATTGGGAAGATGTTCGGCAAAGGGATGCGCGATGATGTAACTATTTTCCTCATGCGGGCAATTCCTATTATGCCAACAGCTCCAGTGTCTGTAATTGCGGGTATTCTAAAATTCGACCTTAAAACATATTTGCTCGCGAGTTTTGGGGGCCTCATTGTGCGCAATCTCTTTTACCTCTATCTTGGCTATATCGGAATTGGGGCACTAGAATCTATCAATGACAACCTGAAAAGTCTCGAAACAATTGGCTATGTGGTGTTGTTCCTCTTATTGGCAGGGCTAACTGTATGGTTCTACAAAAAAAGACGAGCTGGAGACCACACTAAAATGTTTGATAGGGGAGAAGAAGCAAAAACAGAAAAATAGCCCTATTTCTTTGAGGTTATTTCTTCAAAGAGTCGCAAATAATTATCTACCATAATATCTTCTGTAAAGCGCTCCATTACAGCTGCGCGACAATCCTCGCGCCGTATAGTTGGGATGTCTGACAACTTTTCCAATACCTCATTGAGCGTGTCGACCACGAAACCAGTTCTACCGCTATCTATAATTTCCGGCATAGAACCTTTATTAAGAGCAATTACGGGCGTTCCGCTTGCCATAGCCTCAATTACTGATAGGCCAAAAGGTTCAGCAAAATTAATGAGATGCAAAAGAGCGTACGCCCCTCCTAGGATTTCCATTTTTTTCTTTCCGCCAACAGAGCCGATGTATTCAACTTGAACACCATCCAGGTGGGGTGCAATTTTCTCATTAAAGTATTCTTGGTTTGGTGCAATACCAGCTAATACCAATTTCATGCCAAATTGTTTGGCGATACTGATTGCTTCGGCAGCGCCCTTGTCGTGATCGATTCGTCCAAAAAGAAGTAGGTATTTTCCTGGATTCATCTGAAATGGATAATCAGAAACGCGAATGCCATGATAGATAGTTGCTGCGTATGTAATGTCGGGATGGCGGGCCGCATTACTAATGGCTACGTAATGGCTAAATGGATTGTATTGTTTGTATATTTCCAATGCAAGGGGTTGGGTATCAAAATCAATACGTCCGCTATGTATAGTTGTTACAATAGAGGATTGGATGTGGGGAGAAAAATACAAGGGCGCAAAATTCATGTTATTATGAATAATGTCGAAATTATTCGCCTGATCGAGGCAATGAGCGATATGGAGGTATTCCCAGTAGCGGGCATTTTTTTGGATATCTCCTGAGCCATCAAACTTGTCTTCCTCGGTACCACTAGGAACAATAGCCTCTAGTCTTGCGCTGGTAATGGAATCTTGGGTGGCAAACAGCGTAACATCTTTGCCCCTTGCATGAAGCCCTTCAGCTATAGATGAGGAAAAAAACTCCCACGGCCCGTAGTGTCGCGGGGGGGTGCGCCAAGAGGATGTGGATAGAACGGCAACTTTCATAGTGTGAAGTATATACGTTGTATGATACTTTTTCACTATGACTCAACTTCGAGCTACGCGCTCCCCAAACGAACCTATTATTATCCCTCGTGCAGATAACCTGTATTGGTGGGAGCGTAACGGAATTTTTAATGCAGGTGCTACGGAATACAAGGACAATATTATGTTGATTTATCGAGCATACGATGACTATCGAATGTCTCGGCTTGGGCTCGCTACAAGCAAAGATGGTGTTACCTTCAAGCTATACGATCACCCCATTATTGATACCGACCCTACTGATGAGTTTGAGCGTATCGGTATCGAAGACCCTAGAGTAACGAAGATTGATGATACATATTACATTGTGCATACCTCAGCTTCATACAAAAAGATTGGGGAAGTGTCAGATGTGAGCCTGAATGATTACATTCCGTGGCGGGTGCGCACAGGAATGCATAGCACAAAAGACTTTAAGCATTTTATTCACCATGGAGTTGTGCTGCCCGATGTGCCAGCGAAAAACGCATCCCTGCTTCCAGAAAAGGTCGATGGCGCATTTGCAATGTTGTATAGGGAATTTGTTGCGGACAGCGAAGTCTTGAAGATTAGTTTTACGCATGATTTCGTATCGTGGTTTGGAGCTAAGGATATACCTTGGCCTGCAAAAGAAGATTGGACGGGCTTGAAGTTTGGCTTAGGTTCGCAGCCAATTAGTCTACCTCAGGGGTATCTGATAGTATCTCACGGTGTTGACATGAAGGGGGAGTATCGATTAGGGCTCATGCTGTTTGATAAAACAGACCCAAGCAAATTACTATGGCATACAGGTCCAATACTAGAGCCAGAAACGCCATATGAAAAAGTAGGGTTTGTACCCAACGTTGTGTATACCTGCGGCGCGTTGGTTCGGGGGGACGAACTTTGGATTTACTATGGTGGCGCCGACAGGGTTATTGGACGTGCTATTCTTTTAGTAAAGGATATTACGCAAGCGATTGCGGAGGGGTAGGCAGCGGCTTTTTCTTCGCAATAAGGGTTCGGAACAGGCTTAAATGGCTTTGGGCAACGTTTGGCCAGGTCATTAGGCGGCCAAAGCGATAGGCATTTGCTTCTATAGCTTCTTTCTTCTCGGGGTGTTGTACAAGGTCAAGCACAGCGTTTGCAATAGCCGTGGAATCACGAAATGGCACCAAGACACCTCGGTCATCGGCAAGCATCTCTTTAGAATAAATATATGGAGTTGAAATACACGCCTTACCCGCACCTATGGCATACGCCAAAGCACCCGAGGTTACCTGTTGGGGTTCGAGATACGGCGTGATGTAGATATCGATAGTTTTGAGCCAGTCAATTAATTCTGGTAATGGCAAGTACTCATTCACAAAGCGTACATTGTCAGCGATGTCGAGTTCACGAATACGCTTTTTTAAAAAATTGCGGTACGACTCGCCCTTTTGCCGAACTACTTCGGGATGTGTTTGTCCGATAATAACATAGAGCACTTCAGGGACGGTCTTTTTAATCTCCGCCACTGCTTCGAGCGCATACTCTATTCCTTTGTTGCTATCAAGCAAGTTAATGTTGCCGAGAACAAGCCGGTTACTCATTTTGCGCTTTCGTTTATGGGCGTAGGCAGAGTTAAAGGGAATATCAGGAACGCCATGGGGAATAACAACAATCTTGTTTCGAGGTATTCCATAGTGCTTCACTAGGCGGTGAGCAATATCTTCCATCATAACAACAACAACCTTGGATTTTTCAGCGATTCTGCGCAAGATCTCCGCTTGCTTCCCCGTGTAGTCAGTAACTACCGTATGAAATGTTGTGACCAATGGAACTTCCAATGCCTCTACAAAGGGTAAGATATATTCTCCGCATTCGCCGCCGAAAAGGCCAAATTCATGTTCGAGCGATACTATGTCTGCATGAGACTGGTTTACGTATTCGGCAGCCGTTAGGTATGTTGATAGGTCGTTGTGAGTGATTTTAAACTTAGCTTCCCAGGGGTATTCAAGGCTTTCTTCTGGGTGATTAATAACTAGTATCTCGGCCAACGAGCGGGTATTCAGCAGGTTAATGGCATTTGTAAGGTCTTTGGTATAGGTGGCTATGCCGCATTTACGGGGGATATAAGAAGAAACGTAAATCACGTTTACGCGACGTTGCTGTTTTGTAATGATTTGCTGAAAGTTACTCATACGTTTTGACAATAGCAATAAAGTACCATATAATAAATAATTATGCAACTGCAAAAAGAATTGCTTGATCACTTTAAAGCGATGATGGGGCCACATGGGTTGTATCAGCATGCAACTATTCGGGAGCCGCTTTTATCCGAAGGATACTGTACAGACGATAACGCGCGTGCAATGCAGATGCTGGTTCGGCTTACACCACTAATTTCTTCTGACCTAAAGCCTATTGTCCAAACATTGTTTCAGCGTTGCTGGGATTTTATATGCCAAGCTCAAATCCGACCTGGGTATTTCACTAACTTTCGCAGTGCAACAGGGGAGTGGTTGCCGCAGGGCTTGGTAGAATCTGAAGATATGTATGCGCGTTTAATACGAGCATTGGTTGAAGTGATGCATTCTCCTGCATACGCTCATTATCACGCTGAAGCCGCAAGCATGCTTGAGCCGTTGCTCACGCGTGCTTCCGAAATGAACGCACCTCGATTTTGGGCGGAGTATTTGATTGCGACCAAAGATATGCCGAACTCAGACCCTAAAGCACTGCAAACGCTGGTAAGCCTATGGGAGCAGAATGCATCAGAAGATTGGCCCTGGTTCGAGTCAAGTATGACATACGCAAATGCGCTATTCCCGCATGGCTTACTATGCGCACTTCATAAAAAGAATGATGAGCATACTGAGCGTATTCTTCATCAAAGCGCCCGTTTTGTTATCAGCTCCACTATTCGTAACGGCATATTTATTCCCATTGGAAGTAACGGATGGTATCCGAAGGGTGGAGCTCCATCAGCAGATAACCAGCAGGCCATCGAGGCAGGTGTAATGCTTGATTTTATGATCGACTATCAGCGTGCGTATCCGGATCGTGTACGAGTAGAAGATATTGCAGCTGTGTATTTATGGTTTTTCGGGAAAAATACGAACAGTGTACTCATGGCAGATGAAAAAACAGGAGCGTGCTTAGATGGAATTTTCCTTACGGGCCCTAACCTAAATAACGGGGCAGAATCTATGTTGGCGTACCAATGGGCAGAGATTCGACTCTATGAAGCATCGCAGGGTGTGCAGCAATATGTAGTAAAGCAGAAATCGCTTATTTCTTGATCATTCGTCTTCCGAGTAAGTTCGAAATCATAATTCCGATACACACAACAGCAAAATACCCCAGCATAATTTCTGTATAGCTTGCAGTAAGGCCGCGCCAGCCACCGAGGATAAGCGTGGAATACCACGATGCTGCGGAAACTGCGCCAGCAGAAAATACGATTGGCGATTTTTGACTGAACGCAGGAGTTGCATATGGTTTGCCGAGGCGTTTTGCAAATAAGGGGAGAACTACGCGATGTAGTACGAATCCGTTGGCAACTAAAATACATACTATTGTCAGCTTCGCCCACATTTTATCTAGGCTGTACGTATTTTGAACTGATCCGTATCCGGACATATATAAGAAGACAAATCCAAACCCGCTAATCAGTAAAATAAATAAGCCTATCCACACAACGTTCGCTACGGCCTTGAGTGTTGCAAAACCGTCCTTTGTTAATATTCCTTTGCTTGTAAATCTGAAAAAAAGGTAATCGCTTACCGTGGCTGCCCCAACACCAAGCGCCGTGCCAATGATGTGAAGAATAATAAGCGCATTTCGAATATCCATGCAAAAAGTATAACACGATAAAAGGGAGCAAAGAAAAATCCCGGCCAGGTGACTGGTCGGGTGTGAGAAAGATCAAAAGAGTTACGCGTGAATGTCCATCCACATTTGTTGAAATTCTGCGAGTGCCATTCCAACCAGTCTTTGGAAGATGGCATGATACTTATCCGAGGTTTCTTGCAACACAAGTGGTGGCACGAACAGTTTTCTGACGTAATCTTGGTCATCGGAATTGCATGGATCAAGTTTTGGTATTCCGAAGCCCTTGCCCCAATTGCGCAGATGCTGCTTGTCGTAGGATGGAGGCGAGGTGCCTGATTCGTTTGCGATTGCCCATTCGGCGCTATCCCAAAATCTGCTGGAGTCCGGAGTGCCAACTTCGTCGGCAAGCGTACCAACCTTCGCAAACTCAAACTTTGAGTCAGCAAGTAGAACACCTCGGCTTTCGGCGAATTGTGATATTGCTTGGAACGCAACGAGAGATTTGGTTGTAAGCCAGGTACCATGCTCTGCAATCACATCAGCAGTGGGAAGATGTTCATCGTGCCCCTCTAGTGCTTTTGTTGTGGGGGTAAAGATTGGCTCTGGTAGTTGGGAACCATCATGAAGACCATCTGGTAACCTAATTCCACATACATGGCCATGCTCTTTATAGCTAGCCCATCCAGAGCCTGTGAGGTAGTGGCGAACAATGCACTCTACAGAAAGCATGTCGAACTTTTTCACAACAATACATCGTTTTCGAAGTACGCCACTTTGGCGAAGTGTAGGCGGCAGGAACAGGTCAATCTCATTACCAAAGGCAACGAGGTGGTGAGCGAGACTACCTGGCAGCACCTCTGTGAGCCAGAAGATTGTCATCGCAGTAAGGATTTCTCCTTTGCCCGCAATTGTAGCCGGGATTACAAAGTCGAAAATACTCACGCGATCCGTCGCCATCACCAGCAGCAGGTCGTCGTGATTAGGGAGAATGTAGGTGTCCCGAACCTTGCCCTTGTGCGACAAGGTGAGACCAGCTTTTGCAAGTGCGGCGGGAATAGCAGCCTCGAGGATTCCTTGGGCTGTAGTTGCCATGAGAGGTACTCCTAGCGAAAAGTTCAAGAAAATTGGAAAGGGTACACGTAGGCACACTATATGTGTAAGGGGGCGCATGTTGCAAGTATATGCGTTGTCAACGGGTGGTTTCCTCTATAGTATGAGCAATATGACTGAATCAATATTGGAACCGGACCTTGTAGGGAAACTCTTTATGTTTGCGCACGATGCGCATACTAATCATAATCTGCGGGGCGAAGATCATGTTATTCGCAGAGGGTTATACCCGTACATTATCCACCCTATGTGGGCGGCCGGAACGCTTGTTGCAGATCCTACATTGCCGAAAGAAGAACGAATACTTGGGTATCAAATACTAGTTTTGCATGACGTGCTTGAAGATACTTCTATAAAACTGCCCGAATGGGTAAGCGAAGAAGTGAAATCCGGAGTGCAGGCGTTAACACATGACAATTGGGAAGAAGAACAAGATGCAGTTACACACTACACGCCCTTTTTAAAGCTTTTGAAACTCTGCGACAAAATCCAAACAATGTATGAACTTGCAATAGTAGATCCAAAAAAGGCACATGAATGGAAACAGTTAATTGAACGCTTAGTGGTTGATGTTGAGGCGCACTACGGCAAAACGCGCGTAGTCGTGATTGCAAAGGCACTGCTTGAAGATACGGACTGGTAGCGTCGCGCTCCCTTCTCCTGTTTTGGGAGAAGGTTAGCTTTGCCTTTGTGCAAAGCGCGGATGAGGGGAAGTGAATAGCAGCTAACGCCCCTCACCCCTGCCTGCCGGCAGGCAGGCTAGCCCTCTCCCAGAACGGGAGAGGGGAACGGCCAATTCTCACCCTCTCGCTACCACCGCGCCCCAGATTTGTGCGTTGGGAATACTTGGTAACACCGATGCCGCCGACGAAAGCGTTGAGCCCGTTGTGGTGACATCGTCTATGATAATTACAATGGATTTTTGCTGGACAAGAGTTTTGTACGCTTCTTCTGATATCGCTAACGAAAACGCATCTTTCATGTTTTCGCTTCGAAGCGTATGTGGCAAGTTTGCTTGCGAAGATGTGGAAACGGTGCGCTGTAGAATAGGCGCAACTTGAATATTGCAGATGCGCCCAATTACATTGGCGATATCTTCACTTTGGTTAAAGCCTCGTGTACGCTGGCGCCACGAATGTAGGGGGAGGGGGACAAGTACAGCGTGTTCTGATAGCTCTTGTATGGGCGCAATAGTTGTAATGCGTGGAATGAGGAGCGCTGCCATAATCTCTGCAAGTGGCCGGATGCCTTTAAATTTGAGCCATTCAATACCACGCTGCAACGCTTGATTGGAATATGTGCCTACGCTTACGACGCCCGTGAGAACAGTTTCCTCACGGCATGCAATGCATGTTGTGCCGCGAAATCGCTCTTCTTTGCATATAATGCACGTAAGAATATGGGGCGGCACGGTTGCCCTGCACTCTTTGCAATACCATGTTCCTTCTAGTAGGCACTGGATACACCGCGCAGGGGCCAGCGCATCACGCAAGCCCTCTGCTAATTCAACGAGATGCTGATACGGCTTCAACCTGTGCAACAACAATAGAGCTTCCTGATTTGCGCGCATTGAGTACGTGCCCTTCTCCAAATTCTTTATTAATAATGGAGTGGGCAATAGGGTCTTCTAATAGTTCCTGTACGATACGGCGGATCGGTCGTGCTCCTTTTCCTTCTGTAAATGCACGCTGCGCGATTTCGGTAATGACGCCTTTAGATACTTCAAGCGTAATATCTTTACTCAGGAGAATATTTTGCAGTTCTCGTACGTTGTTCTTAGAAATCTTTTCCATGTCTTGCTTTGTGAGGGGGGAGAAGACGATTACTTGATCAATACGAGACAGCAGCTCGGGAGACATTTGGTTATGGAGCTCTTTAATAACAGAGTCTTTGAGCTGCTCGTACTTCTGTTGCGCGTCATCTTTTTCGTCTGATTCCTCCGGCATTGCAAAACCCATTCTCGCTTGCTGAGATAATTCGTGCGATCCGATATTGCTTGTCATAATAATGATGGTGTTGCGGAAGTTCACCTTGCGTCCGTGAGAATCTGTGAGCTCACCTTCATCTAGTATTTGCAGCAAGATATTCCATACGTCTCGATGCGCCTTTTCTATTTCATCAAAGAGAATGACGGAGTATGGTTGGCGTCGCACTGTTTCTGTTAGCTTTCCGCCATCTTCATATCCTACATAGCCTGCAGGTGCTCCAATTAATCGTGATACTGAGTGCGATTCCATAAACTCAGACATATCTACGCGCACCAGCGCATCTTCATTTTCAAATACTTCACGAGCCAATACTTTGGCCGTTTCTGTTTTGCCAACACCAGTAGGGCCTAAGAAGATAAAGGATCCAAGTGGCCGGTTTGGGCTAGCAATTCCTGCGCGCGATCTGCGCACATACCGTGCAACTGCGTGGATCGCGTGTTCTTGCCCAATGATGAACTTATGCATTACATCTTCTAGGTTCGCGAGTTTCTTGGATTCTTCTTTAAGAATATTACCTGCAGGAATGCCGGTACTTTCTGCAACTACCTGTGCAATATGCTCTGCGTTAATAGAGAGGCGCTTTGCATCGTTCTTTGCAGATATTTTTCTTGAGTATGCGGCAAGCTCTTCATTCAAAAGGTCTTCTTGTCGTTTTGCTGCAAGCGCATCTTCGTAATGCTCGGCCTCAATTGCAGTTTCTTTCTTTTGTCGAAGTGTCGCAAGCTCGCTTTTTAGTGTATTCGCTTTTTTCGCTTCTTCCGTACCTGCAATTTTCAGCTGCAGTGTTGCTGCTGCTTCATCTAATAAGTCGAGTGCTTTGTCTGGTAAAAATCTATCTGGAATATATCGGATACTCATTTCAACAGCAGCTTGGATTGCCTCATCGGTAACGGTAAGCCCATGGTGCGCTTCATATGCTTCGCGCGCGCCTTGCAAAATTGCAGTCGTTTCTTCTGGAGTTGGCTCCTTTACTTGCACAGGCTGGAACCGGCGTTCAAGCGCAGCATCTTTTTCGATATGACGGCGATATTCATCCAGGGTTGTTGCGCCAATCACAGAAACTTCTCCGCGCGCCAGTACTGGTTTTAGCATGTTTGCCGCATCCATGCTGCCACCAGAAGACCCTGCGCCTACAATGGTGTGGATTTCATCTATGAATAATATAGTGTCGCGGTTTTCTTCGAGTTCACGCATGAGTTCCTTAATTCGTTCTTCAAACTCTCCTCTAAATGTTGTTCCTGCTAATATGCCTGCCATATCTAACGAGAGGATTCGTTTGCCCGTAAGCTTTGCAGGCACATTCCCGTCTGCAATCCGTTGTGCCAAGCCGATGACAATCGCAGTTTTTCCAACACCTGGCTCACCAATTAAGATTGGATTATTTTTATTCTTCCGATTCAGAATACTCATTACGCGGTCCACTTCTTTTGCTCGGCCAATGACAGGGTCGAACTTACCGCTCAATGCCATTGCTGTTAAGTCTTGTGTAAAGAAATCAAACGCAGGGGTTTTTTGTTTCTTTGATCCAGTGTGGGAGCCAGGCATTCCAGATGCGCCGGAAACCATACCTGCCTGTCGGTCAGGCAAGCCGGCAGCTTCTGGTAAAATAATACCACCTCTTTCTTTGTGTTCTCCGGACAGGCCTTCTTCTTGTCCGCCTTTTCCTGCATTGCCGCCCAGTAAGTTCGAAAGATCGGGGAAGTGGGATGTACTCTTAAGTACAATCTGCACTTGCTGCATCAGGGACTTTACGTCTACAGGAGATTTCTCTAGCAGCCTGTACCCAACAGAATCCTTCAGCGTAAGAATTCCATATAGGATATGTTCTGTGCCGATGTAGCGATGATGATACTGAAAGGCAGTACGCGCACCTTTTTCAAACGCGGCGCGAGTATGTGCGGATAGTTCCTCTTTCCATCCGTTTCCTTTATCCATTACTTCAAGTTCAGTGCGAATAAATTCTGGTGTGAGGCCAAACTTTTTCAAGATACTGTATGCAAGCGAACCGGATTCTTGGAGCATGCCATAGAGCATATGCTCTGTTCCGATATGACGGTGCGATAATTCTTGCGAAACTTTTGATGCGGACGCAAGCACGCTCTTAAGGCGAGATGTGAGTTTGTCTTGAATTGGTTTTTCCATGCCATAAGTATACAACAAAAAAAATATGCCACCAGGATTTCCGGGTGGCGATTTGGTTACTTGATTGATTCAAGATAGGCGAGTGCAGCATGCGCATCTTGTGCTTCGAAGGATTCAAAACTTTCAAATTCGGAATCAAGGTTTGCATAGAACGTCAGGAGTCTTGGGACCAGCAGTTTTTTGATTTTTCCGTTCGGCATACCTGCGAGTGATGTCTGAAGAGCATGATGGTGACTATGGTGAGCATCGTGATTGATACGCCGATACTCAATCTGCAAAATCGATGGACGGATCTCTTCGGGAGTGTTATCCGTGATGAAATACAGATCGTTGTTTGGGTCATATCCAAACGATAGTGCCATGTCTGGAACCGGATCTGACTCCGCGCTGATGAGTATGTATGAGTGGAATTTTCCGTCGCATCTGAATCTGGGACATCGATCTTTATCTGGCCTTACTGCGTGTGCCTGTAGCCACATCGAACGTTGTTGAGCTGTTGGTAGCGCGAGCATACGAATGTCTCCTCAAAAAGGAATTTCGTTGAATTGGCAAGAGAGCAAAACTGCGGCAAGCATAGTGCGAAACAGGGGAGTGGTCAAGGCGTTCGTAGATTTCTCCCCCTCGTATGAGGGGGAGCGAGAGGGGGTGCGTTGCTTGCTACGTACTGACCCCACCTCGCCTCCCCTCATATGAGGGGAGGAAATACGCTACAATCTATATATTATGCAAAAATCATCGGAAAAATCTGCGCGTCATATTGCGATTGATATTTTATCCCGGCGGGATAATAGCGTGCGAGAAGTGCGGCAGAAGCTGAAGAAGAAGGGGATTGCCGAAGAAGATATTGCTGAAACAGTAGATTGGCTGCAAGAAAAAAAGCTATTAGACGATAGCGTCTTTGCTCAGAAAAAAGCTGAAAGCATATATCGAACCAAGCTGGTAGGCCCTTCATATATAAGGATGAAATTAAAATCAGCAGGAATTGAAGACTCTACAATAGAGATAGTATTGGACGATCTGGCTGATAATCAGCAGTGGCAAGACCGTGCCAGGCAGGCAATAGCGCAATGGAAAAAAGCGCATCCTAAACACGCAGAAGACAAAACCCGCCACATGCGGTTTTTAGCATCAAGAGGATTTGATCTATATCTCTCGTAATCGCTTGATTCGTTCTTCTAGCGGCGGATGAGTTGAAAGTAAGCCAGAAAAGGAACTCCCACCCCCTCTAACTCCCCCTCGGGCAGGGGGAGAACCAAACGGGTTTGCAATAAACAGGTGTGCCGTTGCATTGCTCGCAGTTTCTAGTGGGCTGCTATGAGCGATTTTTTCTAATGCCCGCGCTAATCCTTCCGGGTAGCGTGTTAATAGTGCACCGGAAGAATCTGCCAAGTATTCCCGTTGGCGAGAAATCGCAAGTTGGATAATTTGCGCAATGATGGGGGATATAAGGAGGAGAACAATGCTGATAATTGCAATAAGTGCATTACTTTGATTGTTATCTCGACTTCTACGCCCACCTCCAAAGAACATTGACCTGCCCACCAAGTCAGACAAAATCACAATGAACCCAACAAAGATTGCAACGAGTGTAGAAAATCGGATGTCATAATTTTTTACATGAGATAGTTCGTGCGCAAGTACGCCTTCAAGCTCAGATTGCTCTAGTGCATGTAATAATCCTGTAGTTACTGCAATAGATGCATGCTCCGGGTCGCGCCCTGTTGCAAATGCGTTCATGGCAGGGGATTGGATAATATATATCTTTGGTGTTGGTACGCCTGCTGTAATTGCCAAGTTTTCAATAATGCGCGTAAGTTCCGGCGCTTCTTCTTTGGTAACCGCCTGTGCACGATTTGCAGCTAGTGCAATTTTATCTCCCGTATAGTAACCGATGAGCGAAGAAGGGATAGCGAGTATAGCAGCGAGTATAGCGAGCGAAAAGTCTTGGTATCGAGAATACGAATACAGTGCGACAACACCGATTACGAATACAAGAACAATTACAACGAGAAAAATTGATTTTCGCTTATTCGAAGAAATTTGTGAGTAGATGGTCATTGTTTATATAGTTATCCCCTCGCCCCGGATGGGGAGAGGGTTAGCCTGCCTGCCGGCAGGGGTGAGGGGCCGTTAAGTCGACTAATTTCCCCTCATCCTCGCCTTCTCCCCGTCAGGGGAGAAGGGAGCGGCTACGCTAAAACTTCACCTCCGGAACGGCTCGTTCACTTTCATCGTCAAGTTCAAAGAACTCTCGTTGTACAAATCCGAACATGGAAGCGATTACGTTGCTTGGCACAGTTTCAATTGCAGTATTAAAGTCTCGCACCACGCCGTTATAGAAGCGCCTAGATGCCTGAATCTTATTCTCCGTATCAGATAGTTCGCGCTGCAATTCCAAGAAGTTCGTATTTGATTTCAAGTCTGGGTAATTTTCTGAAACTGCAAACAGTGACTTCAAGGTTGAAGAAAGTGCGTTTTCTGCCTGTGCATGCTGTGCAGGAGTTTGTGCCGCAAGTGCCTGGGTGCGAGCTGCGGTTACAGAATCTAGTGTTGCGCGTTCATGTGACGCATATCCTTTTACCGTTTCAATGAGGTTAGGAATTAAGTTGTGACGACGTTTTAATTGTACGTCGATATCGCTCCACGCTTCTTGTGCGCGATTTTTCTGCCGCACTAATGAGTTGTATGCGAATAGGATATACGCAACAACTGCAACGATAATTCCGATAATCCAAGATGTAATCATATAATTATGATACTATCGTATCATGGCATTTTTTGGAAGCCCAACATCATATATAGGAGTTGATCTCGGCACGTCTACGTCAAAAATCGTAGAGCTTGTGGATCGTAGACGCAGAATCGAGCTTACAACGTACGCGGAATCGAACATGCGTAACTTGCTGGTGAATCCGCCTAATGGGGATGCAGACGCAATTTCTCGTACTGCTGAAATTCTGCACCAAATGATGGAGCGTGCAGGCACCGTTGCAGATTCCGCCGTTGCGGCACTTCCTGGGGGCGTCGTATTTTCTACCGTGCTTATGATGCCTCGTATACCGGATTCAGAAATGGAAAAAGCAGTTCGCTTTGCCGCAAGAGATGTAGTGCCTGCCGACATTGATGAAATGGTTTTGGGCTGGAGTCGTGTAGGCAGTGGACCTCATATGACAACAGACCATGCAGACGCTGCACTGTCTGCAGATACTGAAAAGACGGCAGCATCACCAGATGGCCCCATGCCTGTATTTATTACAGCAGCTCCAAAAGATATTGTGTCCCGCTACATTGCAGTGTTTGAGAATATGCAAATTACATTGCTCGCATTAGAAGTGGAAACGTTTCCACTTGTGCGTTCGCTTGTGCATAGCGCTGATGCATCAACGCTAGTAGTAGATATCGGTTCTCGCGCCACTACATTCCATATTATAGATGGTGGCACGCCCAGAGTTTCTCATACGATTGATTTTGGCGGTTACGATATTACCTCGGCCGTTGCGCAATCTCTTGGAATTGCAGAAGGCGATGCAGAGCTTCGTAAAGTTGAGCATGGGTTGCTTGCAGAGCAAGACGATGCTGCACGAAGTGCGATTGAATCTGCAGTGGTGCGCCAAGCAGAAAAAGCAAAAGATTTATTAAACCTCTATGAACAAAAAGAACACAAGCGCATTACAAAAGCTGTATTAATAGGAGGCGGAGCAAACTTACAGGGCTTGTCAGAATATTGGAGTCGTACTGTCGGAGTGCAAACCACCGTCGGCAATCCGTGGAAAGGATTAGCGTATTCGCAAAAGCTAGAAGACGTGCTTACTGAGATTGGTCCGCGGTTCGGAGTTGCGGTTGGATTGGCATTGCGCGGTTTTGCACATGTGCCTTCGTAATCTGTATGTGGTATAGTCAGTACTAGTATCCTTCTTTATTTATGCCAAGTATTAATCTTGCACCAGGTACCCAGTACATTATTGCCGCGCGTAAGCGCCGTGTACGGCTGTATGGCATTGCAGTGCTTGTAGTTTTTTTGTTTGCAGCTGCATGGGCAGCGCTGTACGCATACCACCAGGCATTGAGTAAAAATAACGAAGATATCGAAACAAAGATTAAAACTGCAAAGGCACAAATCGAAACTCTGCGTTCTGACGCAGTTCGCGTTTCATTATTCGAAAAACGATTAGGTGAAGTAAGTACACTCCTTAAAAGTCATGTGCGTTGGAACGCTGTGTTTGCCGATCTTGAACGCCTGCTTCCTGTTGATACTGTGCTTACGAATTTTGAAGCTGCAAGCGATGCATCAACGATTACCGTACAAGGAATAACCGCCCAGGTAGATCAGGTATCGCTTGCAATTGCTAGCCTCACAGCATCCGAAGCTCATCCTTCCGTATTTGCTAGCGGCAGTATAAAAAACATTCAGCGGCAGGAGCAAAAAAATGGGGAAGAGGCATCTGTTATATATGGATTTACCATGACGTTAACTTTTGATCCGAACATTCTATGGCAATAAACACCTCATTAAACACGCCGTACTTAGTACTCACCGGAGTAGTGGTGATTGCAATTGCGTTCCTTTTTACCGTACTGCAGCCATTGATGGATTCTATTAGTACGGCTAAAAGCAGCATTGAAAGCAATACTAGTTCACTTGCAGAAAAAGAAGCATTTTTACAATCGCTGGATGCAAAGATAAACCAATTGCGTTCTCAGCCAGATATTGAACGGCAGCTTGCGGCAGTGATTCCAGAAACAGAGCGCTCTCAAGATATTATCCGTGTTGTAGATCAGTACGCAAAAGAATCTGGCGTTACACTCACTGCAATTACGAACAATGCTTCTCAAACAAAAGCGCGCGCAAACGCAAGTAAGGCAAGAGGGGATTTGAACTTGGTGCCGGAAGGTATTCAGATTATAACGTTGCAGCTAGGAGTTTCAGGTAACTACCAGCAGGTGCGCGCCTTTCTCGCAGGTCTTGAGAAGTCGCCCCGTATTGTTGATGTGGCTCGTATCACAATCAGCAAAGTCCCAGAGCAGCCAGAAGCTGTTACGGCATCTTTAGTAATCCAGCTGTACGCAAGAGCAGAAGAAACTCCAAGTTCATAATATATCTCTATGGAAACTGCATCACCACAACGAATGACAATCATTATCCTCGGGGCAGTATTGCTTGCTGCGGTTGCAGTAGGCGCAGTGATTTACTTTACTCCAACATTAAATGTGGGTCCGGAAACAGCAGTAGTATCGGAGGATCAGGGGTCTGCCGTAAGTCGTGACGAAGTCGCTACTTCAGGGTTTGACACGGCAGTATTATCGCAGCCCAATTACACTTCATTAGATGCAACCTTGTTTGCGCGAGGCCTTCTTCCAGTACAGCCGCCAGCAACAGCAGGCAAGCCGAATCCATTTCAATAAACATGGACAGTAACGATCAACTTCTCGCAGTCTTGGTAGAGCGCGGGAGTGTAACGCAAGAGCAGCGTACTCATATAGAGGAGCGCATGAAGGCAGATGGCATATCTGCTAAGGCTGTTATATTGAGCGAGAAGATTATTTTATCGGAAGATCTTGCAGTCATTCAGGCCCAGTTGCTCGAGGTGCCATATGTAGATTTAACTAAGGTGCCGGTTCATGGCGAAGCGATGCACGATATATCGCGTAAAGCAGCTGCAACATATAGGTTTGTCGCTTTTGATAAAAAAGGAACAACGCTCCTGGTTGCAATGGAATCACCAGATGATTTTCAGGCTGCAGAAGCCGTAAAGTTTATCGCAAAGCGGAAAGGGTTAACTCCTCAAATATATTTGGCATCTTCAGATGCTATCGACCAAGCGCTTGGTGGCGCAGGTGCAGTAGAGGCAGAAATTGGGGGAGCACTCAAAGAATTTTCTCAAGAACTCAAAGAAGCGGGTGAAGGGGAGAAGACAGGTGCAAGCATTGAGCGCATTGTAGAAGAAGCTCCTGTTACAAAAGTTGTTGCCGTGATGATACGCCACGCAATTGAAGGGCACTCGTCCGATATCCATATTGAGCCTACTGAGAAAGAAGTGCGTATTCGGTATCGGATAGATGGAAAATTGCACACATCACTTGTGCTGCCGCTTAAAGTCCACGCAGCTATTATTTCTCGCATCAAGATTTTATCAAATCTCAAAATCGATGAATCTCGACTACCTCAAGATGGGCGCTTTTCTGCAACGGTGGATAGTCGCTCGTATGATTTCCGCGTTTCCACCATGCCAACAACATTCGGCGAAAAGGTGGCAATGCGTATTTTGGATAAATCGAGCGGAGCACCATCCTTTGAAGAGCTGGGCTTGCGAGGAAAGATGCAAGAAGTATTTGCGCAGTACTTGCATTCACCGTATGGCATCATCTTAATATCTGGCCCTACTGGCTCTGGGAAATCCACTACGCTTTTTACGTCGCTCTCGCTGCTCAATAGCCAGGAAGCGAATATCGTAACACTAGAAGACCCAGTAGAATACGAAATTATTGGTGTAAATCAAACTCAGGTGCAGCCAGAAATTGGGCTTACGTTTGCCTCGGGCTTGCGGAGTATTCTGCGCCAAGATCCAGATATTATTATGGTGGGGGAAATTCGAGATAGAGATACCGCAGAACTTTCCGTGCATGCAGCATTAACCGGCCACCTTGTACTCTCTACCATTCATACCAACGGTGCAATTGGCGCAATTCCTCGTTTAATCGATATGGGGATTGATGGATTCTTGTTATCTGCAAGTGTTCGCTTGCTTGCGGCACAGCGCCTTGTTCCGCGGCTGTGCCAGGCGTGCAAAGAAGAGGTGCCGATGGCAGACGCAATACGAGAAAAGGTGCTCTCTGAACTCGCAACGCTTCCTGCCGACTATATGGTGGAAGAAAACCAGCGTACTCCAAGAGTATTCTATAAAAGCCCCGGGTGCCCGGAATGCAAAGAAATGGGTATTTTAGGGCGCTTGGCAATTTTTGAAGTAGTGCCCATTTCTCGTAAAATGCGTACGGCAATCAATGATTTTTCGGATTTTGACACGCTTTCTGCTATTGCAAAGAATGAGGGGATGGTCACGATGCGCCAAGATGGGCTCTTAAAAGCTCTTACCGGGGAAGTTCGATACGAAGATGTGATGCGAGTGACTTCAGAAACTGAAGTTTAAGTGGTATACTTTTCACTATGAGTACCAAAGCATTCATCTATTTAGTAGAAGACGATTCGTTTATCTCTGGCATGTACCAGACAAAGCTGAAAAATATGGGGTATACCGTAGAGCTTGCAGCAGATGGTGAAGTTGCTTGGGCACGTTTGCAACAAGAGCCGCTTCCAGATCTTGTGCTGCTTGATGTGGTATTACCGAAAAAGGATGGATTTGAAATTTTAGAAGAGCTGCGTGCAAATGATCGCACACGGAATCTTCCTGTAATTCTGCTTACAAATCTTGGGCAAAAGCCAGACGTAGAGCGTGGGGTAAAGCTTGGTGCTGACGACTATATTATTAAAGCGCACTACACCCCTTCTGAAGTGATGGAAAAAGTTGAGAAGATTTTACGGGCAAAGCATGAGGGCGATTGATGACTTGCTCCGTGAGGCGCAAGAATACGGTGCTTCAGATGTGCATATTAGTTTTGCACGCCCTCCGTTTTTCCGTATCGATGGGAAGTTAGCTCCTGTAGGGGAGAAGCCAATCGATGCTGCGGAGCTTGCAGCCATGATGGAGCATTTACTTGGCTCAGGTGAGCAGCACGGCAAAACGCTTGCGCGTGACCGCCAGGTTGATTTTTCGTATGCGTTAGAAGGTGGCGTGCGGTTTCGTGTTAACGTCTTCTATCACGTAGGTCAGCTGGCCGCGGCGCTTCGTCTCATCCCTTCAACTATTCAAATGGTGCATGAGCTCAATTTGCCTCCACAGATTCTTCAGTTTGCAGAATTTAAGCAGGGGTTCGTACTTGTAGTTGGCCCTGCTGGGCACGGTAAATCTACAACACTCGCTGCACTTATTGAGTATATAAATACCAATCGTCGCGAGCATATTATTACAATTGAAGACCCCATTGAGTTTTTGTTTACCGATAAGCAGTCCATTATAGATCAGCGTGAAGTGGGAGAGGATGCGCCATCGTTTGCTGATGCAATCCGCGTAACACTTCGGCAAGACCCAAACATCATAATGATCGGGGAAATTCGTGATCAGGAATCTATGCAAACAGCGCTCACTGTTGCAGAAACGGGGCATTTGGTGTTTGCGACGTTGCATACTAACGATGCGGGCCAAACGATTGAACGTATTATCGACTCATTCCCATCAGAGCAACAGCAGCAAGTGCGCGGGCAGCTTGCAAATGCGCTATCTGGTGTTATATCTCAGCGCTTATTGCCTTGGGTTTCTGGGGGGCGTATTCCTGCCGTGGAAATCATGATGGCCACAACTGCTATTCGTAACGTTATTCGTGAAGGTAATGTGCATCAAGTGGCCGGAATTATTCAGACAAGTTCCGATGTAGGAATGCAAACTATGGACTCAAGCTTGCAGGCGTTGGTAGACGCGGGGGCAGTGCGGCTAGAAGATGCCAGGGCGTATTTTTCTTCCTCAAAACGGATGCTGCGCTAAAAAGTCATGGTATACTGCATATAATCTATGGCTACTTTTGCATACAGAGCTCGCCAAGCAGATGGGGCATTAACGCGCGGTACTCTCCGTGCTGCAAATGAAGAGCGCGCTAGTAGTCTGTTGCGCACACACGGGCTAACTCCAATTTCATTTGAGCGCGTAGAAGAACAATCGGTTCTGCATCGCTCGCTATCGTTTGGTACTGTAAGCACTAAAGAGCTCATTGTCTTTTTCCGAGAAGCTTCATCTATGATTATGGCTGGCGTGCCTGTTCTCGAAACGCTCAAGGCTCTCCAGGTGCAGTCCAAAAAAGAACGATTCACAAAAGTCATCCGTGAAATTATTTATGATATTGAATCGGGCGAATCGCTCTCTATTGCATTAAGTAAACATGCCACCACCTTTAACCCGTTTATCCTTGGCATTGTTCGCACGGGTGAGGCGAGTGGAAAACTTGGCGATTCTCTCACTGCTATCGCAAATCAGCTGGAAGAGGAATACGGCTTTCAGCGCAAAGTGCGTGCCGCTCTAATCTACCCGGCATTCGTATTGGCGCTAGTAGTTATACTCGTTATTATTATGTTTACGTTCGTACTGCCGCAGTTGGTAGGGCTGTTCGCAGATGCAGGGGTACAGTTGCCACTTGCCACAAGAATCTTGATCGCCATTACAAATTTCTTAACAAACTATTGGGCGGTTTTGCTTGTTTGTGCCGTAGCGTTAGGCCTGCTATTTCGTTCGTGGATTAAAACTGCAGAAGGCCGATACACATTTAGCAGTATGATGCTCAATATTCCGCTGCTACGTGAAGTTATTCAAAAAGTATATTTGGCGCGTATGACGAGCGCCCTCGCAACGCTGTTTGCGAGCGATGTGCCGGTAATTGAGGCGTTGTCGCTCGCTCGCGAATCTATTGGTAACCGCGTGTATCAAAGAATATTGGATGATACGGTGCAGTCTATTAAAGACGGCGCATCTATTTCGTACGTATGGGAACAAGAGCCTCATATTCCGGCCATGTTAACCACAATGGTAAATGTGGGGGAGAAGAGTGGGGAAGTTTCCAAAGCATTTACACAAGCAAACAAGTTTTTCTCACGAGATGTTGCAGATATTTTGGAGACGATCACGATTTTACTCGAGCCAATCCTGATTATTATTCTTGGTATCGGCGTTGGTATTATTGTTGGTTCCGTATTGTTGCCGATCTACAATCTTGTGCTTGTTATTGCATAATATGTGGTATGCTTGCATGTAATATGTGGACAACACAAACGATGAAGGGAGGTGAGTGTATATGAATAAAACAAATAAAGGGTTTACACTCATCGAATTGCTCGTAGTAATTGCAATTATCGGTATCTTGGCGAGCTTGGTGCTCGTAGCACTCGGAAATGCAAGGAACAAGGCTAGCGATGCTCGTGTGAAGTCAAACATCTCTCAGTTGCGAACACTCGCAGAGCAGATTTATGACAACGCAGGATCTTCGTACGCTACGGTCGCAGATTGTTTTGGAACAGCAACTCCATTGACAGGGCCGTGCGAAGGTTCACACACTAGCGTTGATGCATTGCAAACAGATTTAACTGCTGCAAATGGAGTCGCAGACCCAGGATTGGCTGCAGTTGACTCTGCGACAGGATACTGCGTTTCGGCTCAGCTAAAGAGTGATACTGCAAGTTATTTCTGTGCTGATAGCACGGGAGTTGCAAAAGTAACAGCAGCTGCATGCACCTTAGTAACATGTCCGTAATTCGATAATTTCGGATAGTACTATACCTAACCCCGTCTGCAGGCGGGGTTAGTTTGTTTTTAGTCGTGCTATGATGCACATATGCTTGAAACTGTATTTACTATATTCATTCTCTTCGCTCTCGGCGCTGCAATCGGCAGTTTTTTGCATGTAGTTGCAGAGCGATATATGGACGCTCTAACCTCCCCTAACCCCTCCTTCGTAAGGAGGGGAATGCGACGCGTTCTCTCCCCCTTACGAAGGGGGAGCTGGAGGGGGTTAGTCTTAGGGAGGTCGTACTGCCCACATTGCAAGAAGCAATTAACTGCCCGCGAACTCGTACCCATTTTTTCGTATATATTTCAAAAAGGACGATGCAGAGGATGTGGTGTGCGCATTCCAATGCACTACGCAGTACTGGAGGTGCTATCAGGAATTTTGTGTGTCGCATTCATTGCGCCTGCATTCGTAGCAGGTCAGCTATTAACTATTCCCATATTGCTCTACATAGCAGCATGTATATTGATTATATTAATTCACATAGATGCGCGCAGTATGATGCTGCCTGATGTGTTTATTTTGATACTTGGAATTATTGCGCTCGTAATCGCCAGTATTTCCGGGCTATCTGGTGATAGTATGGCGTTTGGCGCGCTTGTGGGTGCGGGGGTGATCTATGCAATATGGCTCGCAACTGCAGGGCAGGGTATAGGATTTGGGGATGTAAAGCTGATGATCCCGCTCGGCATCTTATTCGGGTTTCAGGGCGTGGTAACGTTGCTTTTTATTGCCTTTCTAGTTGGAGGGCTTGTAGGGGTAGTGTTACTTGCAACTAACAGCGCAACACGGAAAACCGCAATCCCATTTGGGCCATTTTTAGCTGGCGCTGCCCTTGTGCTTATGGTATTTCCATCTATTTCTGATCGGTTTTTTGTGCTTTTAGGGGTATGATTAGGGTATGAAGTTCGTGACATTCGTTCGCGCTCCCTTCTCCCCAGACGGGGAGAAGGCGAGGATGAGGGGGTATCGTCGCGCCCATTTTCCCCTCACCCCAACCCTCTCCCCGTCCGGGGCGAGGGGGGCTACGATGGGCTTTTCCCTCGTCGAATCTCTCGTTATCATTTCCATTATCAGTATATTGGCTTCGTTGTCTTTGGTTGCCCTTCCGGCTGCGCGTGCGCACCAGCAGCTTATTTCGGATACTGAACTGATACAGTCGTTATTGCTAGATACAAAAGAGCGTGCATTAAATCAGGTACGCCCAGAAGGGTGCCTACGAGATGATTCAAATCCAGAATCGGCAGATCGCGCTGCCTGTTCAGATGTAGGGATTATATTTGAAGGCGGTAAAGTTATGCAGTTCGCTAATATTGCAGGAGGAACAGAAGAAGATCCGGACTATGTCTATAGTGGTGACACAGAGCATCCTATTGTAGAGCACCAACTTCTTACGTCTGTAGTTGAGGAGGAAGAGGGTGGCGTAAGGCAAATCCTGTTTCGGTCTGTTCCGCCATCCGTTGAGACGTATAAAGATGGGGCAGTTATGGAGCCGAAAGATACTGCACATATAACGCTCAAAGCGAGTAATGGAGAATTACGCAAGCTCGCGGTGAGTCAGTTTGGTACACTAGATATTGTTAATGATTATGCAAAATAAAGGGTTTACACTTGTAGAAGTATTAATCGGACTGTCTATTGCCACAGCTGCTGCGGTATCTGTTGCATATACAATCGCAAATACGAATAAAGTTGCCGATGCGGGAAAGCAAACATTTATTGCAACTAACTTAGCGCATGAAGGATTGGAATTAACGCGGGCATTGCGTGATGATATATGGTTTACGGAAGGTGTGCAGGAGGATGCTGATTGGTCCGATGAAATAGTGGTGAGTGAAGATATTAATAAAACTATAATTTTTGATCAAGACCCAACAGAATTCATTCGTACGGTTATGATAACTCAAGATGATGACCATGATGAGTATATTAACGTGACTTCGAAAGTGGACTGGACAAGTGCTCGGGGAGAGGGGAAAAACGTTGAAATAAAAGAAAAGCTTTATAATTGGTATGTAACGCCAACACCATGAAAACGAAATCAAAGATTAACGTCGCGTATTTCTCCCCCTTGGATAAGGGGGAGCGCGAGGGGGTAGTAACGCTACGTCCGACCCCACCTCGCCTCCCCTCATATGAGGGGAGGAAATCTGCTGCGTTCACGCTGATCGAATTATTAATCGCCATGGGCATATTTGCCGTATTTATTACGATTATTACGGGGGTGTTTACGAACTTTATCCAAGTTCAACGCCACGCCATTGCGCAAGGGCAATTAATTTCAGACATGCGGTCTGCAATGGAGGCGTTTATAAAAGAAGCGCGAACAGGCTACGGGTCTACGTATGCAGCTGAGGGGGACGCAGTTGTATTTGTGAATCAAAATAATGATTGTATTACGTTCCGAGTTATTGACGGTCAATTCAAGCGTGCAGATGCGGGGGAGCAAGATGTGTGTAGCGCTGAGGATTCCGATAGTAATCGTTTTAGCCCTATCACGAGTAAGGCGACAGAAATTATTGGCCTTGAGTTTAGCATTCCCGTTGACCGTGTTATCACAATCAAGCTCACGGCTACATCTAAAAAAGACGGCATTCCGCCAATTAGCATTCAAAATTCTATAACATCTCGCCAAATGGAACCATATGCGCAGAACCAATAAAAAATATACAGCGTATTTCTCCCCCTTGGATAAGGGGGAGCGCGAGGGGGTAGTAACGCTACGTCCGACCCCACCTCGCCTCCCCTCATATGAGGGGAGGAAATCGGCTCAGCGTGGCTCAGTCGTCATTACTATTGTTTTATTTATGATTATCCTCATGACGTCTTCTGCCGTAGTGTTATCTGGCACACTCTCTCGCCACATTCGTGCATCACAAGACTATTTATCGTCAGAAAAAGCTTTTGCAGGGGCAAATACCGGCATGGAAGAAATACGATACAAGGTAAAGCAGGGTGATTATGAGCCTATTAAAGATGCTGAAATGGCATACGATGGCCAAGTAGTTACATATAACGCATCAGCAGAGAACGATGGCGCCTGCATTATTTCATCTGGAACATTTAAAAATCTTGTACGTCGCGTGCAGTTCGGGGGAGAAGGGTGTAATCAACAATGACAAAGGAGCAGGCAAAAAAGCGTGCGGAACTTTTGCGGAAAGAAGTGGATCGTCACCGATACCTCTATCATGTTCGCGATACGCAAGAAATATCTGATGCGGCACTCGATAGCTTAAAAAATGAGCTGCAAGAAATAGAGCGGCAGTATCCTGATTTAATTACTCCTGACTCACCTACTCAGCGCGTAGGCGGAGCAGTGCTACCAGAATTTACACCCGTTCCACATAGCAGCCGCATGCTCTCGCTCAATGATATGTTCTCGGCGGAAGAGTTGCTTGCGTGGGAAAAACGAAATCAGAAAATAGTGCCAGGGGAGTATGAGTATTTTGTAGAGCTCAAAATAGACGGCGTTGCCGTATCGCTTATTTATGAAGACGGACTGCTTGTTCGTGCTGCAACGCGTGGAGACGGTACGATGGGCGAAGATGTAACGCAGAATATTAAAACGATTGAAGCAATCCCGTTGGCTTTGCAAAAAAAGATTGATGGCATAGTAGAAGTGCGCGGGGAAATATATTTTCCAAAGAAAGAGTTTGAAAAGATGAATGCCCTTCGACAAGCTCAGGGCGAATCGCAATTCGCAAACCCTCGAAATATTGCCGCAGGCTCTATTCGGCAGCTAGATCCGGCAATTGCGGCATCTCGCCCGCTTAAGTTTTTTGCATGGGAAATAACACGGGGAGTGGATATTGTAACCAGGCAAGAAGAATATGAGATGCTCCAAGAGATTGGATTTCCCGTTCCTCCCGGAGGCATGCTATGTAAGACAATGCATGAGGTTGTTGCTGTAGTTACGAAAGAAGAACGCAAGCGCTTACATTATGCGTTTCAAGTTGATGGCCTAGTGGCCAAGATACAAGACATCACCGTTTCCAAGAGGCTGGGGATAGTAGGGAAGGCTCCGCGCGGATCCGCTGCCTTCAAGTTTAAAGCAGAAGAAGCTACGACAATTGTTGAAGATATTGTGGTGCAAGTAGGCCGTACTGGGGCGCTTACGCCCGTTGCGCATTTAACGCCGGTGCGAGTTGCGGGTACTATCGTGTCTCGCGCAACATTGCATAATGCAGACGAGGTAGCGAGGAAAGATATCCGCATTGGCGACACGGTCATTATTCGCAAAGCAGGAGATATTATTCCGGAAGTTATTGCGAGCTTACCTACGCTTCGCAAAAAAAACGCAAAGCCGTTTATAATGCCTGTGAAATGCCCAATGTGTGGATCTGCTGTAACAAAAGACCCGGAAGGTGTAGTAATGCGATGCAGTAACAAAGACTGCTTCCCACAACAACGGGAACGAATCTTGCATGCTGTTGGCCGCTCCGCATTCGACATTGAAGGCTTGGGCGATAAAATAGTGGAGCAGCTGCTGCAAGAGGGCCTTATCAAAAACGTAAGCGATTTATGGGAATTAACAGAAGGGGATTTAACGCCACTAGAACGTTTTGCAGAAAAATCTGCCAAGAATTTAGTAAACGAAATTCAGGCAAAAAAAAATATATCGTTTTCCCGATTTATAGTTGCACTAGGAATTCCGCACGTAGGGGTAGTAACGGCGCAAGATTTGGCGCGGGAGTACAAGACGCTTGGTTCGTTTACGGGCCTTAGCGAAGAAGGTTTATTGCGTGTTGAGGGGATAGGCGAAAAGGTTGCCCATGCAATTATTGCATATTTTGCCAGCTCGGAGACAAAGAAGATTTTGGAAAAATTTGAAGCACTAGGCATTACTGTACAAAAAGAACAGGCTGCAGGCGCGCTTGATGGTAAGACATTTGTCTTTACAGGATCGTTGTCTACAATGACGCGTGAAGAAGCAAAACAGCGCGTGCAAGCAGTAGGGGGAAGAATTGCATCTACTGTTGGAAAGGGTGTTGATTATGTAGTAGTTGGGGAAGATGCGGGCAGCAAAGCTGTAAAGGCAGAGGCGCTGGGCCTTACAGTAATTAACGAGACAGCATTTGCGTCTCTTGTAACACCAACGCTATAGTTCAAGCTATGAGTATAATTACCCCCGAAGAAGTTCGTAAAATTTCAGCTTTGGCTCGGCTTTCGCTTACTGACGATGAGGTATCTTCCGCAACGCGAGACTTATCTGGTATCTTGAATCACTTTTCTGCAATTGGAAACATTGATACTGCGGATGTTCCGGCAGCAGACGCTGTATCTGGGCTTTCTAATATTTCTCGTCAAGATGTGGCGCAGCCAAATACACTATGCAAACCGGAAGATCTGCTTGCTCGAGCACCAAAAATAAAACAAGGCTACGTTCAAGTTCCGGGAGTATTTGAAGAATCATCCGTATCATGAAGACACCACATACAGTTCAGGAGAGTCGTGATGCAATTGCTGCTTGGGAGCCGCATATCCATGCATTTCTCGAAACATTTGAAGCGCCTGAAGTATTAGAAGGCGTACTTGCGGGTAAACCAATTGCCATCAAAGACAATATCGTAACCAAATTTGGCCATACGAGTGCAGCATCAAAGATGCTCGAGAATTTTCAGTCTCCATATAATGCAGCGGTAGTTGAAAAACTGATTGATGCCGGTGCTGCTATTGTCGGCAAGGCAAATTTGGATGAATTCGCGATGGGTTCGAGTACTGAATATTCGGCATTTGGAGTTACAAAAAATCCTTGGGACATATCTCGTGTTTCAGGAGGAAGTAGCGGCGGATCTGCTGCCGCAGTCGCAAGCGGGGAAGTGTGGGGTGCAATTGGCACAGAAACAGGAGGTTCAGTACGGCACCCAGCTAGCCTGTGTGGTGTGGTGGGGGTAAAGCCAACATATGGCCGCGTAAGTCGCCATGGCCTTATCTCATACGGAAGCAGTCTCGACCAGGCTGGCCCAATGGCACGCACAGTAAAAGACGCAGCACTGCTACTTGAGATTATTGCAGGGAATGACCCGTACGATGCAACGTCTTCTCAAGAGCCGGTAGGCATGTATGTGCATGCATGCGACAAAGATATTACAGGCATGAAGATCGGGGTGCCGGAAGAATTTTTTGGCGTGGGCATACATCCAGAAGTTGAAAAGCTTGTTCGTGCAGCAGTTGAATCTCTAAAAGACCAGGGAGCAATCATTACTCCTATTTCCTTATCGCTAACATCTGCTGCTATCCCTGTGTATTACCTGATCGCAAAGGCGGAAGCGTCTACGAATCTTTCACGATACGACGGACTTCGGTATGGGGACATGGATGTACATGACGTGTCGCTCTTAGAGCATTACATCCACGCACGTGGGAAAGGGTTTGGTCCCGAAGTAAAGCGTGCAATCTTAATGGGCACGTACGCACTCTCTGCAGGATATGTGGATGCATGGTATAAGCAAGCATCAAAAGTTCGCACCCTTATTCGTCGTGAATATGAGGAGGCGTTTAAAGCAGTGGATGTAATCGCAGGGCCTGTTACGCCGGAGCCAGCATTCCCAATTGGTAGCAAGATGTCAGATCCGCTGCAGATGTACTTAGCCGATGCGCTTACCGTGCCTGCAAACCTAGCAGGTGTTCCCGCACTCTCTGTTCCTTGTGGATTTACGAGCGAGAACTTGCCGGTAGGTCTGCAGGTTATAGCGTCACACTTTCAAGAAGAGAAGATGTTTTCTGCTGCTGCTGCATACGAGAAGCAACACGACTGGCACACAAGATTTCCAGAACTACCGTAGCGAAGCAAGAAGAGAGACGCCTGTCATCGCTGGCGGCTTTTCAATTTTCAATACATCCAGGATTGTAGGAGCAATATCTGCAAGTACGCCGATCGGTGTTGTTAAAATACTAACCATTTCCTGATCGCTTTTTGGGGTGGAGCGTTGTAGGCGTGCAGATACTAAATGAAGTGGAACAGGGTTCGTAGTGTGGTCTGTTTCCACCTGTCCGGTACTCGGACTTATTTTTTCCTCCGCATTTCCATGATCCGCCGTTACCATTAATGTTCCGCCAGCTGCAAATACTGCATTGTGAATTTTTGTAATGCAACTATCTACAAATGAGCATGCTTCTATTGTCGCGTTAAAATCTCCGGTATGTCCAACCATGTCCGCATTCGCGAAGTTGATAAAATACACGTCGTAGATGCCTTTTGAAATTTCCTCCACCACTCGATTCGCAATTCCATCAGCTTGCATATGGGGCTCATCTGCAAAACTAGAAACATTAGAAGAGGGTATAAGGACATTTTCTTGCCCAGGATACGGCGTTTCATTTCCGACGTTTAAATAGTAGGTGACGTGCGCATACTTTTCTGTTTCTGCAATATGGAGTTGTTTGAGCCCTGCATTTGATAGCACGCGTGCAAGAGGAAATTCAGATACATCTTCGAGAAACGCGAAGGGGGTGGGGATAGCTGGGTCGTACTGGGTCATGCTGGCAAAGTACAGGTTTTGTATTTTTTTGGCAGGGAAGCCAACTGTTTCCGGTTGTACCAAAGCTTCTGTTAGCTGCCGTGCTCGATCTGGCCTGTAATTAAAGAAGATAACAGCATCGTTGTCTTGGATGGTTGCCGTTGGTTCACCGCCACGAGTAATTACGGTCGGAACGATGCGCTCATCAAAGATTTGTTTTTGGTACGACTGCGCAATGGCGCTTGTTGCGCTCGGCGCCCCTGCTTTGCGCGGCCCGCCGGTTAACATCTCGTACGTTGCCTGTGTACGGTCCCAGTTCTTATTGCGGTCCATGGCATAAAAGCGTCCAGTTACCGACGCAATCTTTCCTACGCTATATTTTCCAATTGCATCTTCTATTGCTTTCAAATACCCAGCCGCTCCTGTGGGGGGAGTGTCTCGTCCGTCGGTGATAAGGTGAATATATACTCGCTCATGCATGTTCTGGCTTGCTGCAAATTCGAGCAGTGCAATTAAATGGTTGATATGTGCGTGCACGCCTCCAGGTGAAGCTAGTCCAAGTAAATGCAAGTTTGAATTATACTGCGTAACGTGCGCAACGGCATTTAAAAATGCCGGGTTCGTAAAAAATGAACGGTCTGCAATTGCCTTATCTACTTTTGGCAGTACTTGGTACTGCACTTGCCCCGCTCCAATATTTCGGTGCCCTGTTTCAGAATTTCCAACCTCTCCCCACGGCAACCCAACTTCAATTCCAGATGCGCTGATTGCGGCAGTGGGGTAGGTACGGGCATACGTATCCATAGTGGGAGTATTGGCTGCAAAAATAGCGTTTCCTTTTCGAATTAAGCTAATACCCCACCCATCGAGAATAATCACGACTAAAGGACGAGGACGATCCATGTAGCGGGGGCTGGGATTGCACCAGCGATCTCCTGGTTATGAGCCAGGCGAGATACTACTTCTCCACCCCGCGTTATGTGAAAGGAGCATAGCAGAATATATGCTCTTGCGCAATAAAGTAGAAGAGGAAGAATGGAAGTACGACCACTGGAGGAACTCGAAGACTGATGCACACAGATCTGTCGAAGTTAGACCACTAGTGAGTCCTTTGGAGCATCCGGCCTCATTTTTATGAGAAACCGGCTTAACAGCGCCGACCTCGGCGCTGTTTTATTTTTGCTCATCCTATGTATAATGCCCTGTATTGGTGACGTAGCTCAGTCGGTTAGAGCGTGGGACTCATAAGCCCGAGGTCGGAGGTTCGATTCCTCCCGTCACCACAAATTTCTTTACAAACACATAGATTTCGGTATCTTATGTAGTACTGGGCTTGAAGTGTAACGGTTTTGCATGTCTCCCTGTCACGGAGAAGGCAGCGGGTTCGACTCCCGTCAGGCCCGCCAATAGTGTAGTATACAATTATGACAGTCAAAGCATTTGGGCTTGGGTCCTTTATTACCGCCCTTATTTCCTGGGGAATTTTGTTTCTGATCATTAATTGGATCGACCCTACTAAAAGTGCCGCGGCTGCATTTATTCTCTTTTTTCTCACACTCTTTTTAGCCGTTGCAGCAACGGCAGGCTTAATTGGGTACATTGCCCGTACCATATTTATGCGTCATCAGCTCCCGGCATATCGCGTGCGCCCATCCCTTCGGCAAGGAGTATTTTTAGGAGTATTTGTTGATCTGCTCCTCTTTTTACAATTGGAGAGGATTTTAGTATGGTGGGTAAGCGCGATTATCGTTCTACTCTTTATTGTGATTGAATTAGTATTTACGTCATATGACCGACATGGAGCAACAACTCGAGGATCTACAGAAGCAAGCCAATAAAGAGCTTGCAGAAGTTTCGGATGCATCTGCCTTAGAGGCATGGCGCGTTTTATATATCGGGCGAAAGGGAAAACTCCCTGAGCTGCTTCGTGGTGTTAAGGATTTAGGCGATGAAGAAAAGAGAGTGATTGGTAAAGCGGCGAATATATTAAAGAGAACACTTGAAGAAGCATATTCTGTAAAACAAGAGTCGTTTATCGCATCCGCACCTAATAAGCTAATGAAAGCCCTGCCTGCCGGCAGGCAGGTACAAGCTAACGAAGCTAGCGTAGGCCATTTGCATCCGATCACACTTACGATTGAACGTGTGCAAAATATTTTTGCGGCTATGGGCTTCATTATCGCCGATGGCCCGGAAGTGGAAGAGGCAAGATATAACTTTGATGCACTAAATATTCCGTCAGATCATCCTGCTCGTGGAGAAGGGGATACGTTTATGATTGATCCTAAGAGTGTGAGTGGGGAACAGGATGTAGTGCTGCGTACGCAAACATCGCCGATGCAGATCCGATCCGTGGAAACGATGCGCCTCACCCCGCCATTTTATGTAATTGCTCCAGGCCGAGTATATCTAAGGGAAAAAGTAGATGCAACACACGAATCAACGTTTTATCAATTTGAGGGCTTAGGAATAGGGGAGGATATAACAATTGCAGATTTTAAGGGGGTTATTGCTGCATTCTTTTCTACATTCTTTCAAAAAGACGTAACCGTGCGTCTACGTCCTTCATACTTTCCGTTTGTCGAGCCTGGATTTGAAGTTGATATGAGTTGCGTTTTTTGTGCTCAAAAAGGGTGCAGGGTTTGTAAGTACACAGGTTGGATTGAAGTAATGGGTGCTGGCATGGTACATCCGAACGTACTCAAAAATATGAATATTGATCCAACGAAGTATCAGGGCTTCGCCTTCGGTGGCGCTATTGATCGGCTTACAATGATCCGACATGGTATTAACGATATTAGGATGTTTTGGAGTGGAGATATTAGGTTTTTACGACAGTTCTCGAACTGTCATTCCGGCCCCCGAGCCGGAATCCACGTGGATGCCGGATCAAGTCCGGCATGACAAGCTGTTACTATGAAATTCTCGTACCAAAAAATTAAAAAAATAATTCCAAGCCTCACACTATCTCCAAAAGAGTTGGCAGAGCTTCTTACCATGCATGCGTTTGAAACTGTTGTTGATCGCGAGTACGTAATAGATCCAAGCATGACGGTTGTAAAAATTCTCAAGCTCGATCCTCATCCAAACGCAGACCGTCTTCGTCTTGCAACAGTAACCGACGGAACGAACGAAATCCGAGTTGTATGTGGTGCGCTAAACATTGAAGTGGGGCAGATTGTCCCGTACGCACCTCCGGGAGCACGTGTGTATGATGAGCACGGTGAATTATTTACCTTGAAAGAAGCAGTGATTCGAGGAGAGACAAGCCCCGGAATGTTAAATTCTGTCCGAGAACTAGGGATATCAGACGATCATGGCGGAATCCTGATTCTTCCCGAAGATACCCTCATTGGGTCAAAGCTTGCTCTGCATATTCCAAGCGATACGATATTTGACGCTGATGTGCTACCTGATCGCGCGCACGATGTGCAATCAGAAGAAGATATTGCGCACGAAATCGCAGCACTTCTTGGGCTTGCAAAATCATCTGACCGAAAGATGGGTACGCACACAATTGCTTTTAATCCAGATAGTCCAAGTAAAATTGCGGGGGTAAACATTTCTCATGAAGAAGTGCGGGATATTTTGGAACGATTAGGGTTTATAATCTCTCCCCCTGCCCGAGGGGGAGCTGGAGGGGGTGGGAGTGGCGACGTGTGGTCTGTGACCGTCCCGTCTGCGCGCCCTGATGTGCTGGGCGAGCATAATTTGGTTGATGAAGTTGTTCGCGTGCACGGACTTGATGCAATTCCACCGTCTACAATGGATTTCTCAAAGCCATTACCCGTATCACCATCAGTATATTGGATTGGACTCATTCGTCGCACACTTGCAGAATCAGGATTTACAGAAACGTATAGCTATTCGTTTGAAGATGAACGATTTGCGAAATTGGTGAACACAGAAATTCATCCGCACGTTGAGCTTTCAAACCCTATGGCACCGGAGCTGAAGAATCTCAGGTACTCGATGCTGCCAGGGCTAATTTCTGCAATGGTGAAAAGTCGAGATGACATTCATCGGACAAAGAAAAATCAGGAGAGGGCCCTGTTTGAAATAGGGCGTGTATATCATCGGGGCGATGAGGGTGTAGTGCCTGGTATTATTGAGCGGCCTGTTATCGCAGGCATCGCGGTAGGGGATGAGGTAACACTACAAAATATCGTTGATCGCATTCGAGAATTGTTTCAGATAGAAGCGCTCACTGTTATTCCTGCAGAAAAGCCATTTGCGAAATACAGTCTTTTGAAATACGCGGATGAATTTTTCGGTATTGGATATATATTCAGCAATGAACTCCTGAAAAAGATGAAATACAGAATGCCGGTCATTGCGTTTGAAATAAGTTTCAACGCGCTCATGAAGCATGCGCCAGATGTGGAAATTCCTGTGCGGACACTGGACGAGATTCGAAATACACTAGAAACTCCCGCGCAATTCGTCGAACTGCCAAAATATCCAAGCGTATTTCGAGATATATCAATGCTCGTACGTCCGGAAGTAACCGTCGAGCAAGTCCAAGAAATTATTGAGCGTATTGGAAAAGGGTTAGTCGTAGACGTGGATCTCTTTGATGAATTTACGCCTCTCCCCCTGCCCGAGGGGGAGCTGGAGGGGGTGGGAGTGGCGCGAAAATCTCTGGCGTTTCATATTGAATATAGATCTTCAGAAAAAACCCTTACCGATACAGAAATAGCAGAATTGCACTCAAAAATCGAACACGCCCTCAAGAAAGAATGTAACGCCGAAATACGGTAAAAAGGCCTGGCGTTTAGGCTGGTTTCCTGCTACTGTAGCTAAATATTCTCTATGGCTAAAGCATCTAAAAAATCAGCAGCTTCTTCATACGGCGCATCAGCAATCACAGTATTAGAGGGGTTGGAACCTGTCCGAAAGCGCCCGGGAATGTATATTGGTGGTACGGGGCTGGATGGCTTGCACCACCTTATTTGGGAAGTTGTAGACAACTGTATCGACGAAGCCATGGGCGGCCATGCTAATCGGGTGGATGTGCGCTTAATGCCTGATAACGTCATTTCCGTACAAGATAACGGCCGTGGTATCCCTGTTGAAAAGCATCCTAAAACGAAAAAGTCTACACTGGAAACTGTACTTACAGTTCTGCATGCCGGAGGTAAATTCGGTGGAGAAGGGTACAAGGTATCTGGTGGTCTGCATGGAGTGGGTGTTTCTGTAGTAAACGCTTTGTCTGAATGGCTGACTGCAGAAGTAGAGCGAGATGGTGGAAAGTTTACGCAATCATTTAAGCGTGGTGCTGCTCAGGGCGATGTAAAAAAGCTTGGTACATCTAAGAAAACAGGAACAACTATTACCTTTAAGGCCGATAAAGAAATCTTTCAAGAAATCGACTATAGCTGGACTAAGATTCTCCAGCACTTGCGCCAGCAGTCCTACTTAACTCCTGGGGTCCGTGTTCAAATTACAGACGAACGAGATTCTGGAAAAGTACATTCGTATACATTCTATTTCGAAGGAGGAATTGCTTCGTATGTACATCAGCTCAATCTTGGAAAAGATGTAAAAAATGAAGATATTTTTTACACAAAGCGCGAGTTTGAGGACGATAATATGGTTGAGATTGCGTTGCAGTATACCGATGCATATACCGAATCTATCTTAACGTTTGCGAACAATATTCATACAACAGAGGGCGGAACTCATTTGACTGGATTTAAGACAGCGCTTACTCGCACTATTAATGAATACGCACGCAAGAATGGGTTTTTAAAAGAAAAGAAAGATGAAAATCTCACTGCAGAAGACGTGAACGAGGGCTTAACTGCAATCATTAGCGTAAAGCTCCGTGACCCTCAATTTGAAGGCCAAACAAAAGCGAAGCTAGGGACGCAAGAAATGCGCGGATACGTAAATCAGGTTATGGGCGATGGGTTTGCAATGTATTTGGAAGAGAACCCTCGCGATGCGCGCGCGATCATTGAAAAGGTTGCACTTGCAGCGAAGGCT
>MHHP01000022.1:0-258 GCA_001817055.1 Candidatus Andersenbacteria bacterium RIFCSPHIGHO2_02_FULL_45_11
AGTTGCCACTACGTATCCGGTTCCTATGGAATTTGTTGGCATGCACAATAGTTTTGGAGAATCTGGAACCCCCGAAGAGTTACTCAAAAAATATCGCATGGACACGCCTGCGATCATGTCTGCTGTACAAAAGGTTATGAAACGCAAAGTTATATGAATCAGAAGATCGTAGTTGTTGCGATTATAGTCATTGTTTTGTTTGTCGGCGGTATTTGGTTTGCAACTTTACTGCCTGATCAACAAGCAGCAGAGCAAAGT
>MHHP01000022.1:299-441 GCA_001817055.1 Candidatus Andersenbacteria bacterium RIFCSPHIGHO2_02_FULL_45_11
TCTGCGCCTCGGCACGCCTGTGCGCGCATCATTTGCGCCACAAAAAAATCCCCCCATCAAACAAAAGGCAGATTACACAGTTGGTGAGCCAATTATGCTGCAAGGAACTACCATCTCAAGTCTCACGTCGCCCATAAACGTA
>MHHP01000022.1:448-6896 GCA_001817055.1 Candidatus Andersenbacteria bacterium RIFCSPHIGHO2_02_FULL_45_11
GCCTTGTGGACGCAACAAGTAAAATCACAAACTTAAAACCAAGTACTGTGTCGTTTAGTCCAGGCACAAGCTCATACTGCTGCTGGACTATTGATACCCCTGGCAAATATATCGTACAAGTATTGCGCCCAGATTCTATTACCACTGCTCTTCCTATTACGATCACCCGAGACTTAAGCACCCTTGCAAAACCGAACTAAAAACGCTAGGGTGGGAGCATGAAGCAAATCGCACAGAAAGCACTTGTAGGCACCATGGTTATCATGGGCTACTCAACAGGCAACTACGGAGGTGGCTTTGTTGACTCGCCAAGCGGTCTTCCTTCCTATTTTTCCAGCGTTACGCCGGCAAACTATGGCGGGGGATTCATCCCGTCACCACCCCTAAATTCCGGATCCGTGTACGTACCATACCCGAATAGAAGCCCATACCATTATGGTGGCGGGTTTGTGCAATCACCTCCTGTGTGGAACAGCTATCAGTCGTACCAACCTATGCCGTATTATGCGCCTCAATATAGCCCTTATCCCTACTTATACTTGACATTTTACTAGGGTAGGAGTATAGTTAGAAGAAGTGTCAGAAATGTAAGTACGATGCTTCTTGTTGTTTGACTCTGCGAATAGGAGAACAATCATGACTTGGTTTCGAATGATGCTCGTGTTGATTTTTGGATGTTGCATTGCGTTCACGGCTACCTCGGCATCGGCCGATCATCGACATCGTGGTGGCTATGGCCAAGGCTTCGGCGGGTCGTCGTGGGGCTACAGTGGATTTCGATCCTACGGCTACGGACGCGGCTTCGATCCTTCACCGCCACGCTGGAACGGCCCATACAACTATGGGTTCGGACCAGCAACCAGTGGTGGATACGGCCACGCGTTCAACTTGCCGCCAATGGGCAGCTACAGTCGGCCAAACGTGACATTCGTCATTCAAGCCGGATCATCTGGTGGTGGCTGCACGTGTGGCCACTGCCGATAACGTTCATTTGAGTCGCGAAGGGCTTGTTACGCCATTCACCTTCGCGATTCTGGGGAGCTTGTTGATTCGTCAACTTCTCCCTGTTTTCTTTTTACCCAGCTGTCATGCCGGACTTGATCCGGCATCCACGTCGCCGTCGTATTGTCTGGATCCCCGGGTCAAGCCCGAGGATGACAACAACTTGCAAACAACTATTGCACCAATCATAGTTACTTTATGAATATCCAGAATAATATTCCACTAGCTCCGCTTACGACGATCAAGCTTGGTGGCAATGCATCACAATATATTACATGCACAACAAACGAAGATATCGTTGCTGCATTGAAGCATGCACAAGAACACAACCTGCCTGCCGGTCAGGCAGGTCTGCGTGTGCATGTATTAGGCGGGGGCAGTAATACGATTTTTGCAGATAATGGATTTAACGGGCTTATTATTCATATCCAAACAAAAGGTATTACGGCATCAGCAGACGGCACGCTTACAGCGCAGGCAGGGGAGGGTTGGGACACTGTAGTTCAATATGCAATTGTAAATAATCTTGCCGGTATAGAATGCTTGTCCGGTATTCCCGGCTCTGCTGGCGCAACGCCATTTCAAAACGTAGGAGCATACGGCCAAGAAGTTGCGGAAACAATTATTCGTGTAGACGCAATTAATAGGCAGACACTTGAGCAAATCTCTTTTACAAATACAGATTGCAACTTTGCATATCGCACAAGCAGATTTAAAACTACAGATCGAGATAGATATATTATTACATCCGTAACCTTTAGCCTAACCCCAAATGGCACACCAACCATAAAATATCCAGAGCTCGCCGCCTTCGTTGCAACTTCGGCGCCCGAAGCAAGCCTCGCATCGGTTCGCGATGCGGTACTTACGCTTCGGAAGAAAAAGTCTATGGTTGTAGGCTCCGAAGATCCGAACAGCATTTCGTGCGGGTCATTTTTTACCAATCCCATTATTGCACTATCTGCGTTCAACGCCCTGCAGCAACATAGTGCCGACAAGATTCCAAATTACCCCGCAGGCAATACAGAAGACGGTACGCTACTATGCAAACTATCCGCCGCATGGCTGGTTGAACATGCTGGTTTTAGCAAAGGGTTAGAGAGAGGCAATGTTGGCATTTCTCAAAACCACAGCCTAGCGCTTATTAATAAAGGTGGCACAACGCAAGAAATTCTGGCACTCGCGCAAGAGATTCAAGATACCGTACAAACAACTTTTGGAGTGAAGCTCGAAATGGAACCGATAGTGGTTGATTAATTCTCTATTGCATTACTATGAATAGCTTTGAACAACTCCCTCGCCAATCAAATGAAAGCCAAGAATCTCACGAAGAACCCGTAGAATATCTCTACCATCGAGTGCCAGATAACCTGGTTGGAGATACCCTATATCCGCTTAACGAATTAAGAGAAACCCATCCGGATGTGTACGAACTAGCAAAATCTAAATATGAGGGACGTGAAGAAATTACCGAAAAAACTATTCCTATTGGAGATTCTACCTGGAACGACGCCCTGCAATTCACAACTGTACATCCTCATAAAATTAAAGAGGCTTTACTAGCGGCGGGAGCACAATTATCTAGTACCGAATGGTATCAAATCCCCGTTTCTTTACTCAAACCAGACCACGCAGTTATAGGATTTTATAGCGGAGATTCAATGGAAAACTTTAAACCTGTATCTGAGGAATCCCTTAAAGAATCAGCAACATTGCCCGAAACAACAAAACAATACTATCGAGAACAATTAGCAAATGGCGAACGACCGTTTCTATTCCATGGAATCCCTCATATTTTTTACAAGGGCAGTATTCTACTGAAGGATTGTACAAAAATTACTGTTTGAGTTCTAAGTATATACGCACGTGCAGTATAACGAGTTTCTTGGTACAATGAACTTATGAAACACCAGAGTACTGTCGTTAATGCTCCTATAATAGGTCTAGACGAAGAAAAGTATAGGGGAAAGTGGCTTGTCATTGCACAGGAAACTGGAGAAATTGTTATAGTCGGGGATAGCTTGGAAGAGGCGAGCAAAAAAGCAACTGATCGATCAATGAAGCATTTTGGTTTTTACAGAGTTCCAACTACGAACACCCATTATATTTCCGTAAAATAGGCTCACATACATGGAATTTTCCTATGCGAAAAATCTTGGCATTGGTCGTACTATAAGATATGATCCTTTGATTTTTATAACACTTGTTGAAAAACAAGAAGTCGATATCTATAGCTTGATTGATTCGGGCTCACCTTCTAACTTATTCTCTATGGATTATGCAGAAAAAGCAGGTATCGATTTATCGAGTGCTCGAAAAGTTGAGATACATGGCATTAACGGAAAGCAACATGGGTATTTAAAAAAGGTAACCATGAAATTTTTGGGGAAGAGATGGCAGTCAGAGGTAGTTTTTTGCGATCGAAATGAAGACCATGATTTGCTGGGGAGCCAAGGATTTTTTCAATATTTTGATGTTCGTTTTCGATATTACGAGCGTAAATTCTTCATATCACCAGCACCGTCTCTATATTGGGAGAATACCAAATCTGGCTCTACGGTTGAATAAGTGTGTCAATAAAGGGGGATCTGGTAATTGTTCGTAAATAATGTACTATAGGATCGTGTAAATTCTGTACGTTCTTTTTCTAAAGGAGGTGGCTGATGTCAGTGCCAAACATAGAACCATGCAAGTGCGGGCGACAACCTGAGCAAAACGTATCACTTCGTGGATACACTTTTTCGCTTTCGTGTATGTGTGGAGAAGAGCAGATTAATTATCTTGCTCGCTCAAGAGACTGGACGGTTTGTATTGATAACTGGAATTCTCGCGTTACTGGTCAACCATTCAAACACTCAGCTCAAGAATTGCCTCACCCAGATGCAGACGTGTTTATACCACGACACAACGGACCAGGTCTTTTGGAAAGAGACCCATTACGACGATACTATCTTGAGCGAGGAGGTCATGTTGGTGGGCCTTGGGGAGGTTGCTCCTAGGATATTTTGGAAGTGAATTACGGCGGTGAGGCTTTAGCCAATACCCGCTTTTATTTTAAACAATCCGGTGCGGGTCGACATCTGCACTATCTACGGGTACGTCTTTATATATATCAACAAGCGTATTAAGGGGACCTGCCAACAATAGGTGATATTCATGCATCTTCTTTTTTGTTTTTGCTTTGTATTCCTGAAACGGACCATACACTTTGCATGCCGGATTTTTATTGAGCGCTTCATCCAGTATTTCACGTACGGTAATCGCACGCGCACGTGATTTCTTGTCGTCTTTATCAATAACGGTAAGGCGTACAAGATCAGCAAATGGTGAAAGATGTAGGCGAGAACGTTCTTCTAATACAACGCTCGTCCATACTTCTTCAGAAGATTCAAATGTAGCTTTTGAAACATCCATATGCCGCGTTGCAATGAGTAGCGAAGATTTTGGCGTAATATTTTGCAAACGAGCCGCCAATATACGTGCGCGCTCAGACGCACGGAAGTCGTACGTGCGCATCGTAAATTCTGGAAATAACCAAACTACTCTATCGGCATCAGCAACGAGCGGATCGCTCAATAGGGCAGTGGTTCCAATATATATATTCTTGGCTGCTTGTTTCCCAAGCCGTCGCGTAATTGCGTCACGTACGCTTACAGAATCTTTCTTATTATGAAGCACAAGTACGCGCAACCCCTTGCGCGCCCAAGTACGAATAGCATGCGAAGCTTCGTCCGGAACTGCGCGTTTCCATTTTCTGTCTTCAAAACTAAATTGGATAACCTTGGGCAATAGAGCAATAGGCCGGTTATGTAGCATCGTACATGCGCCTGTTTGAATTGCGTGTCGCAGAGCAATAGATGGGTACGAAGACGCATATATAATCTCTGCTTTGTGTATAGCTGCCAGCTGCTGCGCACCCCTCACAGTATGCAAGCGAGGGTACTGGTCCCATAGCTTATAGCTTTCGTGCTGCTCTTCATCAACTACAATTGTCGCGAGGTTTTTATATGGTAAAAAAAGCGCTTTTTGTGTGCCGATGATTGTTTGAATTTCTCCCGATGCAACTTTTTTCCAGATATCCTTTTTTTCTGAGATTTTAAGCCCTGCATGAAAAATAGTCCCCATACCAGCACATGCATCAAGTATGTGTTTCTCAGGCACCAGGATGAGTGCCTGCCCGCCGTCGTGGCGGGCCGATTTCTTACCTATTATTTTCCCAATAAGTTTTTTACGCTTATCGGCATCTCGCTCTATAATGGCAGAATATTTCATAGCACAAACAACCGAAGTGTATATCCAAGTCCGCCATGCGCGCTTTCCGCTATCCAGTGCGCAAACTGTAATTGCTCTCCGGAAAGAATCGCTCCGGTTGCTTTTGTTATTTGCTTGGTAGGGTAGCGGGGTTTACGCACGTCTGTTTGTACCACTACTCCTGTCACGTTTCGTTTTCCAAACGGAATGCGGACAACAGCACCTTCGCTAATTTCTTCACTGCCGCCAATATGATATGTATACGATTCGTGCCCGCCAAATTTGAGTGGGATGCACGGAGCAACCTGTACGTACCTATTCATAGAATGTCACTGGGAAACGGTACATTGTCATGCTTTCGTTTTTTGTATCTATACCAGCTTCATGAATTGCGGTAGCGATTTGCTCGTCTGCGGTTTCAATACCAAGCCGATGCGGAAGAATAATCGCACTCCTATTTTTTTCAGACCGAACATATAGCCCCCACACAAGAGGAGTAAGATGTTCCGGCCCCGTAATGCGCTCCAATGGGCCCAATACGGCAACGGAATACATATACGAAGCGGCATCGATGGCACGCATGCGGACGTTGCTTTGAACAATTGCTTCTACCGTATTATGCACAATCTCTTCTGCCAGCGTCCGCGTACGAGGCAAAGCAGTACCAAAAGAAGAAAGCACGTATCTGCCCGGCTGTTCAATTACAGACACATAGCAAGCCTTTTGGCGAAGCAGCTCCTGGGGCACTTGCCAGGTAATCGGCATATATTCGCCCGTTTTTGCATAATGTTCGGCCGCCTGCCGCGCAATTTTGCTATATAGCACACTCATACTTTTCAGCGTACCGACTATGGTACCATTTGCAATATATGAATACGTTTATTGCGCTTGGCATTCCTAAGCCTGCAGCAGCGGTGCTTACAGCTGCGCTTGAGGCATATAAGGGGAAATTGGCTACAAGAACACCAGAAGAGAAATGGCATATGACGCTTGTTTTCTTAAGTGATGCGGCCTTTTCTGCTGAAGCAATTCAAAAAATTCAAGAGCCTCTGCATAGCGCATATCTTCCAGCTATCACGATTTTATCACTAGGGGCGGCCCTGCCTGCCGGCAGGCAGGAAGGCACTGGCCAACTCTGGGCGCATGTTCATGCAACACCAGCACTCATACAGTTACGAACTATTCTTATTGATCG
>MHHP01000023.1:0-174 GCA_001817055.1 Candidatus Andersenbacteria bacterium RIFCSPHIGHO2_02_FULL_45_11
CGTTTGCCGTGAAGGAAGCGCTGGTGTTGCGCAGTATTTCAAAAGGAGACACAACGATGTATGAGAAAATTGCAACCATTCCACTCGTCCCATAACATTGGGGGAGTGGATTGTGATTTTCCGTCGAAGGAAGAATTACTGGATTATTTAGATGCCGCGATTTCTCCCCCTCAT
>MHHP01000023.1:224-7334 GCA_001817055.1 Candidatus Andersenbacteria bacterium RIFCSPHIGHO2_02_FULL_45_11
CGAACAGTTTAAGGACATTATCAATTCCGCAGAAATCGTTATTCCGGATGGGTCCAGTATTTTGTGGGCTAGGGAATATCTAAAACAGAGACGTCGCGCCTCCTCAACGCTTGGGGTTTTGCCGTTAACCCCAAGCGTTTTCCCGGCGCTTAGCCTCGTCAAATTCTTTTTCTCGAACCAACAACCAATTACGGGCGTTGATACTATGTTCGATATTTGCGAAATTATGGAAAAGAAAAATGGGGCTGTATATCTACTTGGAGGCAAACCAGAAGAAGTTCAAAGAACAGCAATTGTATTACGAAAGAAATATCCCATGCTCAACGTAAGCATAACCCCCTCCAGCTCCCCTTTCGTAAGGGGGAGAGAACGCGCGTTACCCCTCCTTACGAAGGAGGGGTTAGGGGAGGTTAGCGCCATTTTCGTCGCCCTCGGCAGTCCCAAGCAATCGCTATGGATCGAAGATACCAGAAACCTTTTAGAAAATGCTGGAGTAAACATCGCCATGGGCGTTGGCGGCGCATTTGCGATGATAGCAGACACACTCCCACGCGCACCAAAATGGATGCGCCGTCATCATATTGAATGGCTATGGCGGCTTACATTGGAACCCAAGCGAATCAAGCGTATATGGAATGCGGTAGTCGTGTTTCCAAAATTGGTATATAAAAATACTAGGTAGTGTTCATTCATCAAGGAGATCATTATGGCCGATAAGCCACGTTCAAAATTCGCACAAATACTTGCAGCCGATCCAGCGTTAGCCGCACGGTGCGAAGAAGTTGTGAAGCAACTTCGCGAAGCAGCGAGAGAAGACATCGAGGCAGGTGAACGCGCACAAATGATTGGTCCGAAAGATAACGTTCGTTTTACCAATCGTGCCGGAGACGATTTGTTCTCATAGCGCCCACCCGGGAGGAACTATTCCTCCCTTTTCTTTTTCATATCCGTTCGGTTATCCACATTGACGCCCCTATGCCACGGGCATACGTTTATATGATGTCTTGCGAAAGCATCCTTTGGAGGGGAGCTTATATTTTTAATACCCAGGAGGTGAAACCATATGGAATACGAACAACAGCAGAACCAAGATGATAATTTCATGAATCGCGTAAAAGAGTCTCCTCGTACGGTTTCCGCAATCATTATTGTGGTTATCGTTGCAGCAGCAATCTACGCATTTTCAGGAAACAATCAGCAAAATAACGAAGTTGCACTTAACTCGCCAGAAGCAACTCCAGAAGCATCCGCAACACCAGCTCCGGAAAAGAAGGAAGAAGTGAAGGGGGCTACGGCAACACCAGCTCCAGTTGATAAGGCAGTATTATCAGAAAACGCAAAGAAACTACCAGAAGCTCGCACTACAGATTCTGCATATATCGAAGTAGCGCAGAAGGGCGATGGATTAACTCATGTAGCACGCAGGGCAGCAACGCGATACCTCGCAGACCACGAAACCGGCTATAGCGTTACAAACGAGCACCGTATCTACATTGAGGACTATATCCGCAAGCATATGGAAAAGGGCAGCGTTTCAGTAGGCGCAGAGAAGACGATCTCGTTTGATCTCGTAAAGCAGGCAATCGAATCAGCAGGCAAATTGACGCCTAAACAGCTCAAGAACCTCACGCAATACACCGGCGCACTTCGTTGATTGTACGCGCGAACAGTTTTATATAAAAAGAACCCCGAATGCATGCGGGGTTCTTTTTATGTTCGCATGTGCATAAGTAAAAAAACGTTAAAAGTAAAAATGGCTACGGTGAGGCTTTTTCGTTTTTTGAACGGATACAGCAATACGAGTACAATAAAAAAGTCGTTAACTTGTAACACGAATATCCTTCATATGCCTATCGATAAGGTGAAAAAGCGAAATGGTTCTATCGTCGATTTTGACCGGGAACGCATTCAGCATGCTATCCATAAAGCATATGTTGCAACTCGTGGTACAGAAGCACTCATTATAGTCGAGGGCATTGTAGATGAGGTGATACAAGACCTAGAGGTTAGCTATATAAATGTAATCCCTGCAGTTGAGAGCATCCAAGACCTCGTTGAAAAAAAGATTGCAGAGAAAGGACTCTTTGATGTTGCGAAGTCCTACATTTTGTACCGCGTTGAACAACAAGAAAAACGAATGCTCGCGCAACAGGAAATTCAACAGAAGATGCAAACGCGCCAGCTGAACGTCAAAAATCGAGCGGGGCATTTAGTGCCATTCGATCCGGAACAGGTTCGCATTGCAATCACAAAATATTGCGGAGATACGTTGTCACAGTCACAGATTGCTGTTGTACTACAAGAAGCAGAGAACAATATTTACGAGGGCATCTCCACGTCTGAAATCAACCAAGCCGTTATCATGTCACTGCGCTCCCGCATTGAACGCGATCCGCGCTATTCTTATTTGGCTGCACGAGTGCTGACCAATGATCTATATCGCGATGTTATTACGGTTGATGAATTTTCCCCAAACTTTGAGCAAGTATACCGAGAGGGTCTGCAAATCTCGATTGCACAAGGAGTGGCATCAGAACGGCTAGACGCCCGAATGAACGAGTTTGATTTTGCGAAGCTTTCTGCAGCTATGGATATTTCTCGAGACAAACTGTTTGAGTATTTAGGTATCCAAACTCTCTATGAAAGATATTTTATTCGTGATTTAACACAAAGAATACTTGAAGTTCCTCAGTATTTCTGGATGCGTGTTGCTATGGGGTTAGCGCTCAATGAAAGCAAAGAACAGTGGACAGCATACGCTATACAATTCTACGAAACTATGTCGACTCTGCGTTACACACCTTCTACTCCTACGCTATTTCACTCCGGCACTTCTCACCCCCAAATGAGCTCTTGCTACCTCACCACAGTAGAAGACAAGCTCGAGCATATCTTTAAATCAATCGGAGATAACGCACAACTTTCCAAATGGTCTGGAGGCCTCGGCAACGACTGGACAAACATCCGTGCAACCGGCGCACAGATTAAAAGTACGAACGTCGGAAGCCAAGGCGTTATTCCGTTCCTCAAAATCTCCGATGCAACTACTGCGGCTATCAACCGAAGCGGGAAGCGAAGAGGGGCAACTTGTGTGTACCTAGAAACATGGCATTATGATATTGAAGACTTCTTAGAGCTTCGGAAAAACACCGGTGATGATCGGCGTCGTACCCACGATACAAATACCGCAAACTGGATTCCAGATCTATTTATGAAGCGCGTACTTTCGGATGGAGACTGGACACTATTCTCTCCAGAAGAAGTTCCCGAGCTGCATCACATCTACGGCAAAGCATTCGAACAAAAATATATCGAATACGAACAAAAAGTAGATAGGGGAGAAATCCAGTTATTCAAGCGCATGCGAGCACTCGATCTGTGGCGCAAAATGATCAACAGCCTCTACAGCACCGGGCACCCATGGATGACGTTTAAAGATCCGTCTAACGTTCGCTCTCCGCAAGACCATGTTGGCGTCGTACACAGTTCTAACTTATGCACGGAAATTACCCTCAATACTTCCGCAGAAGAAACTGCTGTATGTAACTTAGGGTCTATCAATATTGTTCGCCACGTAAAGGACGGCGTCATCGATAAAGTGGCACTTCGCGATACTACCGAAAAAGCAATGCGTATGCTCGATAACGTGATCGACTTAAATTTCTACCCAACAAAAGAAGCGAAGACCTCAAACATGCGACATCGGCCTGTAGGCCTTGGAATTATGGGCTGGCAAGATGCCCTGTACGTACTAGGAATGCAGTTTGATAGCGATGAAGCAGTTGAGCTATCTGATGAAACGATGGAATACATTGCATACTACGCAATAACAACATCTTCTCGACTTGCAGAAGAAAAGGGAACCTACGAAAGCTATAAGGGCTCTAAATGGGACCGCGGACTCTTCCCACAAGATACCGTTTCACTACTAGAAGAAGAGCGAGGTATGCCGATTGAAGTGGAGCGCGGAAGCAAGCTAGATTGGGCCCCTGTCCGCCAGCACGTACGTCAATTCGGAATGAGAAATTCTAACTGTATGGCAATTGCGCCTACTGCGACTATTTCCACGATTGTTGGGTGTTTACCCTCTATTGAACCTATCTACAAAAACATCTACACCAAATCAAACGTTACTGGGGAATTTACCATCATTAACGAACAGCTTGTACATGACCTACAGAAACGAAACTTGTGGAATGATGAAATGATCGAGAAGCTTAAGCATTACGACGGAAGCGTGCAGAATATTACCGATGTGCCGCAAGACTTAAAAGATAAGTACAAAGAAGTGTTTGAGATTAAGCCGGAATGGGTAATCAAGCATGCAGCACGGCGCGCAAAGTGGATCGACCAGAGCCAGTCACTCAACCTTTTCATAGAAACGGAATCCGGAAAAGATTTATCAGATATGTACATTAGCGCATGGGAATCGGGGCTCAAAACAACCTACTACCTGCGAACACTCGGAGCAACCGGGGTTGAAAAGAGTACAGTAGATATTAATAAGAAACATGAGAGCGCACCATCACAGCCCATTATTGCCTCGCAACCGATTGTAAAGCCCATATTTGATCCCACGCCCATGCCACGGCCATCAGCAGAGACAAGCGGAGACCCTAACCTCAACATTTGCGAATCGTGTCAATAACTTCTCGAACAAAACCTATGGAAACAGCTGAAAAACGAATCTTAAATTCTGGCACCACGGATCCGAACAAGATCCTGCCAATGAAATACACGTGGGCTCGCACTCACTATAAAGCGGGGGTTGCTAATAACTGGACTCCCGATGAGGTGAATATGCAGAAAGACGTAGAAACGTGGAAGAATCCTGCTGCGTTATCTGAAGATGAACGCAGATTAATCATGTGGAATATGGGATTCTTCTCAACTGCAGAGAGCTTAACTGCAAACAACCTGGTACTTACGATCTATAAGCACATCACCAATCCAGAGTGCCGACAGTACCTGCTGCGGCAGGCATACGAAGAAGCTGTACATACCGACACGTTCATTTACTGCTGCGATACGCTAGGCCTAGATCCGGACGATGTATACACCATGTACGAACGTATCCCAAGTATTAAACATAAAGATGAGTTTGTAGTAAACATGACAAAGTCCATTTTTGATCCGAATTTTACTACAGAAGGTACGGAAAATATTCAACGCTTCGTTCATGATCTCGTTGGTTTTTACATCATCATGGAAGGAATCTTCTTCTATGCGGGGTTCGTTATGATGCTTTCGTTCTTACGCCAAAACAAGATGGTTGGAATAGGAGAACAGTTCCAATTCATTCTTCGTGACGAATCTGTTCACTTGGCCTTCGGAGCAGATCTCATTAATACAATCGTTCAAGAAAATCCGGAAATTTGGACACCACAATTTAAGACAACTATCACCGAGAACATTAAGCGGGGAGTAGAACTGGAATCTGCATATTCACACGATTGTTTGCCGAACGGAATTCTCGGCCTCAACGCGCATGTTATCGACGATTACTTAAAGTACATCGCGGACAGGCGCCTGGAACGAATCGGACTAGCAAAGGTATACGGAACAGAAAATCCGTTCCCATGGATGAGCGAAATTATTGATTTGAAAAAAGAAAAGAACTTCTTTGAAACGCGCGTAACCGAATACAAAAACGCAGGATCCCTGAAGTGGTAATTCAATCTACCGCCCTCTCCCTTGCACCCCGCCAGCTGGCGGGGTTTTGCAGATGGGGAGAGGGGTGGGGTGAGGGGAATCGCGTGGCAAATAAAACCAAACGCGCTATACTAGCATTATGACCGATGCAGAAATAGACAAAATTATTGATCGAGCTGTAGAAAAGGCAGCACAAAGGTCTGATAAACGCATGAAAAAGCTCATTGAAAAGAATGGGAAGTTGCTCGATATGAGGCTTACTGAGCAGGATCAGAAAATTGAGAAACAACTTGTAGAACAAGATCAACGCTTTGATCAACGACTCAAGAAACGCGATACGAAATTAGAGAAAAAATTACAACACCATGTCGGCGCAATTATGGAAGATTCTAAACATAATATTAAAGCTGTTGGCGAGCAATATTCAGGACTTGCTAAAAAGGTAGATCAAGTTCAGCATAGCGTTGAAGAATTGAAAGAAAAAGTTATCCGAGTTGAAAGTAATATTATTCATATTGAAGATACCGCTGAAGAAATTAAGGTTGTTGCAGATGCGACGTTCGAAGAAGTCGGGGCCATGCGCGTTGAGCTAACCGAAAGTAATGAAAAATTAAACAATCACGAAGAACGAATTACAGTATTTGAGACACGAGTACGGTAAAAATCTTGCATGAAAAAGGTATTTCAAGGAGATATTTTTAGTGTCTGGCAATGGGACCAAGAGCTGTACGATGGCTCCACAAAAGTTTTTGAGAAGGTGCAGCGGACAGATGCTGCGTTCATTATTGGTGTTCTACCAGATAAACGAATCTTACTTATTTGGGATGAGCAGCCAGATCGCGAAGGAGCGCTTGGGCCTGCAGGAGGCAAGGTAGAAGAGGGCGAAAATCCGATAGATGCTGCAGCTCGGGAATTTTTGGAAGAAACAGGGTATAAGGCAACCACTATTGAACCATGGATATCGTTTGCCCCGTACGGCAAAATGATTTTTACGATCCATTGCTTCATTGGCAAGGGTGCAGAGAAAGTTTCAGAGCCTAGTCTTGAAGCAGGGGAGCGGATCACTCCTCGCTTTTTTACCTTTGATGAATTTATCGCACTGGGGCAAGAAGAAACATTGCGCTCAACCCATCTGCGGATTATCTTATTGGAAGCACAGCTAGATTCTAAAAAGAAAGATATTTTATATCAGCAACTCTATGGATAACATTCGCGTACGAATCGCTCCCAGCCCCACTGGCAATCTTCACGTCGGCACAGCACGCACTTCATTGTTTAATGAGCTTTTTGCTCGCCATCATAACGGAACGTTTATCGTTCGTACCGAAGACACGGACAAAGAACGCTCTAAACCAGAATACGAACAAGCCATTTTAGAGGGCCTCAAATGGCTTGGATTATCGTGGGACGAAGGCCCAGATATTGGTGGAGAATATGGACCGTATCGACAATCGGAAC
>MHHP01000023.1:7386-7526 GCA_001817055.1 Candidatus Andersenbacteria bacterium RIFCSPHIGHO2_02_FULL_45_11
ATATAAAGAAGGGGAGGCTATTCGCCTCAAGGTTGAGCCACAGACAGTTACCTTTCACGATTTGATTAGAGGAGATATTGCAATTGATACGAAGAGCTTTGAAGGGGACTTCATTATTGCACGTAACATCAGCGATCCCG
>MHHP01000024.1:0-1982 GCA_001817055.1 Candidatus Andersenbacteria bacterium RIFCSPHIGHO2_02_FULL_45_11
ATCTTCTATGCATGGGACTACAACCCCCGAGCTCAAACTTCCCAGGCATTAAGTCTCTCGCCGTTTATCCAAGACCTTCAGGAATTTCGAGATGCCAACAAATACCCTGCTCGATTATATTCTGCAGAACGTTTACCTCTAGCAGGTAATCCACAGTCAGAAATAAAACTTTCAGAACCAATATCTCCTCTCTTTAGCGTATTCCAAAAAATATCACCCGAGCGCAAACCCTTTGATTGTATTGTAGTGCCCGTACAGGCCGATTCCATTGCAGAAACACACGTAGGTATTATGGTACGAACAGGATTTGACGGCACAATCTGGTACAACAAGCAATTGTCTTCAGCAGATGCGTACAAAGACCCATATCAACATATTTGCTTCCCTGGGGTGCCAGACTCAGACAAGGATGATCTTATTCTCTCTTTTACAAGCAGCGAAAACACAAATATGAAGGTATTTACTACTCCAAGCAAAACTGATGCTTCCAATGTATATTTTGTGCGTGTTGCAAAGCCGACTCCAAATCAACTCCATCGTTCGAAAAAAAATATCACCGTGCAATACGTACCTGATTTTCCACGAAGTGAAGACATTGAAAGCCAGTTACTCATGCGCCACATACAGGCTATTGCGGGCTCATCCAGTGCACGCTGGATTGGAGCACTCTCTGTTAGGCCATATCGGGAATTTATAGACGGCTTCTTCGCAAATGACTCTGAGGCATTTGATGGTGATGGGATACACGCACTAACGCGCAATAAAAAACTAATGGACTTTGTAGGCATCACGCATTTTGCTCAAGCGCTGGAGTACGGACAAACAAATGATCCGATGCTATCTGCGGGCTACGTCCTTGAAAAAGAATCAGATACCGGCGACTCGATTATTCGACTCTATAAAAACCCATTTGCATTCCCTAAAGTATTTATGGTGCCAAATGCTGAGTTTATAGCAGCAAACGACGAAATACGAACAAGGCTAAGAGCCAATTCATACGACCCCGCATCAAATGTATATCTTTCCGGAGAAGCTCCACCAAACCTATCACAACTAAAGCCAGAGCTTCCCCTGCAAGCAACTGCCACTATTCTCACCTACAACCAAGCTCGTGTCGATGTTACCGTAGAAACAAATAAGGAAGCATTCCTCGTGCTTACTGACAGTACAACACCGCAATGGCAAACATATATCGACGATAAAAGATCTATACAATTACGCGCAAATACGATTTTCAAAGCAGCTCAAGTGCCTGCAGGAACCCACACCATTTCATTCCGCTACGAATCCCCGGCAACCGAAAAAGCAAAGACACTTACAACGATTGGCATTATCCTAACGCTTCTCGGGTACGCATATGGATATAAAAAATAACCGCACGATCTATTGGCAAGCCTTAGTAGCACTGATGCTAATTTTCGGCATATGTATTATCCCCATTAAAACTGCCGATATCGCACAAGAAGAAAATCCAGACGATGCTACAGCACAACAACTATCAAGCGCTTCTTCAATAACATTTAATCTTGAGCATATATCACCCAACACAGTTGGGATTGCTTTGTGGACAAATGACTCCGTACGCGCACCTGATACGACCCAAGTTCACATAACAATTGAACCTTCTACTACAATCGATACAACATTAGGAGAAATTCTTAAAAATGAACGAGAAATTACCATATCACTGCAGGCCATATCCGAACCTCTACGCGTACGCATAGATACGCCGACACTAGAGACCACAAAAGCGATTCTGCTGCGTACACAACAAGAAAATCATAGTGCACTTGCCTATACAACTTTTGTAGAAAAGCCACTCATAGTAGCGCTTATACACAAATTGTATCAACAACAAGCCATTGCAAGTGATATACAATACGTCTGGAACGAGGGGTCCGAAATACTACATGGCAAAAATCCATATGCGCGTGCAGCAATAGATACAAAACACGGCAGCAAATATGCAACGTACTTTCCGC
>MHHP01000024.1:1992-8908 GCA_001817055.1 Candidatus Andersenbacteria bacterium RIFCSPHIGHO2_02_FULL_45_11
TGGCGCAAGAATTTGTTTTTTCTTGGAATCGCATCGTTTTTTATGATCCTGTTTCATCGCTTTGTGCTCTATCCTGCGCGCGTAACGCACATCGACTTCCCGGCAATCATGTTCCTGCTTGCCGGCATGATGCTACTTACAAAAAAACCTCGTAGCGGGTATTTCCTCATCGGCGTATCTCTGGCAATAAAACAAATGGCAATATTTTTGGTGCCAATATTCATCGTATACGCATGGCACCAAAACCGTTCCAAAAAAGTAACTATTTTGCATTCCTTGTTCCTGCTAGCTGTTTCTGCACTATCGCTAGCGCCGTTCATAGTAAACAACCCTATAGGAACAATGCAATCTATCTTTTTCTCCGTAGAGCGTGCTGCAACTGGTGACTTTGCCTCACCGAGCCTCAGCACTATAGTAGGGTTAACAGGAACTCATGCTCGAATACCCATGCTCGGTATACTGATATTGGTATATATTGCAGTATGGAGAAAAGAGCTACGGCTGTTTGGCGCAACATTGGCAGTATTTGTAGTATTTGCTGGATTTAACCCGGTACTATTTTTCCAATACCTTGCGTGGATCATCCCCTTTATTCCACTCGCAATTAGCGAAGTAACTTTGTCTGAGTCTCCGTTGCAATCGTCCCATCGATTGCGTGATACGTAAGGCGAACGCCAAGCGAACCTGGCTTTGGCTCCGCGTCTCGCACATCGCCGTTACGCGATATATACACAGGAGTTGAGCGAGATACTGCACGCGCAAATCTGATAGACGGATATGGAGAAGTAGCATTCAGTGCGCGAATTCGTACAAACACATGATTCCCTACAGAAATACCAAGAGAATCAGGAAATTTCACAGAATACCACTGACTGTCTATAACTCCTGCAACAGGAATTTCTTGAGAAAATAGCGGCGCGCCAACAAGTGTATTCGCTATCTCAAGTCTATAAATACCCGTGTCCACTTGCCCACCACGTGTTGCCGGTAATATATCGACCCCCGCAAGCTCCGCATGGTTCACCACGACTTCTTGGGTAACAATAGTTTGAGGGGTAAGTTCGCCTATATTATTAGGGAAGCTGGGCTTTTCATATACCCATGCAAATTCTTTGCCATGTACTTTTACAACAAACACGGGTTCCATTTTCTTGTAGTACTCATCAATAAAATCATTCGCATAATGCGATGGTTCACGCCCAAACATATTGCGATAGAGAACAACAAACCGAACCTGATTCTGCAAATGCGCATTAATATGTGCCACAGGACCATTTGTATATACATCTAATTCTTCCGGGTACCAAGAAGCGGTTGTTTCATTCGGGTAGTTTTTATTCAACCATGCGCCTACCTGCTCAAGACCCTCCCCCCACCCAAGCTCTTGGCTCAAATTATCAGGGAACAACGGACTGCTGTAAGAAACTTCGTATGGGTGATAGGAAACTACGACGCCAAGAAGATAGACTATACATAACGAAAAACAAATCACGGCACCGCGACTAACCCCCTCCGACTCCCCCTTCGTAAGGGGGAGAGTAGCGTTTCCCCTCCTTACGAAGGAGGGGCTAGGGGAGGTTAGTAGCTGTGTTAGCCACACAATTCCATACGCAGCCAATATATCTAATGCAAAAAATGCGGGCATAATATATCTATCACCCTTTTTTGCTCCCAATGTCATCATTATTACAAACCCAAATAGGTACACTGCGACAAGAAATATTTCACGCGGTAATTTTTTTCTCACAGCAGAAATAAGTAAGCCTACACATCCTGCAATAACCCCCACAAACGCAACGGGGTTAGAACGAATGAGGAGCGCTGCAGGGTAATGCAGGGGCTCAATTGAATATTCTTCATTCATATTATGTGGCGTAGTTGCTGCAGTAGTCACGTCTCGTCGCAACACTAAAATATTTCCGCCTGGGTTTGGAACCCAAAGCAATACAGGCCAAACTACCAATATGATGATAATAATGGCAAGAAGCCAAATTAGAGCATTTCGGGATTGTTGAACTAAGAATGCTCGAGTAAAAAATTGCCGCGTATTCATAACAAACAGGGCAACAGGGAAAAACGGGAATATAAAGACCGCCGGAACTTTTGTTAGTAACGCCAGAGCAGAACTTACTGCACTTATCACCAGCAGACGCCGATCTAACGATCGTGCATACAAAATCGTAGATAACACAGCAATGGTCAATATGCTTCCCAAAAGAGCGTCAACGTGAATAACGCGGGAGTACCCGATTATGTATGGATCTAGCGCAATTAAAATTGCAGCAAGAAACGCAATCGTACGGCCTGTGATTTTTTTCAAAAGCAAGTAGATCAATGGGATGGCAAGAGCATTCAAAAACGCAATCGGAAATTGAGCAACCTTCACAAAGTGAATAAGGCCATTGCTGGTAAATGGAATTTGCGCAAAAAACATTTTAGCAGTAATGGCAGCGCCAGAAACCCACATCGTTGTAACGCCAGGATGAGTTGTCTGCAGCATATCGTTAAACCGCACATCCTTAAATGCACGGATAAACTCATAGGATCGAACTATCCATGTTTTCTCGTCAGCAGTAAGAAATGTTCCCAAATCTAATACACGAGGCAAAAATGAAGCCAGGATCAAAAAAATGATCAGCAGTACCTCAAGACGGCTATCCTTAGCACGAATATTCTCCGCCACAGATTTCATAGAATATTTTCCCATCTTCTTGAACATATCGATAGTGAAAGTTATGCCCCTCTTCTGCATCGTAATACGTACCTGGCACCTGTGGATTTTCTATTGGAGCACGAACATACCACCCCAATGCCTTCTTCCCTTCCTTCATCGTAACATAATATCCATAGGGCGTAGCAGAGAAAGAAGCAGGATAATATCCAAGCTTGTTATTCTCATCTTCCAACATGCGCTTTACGTGAGCGAGATTCTCTCGTTGTATACCATCTCGTGATTCCCGCCGAGCGTGCCCAAGTGCTGGAATCATAAGAATAAGAAGGAGAAGCGCGCAGGCTACCAGTACCAAATATTCCCCGAATGATCTAGTATCCATAGTATATATGATCAATAGTCGCCTTTATTACACCCTACTGTCAATCGTCCTCCTGGCCGCAATCATTCTGCCTCGTTTGCCATATCAAGATCGTTTCGTAACGGCGGATGAGCCGCGCTGGCAAGCCAACGTTGCAGGGTTTACTACAAAACTCGCAACCGGCAGAATTGGAGAACTACTACAACAGCCCCACCCTGGCATTACAACACAATGGTTTGCTGCACCTGGTATTTGGCAACAGTCGTGGGCCGGTAAAAAGCTCCCCTTAATTATTGCCCAGTGCGTACTCCTGCTATTTACCGGATATTTAATGAGACTTCTGTGGGGGAAACCAGCAGGATACATAGGCACACTATTTCTTGCGCTCAATCCGTTCCTCATCGCGCATACGCGGATATACGCGATGGACGCGTTGCTTGCGATTTTCCTACTGATTTCAATATTGGCGTTGCTCGTGTGGAATAAAAATAAAGAAACTCGCTACCTCGTATACGCGGGTACAGCGGGGGCACTCGCCTTTTTATCTAAGTTGTCCGGAATTATTATAGTGCCCTATGCACTGATAGCTATTTATTTTTTCTTACGCACGAGTTCACCTAAAATAATCGCCCGGGCTTGCGGTGTATGGCTTGCTGCATTCATAATTTCATCAATCATCGTATTGCCATCGTTTATAGTAAGGCCGTTAGGAGTGTTGGGAGATATGGGAAGTTTCTTCGGATCTGGAGACTACACCGTGCTGCACCAGTACGGAAATTTGTATTACCTGCAAACACTTCTCTTTCTTACTGCGCCTATACACCTCGCCACACTCATCTGTGTCATACTCGGGCTTGACCCGGGTATCCACAAAAATAAGCAAAAAAAAGAACTACTTCTAATTCTTCTCTTCGCAGCGCTATTTATTATTATGATGACGATAGGCGCTAAAAAGGGTGATCGCTATATCCTTCCCGCCTTCGTGTTATTTGATGTATGCGCAGCGTACGTTGCTAGCCGTGTAGTGCAAAAGAAAAAGGTTGCATTTGCATCTGTTCTTGTAGCGGCTGCAGTAGCACTACAAGTAGCAACCATTATTCGTATTCATCCGTATGAACTGGCATACGTAAACCCCCTTACAAAACACTGGATCGGTAATCGCCAACTAGGATGGGGAGAAGGATTAGATATAGCACTAGAGTATCTCAAAGCAAAACCCAACCCTGAAAATCTAAAAGTTGCCATGTATTATTCAAGTCAATTCGAAAGCAAGTTCCCAGGAGAAGTTGTTCCGCTGCATCAATGGGACTCTGGTTCAAATAATTACGCAGTGCTGTACAGGGCAATGTACGGCCGAGGAGAAGACGCATGGGAAACAGACGTGCTGAATCATTTCAAATCTAAAACCCCTGAAAAAATAATCGAACTAAACGGTATCCCCTACATCTGGATCTATAGGCTCCGTTGAGTAACTAGAAAATATTTTGCTTCTGGGCAGGTGGTTTCTTTGAAATTCTTCGGATCTTGGTAGGAAACAACCCATTGCGCTTCTTTTTTGTGCGCTTCATCAACTACAAGCAAATCGCTATATTGGTGACTCCTATATAAGAGAATGTTTTGGATAGGTTCTCGCTCCGAAAATACAGGCCCCTTGCCACGCAAACATGCTATAAGCGCACGGTCATTTAGAAATGCATTAGCAGATGTAGTTCTATTGCCTAATGAAAACTGATTGATACTGCCCCCTATTTTTAAGAATGGCATAAGTACTGCAACCATCATCCATATAGTTAAAAACAAGGCAAGAATAAATGGCATAGCTTGCAATAATCGAGGATATTTCTGTAAAATCTTTTCCACGATATATCCAAACCCAATACCGGCAAGCAACCACAAGGCAAGGCACAGCATGACAAAATAGCGCAGAGAATAGCGATCAATCATATATAAAAGAATCGGGGTATGAATGATTACAAATAAGGCAATTACATACATTGCACGTTTACGAACAAATAGAAGCGCTACTACTATCAAAAGCGCAAGTAAACTACAGATAGCAAATATCCAAACTGAAGAAAATTCAGCGCCTGTGTATTGCGCAACAAACGATGACCCGGAAAGATACACGGGTAACGATACCCATAGATCGTGCAGCCGTTCGCCAAACAATTGCGTTGTTTTGCTCGGGTCGCCCTGGTCTTCTGTCATAAATCGCATTATCGCAAACTGCAAACCGAATCCAAACCAAAATCCTACGAAAGACTGCCACAAATTTCGCAACTCATACATACGTTTTTTAACATCGGAATGCACGAGATACACCAAAAGCATTGCAACAGCTACTGCCACCATGCTTGGGAAAAACAATAGATGCGTTTGCAGGCCAATACCTGCGACTAATCCTGAAATAAGCCACTTGTATTTCCAATTGGACTGCAACGCATAGGCCAACAACACGGTGAATACTGGCAATAGTGTAATAGCCCACCCTAATCGCTGATATACAATATATATGGGAGAAAAAGTTAGGAACACAAGCGTAATGCTACCAATATGATCGCCAAAATATTTTTGCAGCAACGCATATGCCACGAAAAAGAAACCAACACTTGCAATCAACATCGGAATGCGAAGTGCTAAGACCGAGTATCCAAATACCCATATAAACGGTACGCGAATATAGTCTGTAATCACTCCTATGTATGATCGTTCCCCAATGATCGGCAATGTTTCTGATTGCAACAATTGATACACGTTCTCGCCTTCAGAAGCTTCATCACCGAGCAGGCCTGGCACACGATGCAAATAAGCAAGCTGAGCAACTAAAAATAGAATGAAAATTAGTGTAATTTTTCGCATAGTATATGTGTAGTATACAACAAGACGTTTCCTTCTCCCTAGACGGGGAGAAGGCGAGGGGAAGTAAACGCGCGACGAATGCCCCTCACCCTAACCCTCTCCCCATCCGGGGCGAGGGGATACTATTCGTCCCATAATCCAGTATTCGTACCATAGCTGATACATCATGAGCGTATAGATCTTTTTGCGGTTATCTTGTACGCCCTTCTCGTGCGCCAATAGTAGCTCATTAATCAATGAGTAATTAAATACACTTGCTCCAGAAATTCTCTCTTGCGTTAAAATCTGCCGAGCAATGGAACCTTGTTGCATAAACCACTTTCCTACCGGAATTCCAAAGCCCTGCTTCTTACGTGAAATAATATCAGCAGGCAACCTCCCCTGCATTACATGACGCAATATTCTTTTGTGCCGCTTATATTCCACCGGGAGCCGCAGAACAAACTCGGCCAAATCAGTATCCAAAAACGGCGTACGAGCTTCAAGTGATGCGGCCATAGTTGCCCGGTCAAACTTCACCAAAATATCGTTAGATAAATACCCCTGTATATGCAACAACGAAGCTTGATCGAACAAATGCAGGTGCTTATGATGCTCTACTGAAAGCTGTTTTGCAGAACCAGGGCTTTTAGAGAGCAGTAACGCGGCTTCTGCAAAAGTAAATGCTCCCAACCACACCTCAAGATTTTCGGGACTGCCAAACTGTGCACCACGCAGAAACGATTTGAGCTTAAAATCAAACGAGAAATACCGATGAGAAACAGGGAATATATACTGCACAGCATATTCCAGGCTCTTCCAAATACCGCCTGGCATCCACGACAATGTATTCGCAATCTCGTATGCATCAAACGTGCCATATCCGCCCAAGAGCTCGTCGGCACCATCACCACCCAGTACCACTTTCATATATTGGCGCGCGAGCTTACTCACGGCGTATGTAGGGAGCAGCGACGCATCTGCAAGCGGAACATCTATAATCGGTAGCAACTCTTGCAGCGTTTCACGCATTGTGCTGCGAGTAA
>MHHP01000025.1:0-147 GCA_001817055.1 Candidatus Andersenbacteria bacterium RIFCSPHIGHO2_02_FULL_45_11
TGTATATTCCGATACAGTAACAATACGATTAGCGTGTGTAATGCCAGAAAGTAAATATCTATTCAAAAGCGATGCACGGATATCTTGCGGATTTGTAAGCTCTATAAGATCATGAACGGTAACAATAGATGGATGCCGATGCTTGGC
>MHHP01000025.1:172-10095 GCA_001817055.1 Candidatus Andersenbacteria bacterium RIFCSPHIGHO2_02_FULL_45_11
AGATCATAGATGTCCGATTTCGGAATAGAACGCGCTACGCGAATCCAAGCAACGCTTTTGGAGCCCAAGAACCCGGGCAGTTTCCTTACGGGCAGTTCCGCAAGATTAGTGAGAGATACGGCAAACTCATCTTGAGCTTGCATCCTCTTTGCAATTTCATACGCCCGAGACCCAACTCCAGAGCCTATGGATGCGTTCGTGATAATACCTACACTTTTCATATTGCAACTTTCTTGTACACGTCGTATGTTTTCCGAGCAACGTCTGTCCAAGAAAACTGCTGTACTCGTGCAAGCCCTCGTGTAATAAGATCGGCTTTTCTAGGCTCATCCTGAATAAGCGTCAGCATTTCGTGTGCGAGATGTTCTGTAAAGTTGTCATTCTCGGGCCTGCCTGCCCGGCCGGCAGGCTTGACCCGGGGATCCAGAGGCACAATAACTCCCGCATCCCCTACCACCTCAGGTAGAGGAGTGCCATCACTTACAATCACCGGCGTGCCGCATGCCATTGCTTCTTGTGGTGGAAATCCCCAACCTTCATACTTTGACGGCCACACAAAGATATCAGCGTGAGAATATAGCTTTGGCAGCTCCGCATACGATACATCCTCTCGAAACTCAATACGATTTCCTAGATGCAAATCTGCAGCAATTATTTTCGAATCATCCTGCTTTTTTGCAGGCCTTCCCGCTATAACCAGATTGTGAGGAATTTTATCTGCAATCTGCGCAAATGCGCGAATAAGAGAAGCAATGTTTTTCCTTGCATCACGTGTGCCGACAAATAAGATATACTTGCCCGCCGTAGCCCCGTTATGGGCGGAGGTGGGTGGTTTGGGTCGAAAATGTTCCAGATCAACAGCGAGGGGCGTCACTGTTATTTTGTCTTCAGCAACTCCAAAATGCTCCATAATATCTCGCTTACTGCCTTCAGATATTGTCATGATATGATCAGCAGTTTTTGCTGCGTGCCTTAACGCATGCGGCCAGTACAGTCTTCGTAGCGGAGACTGCGTTTCTGGCATAAGGATAGGAATAATATCGTAGATCGTCACAACCGTAGGCGAGGTTTTTTGCCTAGGTATCGCAGCCTTTGTATAGTGAACTATATTTGGTCGTCTTGAGGCAACGTGCTTACCAATACTACGCATCCAGAATGGCAAGAGGGCTTCAGAGTATAGCGGGACAACTATTTCTTGGGCACTCGCAAACGTCCCGATCGGTTTTTCGGATCCGTATATAAGTTCAAAATGCTCATCAGGATGCAGTGCGAGCAAATTCTTTATAAGCTCATACGTATATGTCCTCACTCCGCCGCTTACAGCAGACAAAGCACGTGCTTCAATGGTGACGTTCATATGCACTTTTTGTATCAATAAGAATATCCTCAAATTGTTTCGCAGTATTTTCAATATAATACTGCTGCACATCTGCTTTATTTTTCTTCCCCATTCTATCCCGCAGACCAGAATCAGACATAAGCTCATCAATGGCCCGTGTAATGGCCCGGTGATCATATGGCGCAACCAAGAGCGCATGTTCACCATGGTGCAAGAAATCTCGTTGGCCACCATCATTTGCGGCAACTATAGGTAAGCCGGCATCCATCGCCTCTAAAAATACAATACCAAATCCTTCATGTTGTGCTGCGGAAACATAAAGATCGGCGCATGAAAGATATTTTTGTTTTTGCTCTTCCGTAACATGGCCAGTGAGTAGCACTCTATCTGCAAGCCCAAAAGATGTAATCATGTTTGTAAGTTCAGCTTTCAGAGGCCCGTCACCCATAATAACAAGATGCGCATTTGGAATATTTTTCCATGCTTGCAGAAGAATATCGTACCCCTTGCGAGGAACAAGCCTGCCAATAGATACACATAGAAAAGAATCCTCAGGCATTCCACTATCGATCTTCGATGTATTAGTTTGTGTGCGATGAACCAGCCCAATAGGCACAACAGTAATATCTTCTTGCACACCGTGCAGTTCAATAGTTCTTGTTTTTGTATCATGCGATATCGCAGTACGAGCATCTGCTCTGCTCGCTATCCATCGAATAAGCGCACGCAATATAGTAATACGATGAGGTGAAATAGCCTTAGATGGGTCGTATACATCGCCCCCAACAAACGTAAGAACAAAAGGTACGCGAAATATCATTGCGAGCAACGCAGCGGGTAATCCAGACGGAATTACAAATTGCGCATGAATAATATCAAACTTGTATTGCCGCATAAGGGCTATCCCATTCCATAGTGCTGCCGGGGCAAATGTAATCAACGAAACAACTGTTGCGGTAGGCAGTTCTTTTCTACCCCATACCTGGATACGGTGTATGTGTACGCCATGTAAAATTTCTTCACTAGGAAGCTCGTGAAATGCAGTAGTAAATACATGCACTTCATGACGAGCTGCCAACTCTTTTGCAATTTGTGCAGTTGCTACCCCTCCGCCCCCACCGAGTGGCGGATACTCAAAGTTGATTAATAGTATTTTCATAGTGGGGTGCCTGCCGGCCGTAGCCTTGGCGTAGGCTGGAGGGGTATCGCCGTAAATTTCGGGTTCTGAATAATACTCTTTCCCTCTCCCGCATGCATAAACGTCACTTCCCGTTTACCAGGATTAACAGTAATTATTTTTTCTGCCGTAAGCTCGCCCGTCGATTCAGGAGCTAGCGCATATTCCAGCGTAACCGTAACGGGGTATGTATTCATATTATAAATTATAACAGTTGCCTTATTTGGTACTTCTGCAAACACGCTATTTTTCTTTGGGTCATATCCAACATTCTCCCAGCCTTCGCCACGACTTAGGAATACGCCATCTGAAGATATAGTATTCGGATTCAAGGTATACAAATCCGCATCACTAAACGATTGCTTTGTAATACCGGCAGTAGCGTTCAATACCGAAGAAATTCCTTGGTGCTGTTTTTCTGTAAGAGAATCGGTATGCACTAATACGGCATAGGTGTCCAGATATTTCATCGCATCAGGGAGTGTTTCTGCTAAATCTTGGCCAAAAAACTCATGTCTTTTTTCTTCAAGATCCGTTGTTCGTACATACAGTAATTGCCTCACGCCCGGAATAGATTTTATGAGGTCATCAGCATCTTTCGATTCTCCACGCTCCAATGCAATATTTCCAACCACTTCTTTGCCATGCAGCGCACTGGCATATAATGCTCGCGATGCGGCGGTGTAGTTAGTGGCTGCGGGGATTTCGATAATTCGCGAGCCTTGGATATTTTTCAACGTGTCGTATGCAGGAGACAGCCTTGCAGACTGTATCGGAAAGGGCACAAACAAAAACTCAAGTAATAAAACCAAGCCTATAGCAAGAACCGTTCCCCTCTCCCGTTTTGGGAGAGGGCGGGGGTGAGGGGTACCTGCCTGCCGGCCAGGCAGGTTTGTTGCAAGTGTCCACCCAAACAATACGCATGTCGCAAACCCCACCATTACCCCAGCTCGTGCAACTACTCGAATAGCAGAAAATACAGGAAGGTGTGCAAGAAGCGCATACGGAAGCGGTATCGATGTTTCTTTGCCGAATACATGCAATACAGGCCCTAGGCTAATGAGCCCAAATACAATGATCGTGGCAATCCAGAGCCGTTTCTGTTTATGCGGAATATGTTTATGAAAAAAGAGTATTGCTACCAGGATAGAAATACCTAGATACTGAACGGATTCTGCATTATTTCCCGTAAAGTACTGCCCAAAGAACCAATCAAAAAACCTTCCCCATAGTGGATGTTGAGGCGATGGTGTTATGAACGAGAACAAGTCAGCAGAAAAACGAATCGTCTGTTGCACCCCAAGCTCCAGGGCGGTATTATTTGTTGCCGCGAGTTTAATAGTCGGAATATAAGGGACTATGACGCCAACGATAAGAATGAGGAGTAGTAGAGTGGTATGCCAAAATATAGTCCGCGATTTCTCCCCCTTGGATAAGGGGGAGTGAGAGGGGGTGCGTTCGTCGCCTGCTACCCCACCTCGCCTCCCCTCATATGAGGGGAGGAAATATCGCAGTTCTTTCCGATACACAACGGCCGCAACCAATCCGAAGATCCCAAGCCAGAGCGCATAGTGATGCTCAGTCCAAGCCTGTATGGAGAATAAGGATCCGATAAGAATAGCTTTGAGTGCGGTAGGTTTACGAATATATACAAGAACAGCTGCACATATAAACGGAATCCATTGTAGCTGCATTGCTCCAAAATGGCCGAGCGCATGAGCAGACCGATACGGTAAAAACATATACGCAATGCCAGCAAGGAGTGGAGCCGCGGCAAATATACTGGCTTGCTTTGCCAGAATTTTTACAAATAAAGCCATCGCATATCCTGAAAGCGCCATAATAATCAGCCATACCAGATTGTACGCAACAGGCTCTCCAAACATGTAGTGCAATGGCATCCATGGCCATACAGACATATTGATGAGGCGCGCATCGCCAGAACCCGTAAAGTCTTTGATAAAGTCCTGCATTCCCCCACTCCCCTTATACTCAAAACGCCACATTGCCTGCCACGGGTCGCCACCTTGGCCAATAACAGAATCCTGCAAATGAAATACTGCAGGATAACTCATAAATATGGCTAAAATAGCCATTACGTATACCCCTTGCATGGTTTATACTATATTCCATCTGGGATAATTATTAAACTAGACTTTAGCGATAATCGGATATTCATGAAAGCCAACTTATATATATCGCCATTTTGTGACATAGAAACTGCTTATGTAACAAAGTAATGACAAAAACATTGAATTTTTATCAAGGCTATGATAGATTTTCATTGAAATACTATCAATATACGCATTATTATGATTAAAAGAGAAATACTACCTCAAATACTCCATTGGGTGGGGAAAGAGAAAATCCTTATATTAAAAGGTGCTCGTCAAGTCGGAAAAACTACTCTATTACAACAAGTCATCGAAGATGTAAAGAAAAATGATACGACAGCTTCTATCGTCTATCTTCGAGCAGATGACTCTAAAAATGACCAATATCTTCAGTCAGCAGCAACTCTTGAGGAATATCTAAAAAGAAACTATGACTTTCCATTAAAATTCGCCTACGTATTCATAGACGAATTTCAAACCATTCCGAATGCGGGACTATTTTTAAAAAATATATTCGACGCTCACAAAGAAGAGTTACAACTAATTGTTAGCGGTTCAAGTTCACTAGAAATTACAAAGAATACTGAATTCCTAACCGGTAGATCTATAGATTTCGATATATCGCGAATATCTTTCCGAGAATTTTTTAACTACGAAAATAGCAGTGATATAAAAATTATCCCAATATCAAACTTCGAAGAACTTGAACTATTTTATGCAACATACTCGAATTCAATAGATCTTCGGTTTAAAGAATATCTTGCATTTGGAGGCTATCCTGAAGTTATAACCACCACGCAACGTAAGGATAAGGAAGTTATATTAGAGTCGATTATTAAGACCTATATAGAAAAGGACATAGCGGGATTTCTTAAAATTGAAAATATTACCGGATTCAACAACCTCGCTAAAATACTCTCTGATCAAGTCGGGAATCTGGTTAACTTATCCGAAATTTCTACTACTACAACGTTATCCAGAAACACTGCCGAAAAATATTTGGACGTCCTTATCGGGACATATGTATTCAATATAGTAACGCCATTTTATAGGAACATCCGATCCGAACTTACAAAGATGCCAAAAGTGTATGCTCTCGATATCGGCATTCGTAATTATTTCACTCAGTCATTCGATAGCGATCACCGCCTAAATGGGCGCCTGATAGAAAACTTTGTCTATATTGAACTCTTACAACAATTTAAAAAAGACCGTATCCACTTTTATAGAACAATAGGAGGAGCTGAAATTGATTTTGCTATTGAAAGCGCCGAAGACAGTATTATTTTAGGAGAAGTAAAATATAGGTCAAAAAGCAATATTCCTATTGCGATGAAGAATTTTACTGTGCGCTATCCAAATACTACGACGAAAAAAATAATCTTTACAAAAGAGACCCTAAAAAAAGACCCCGAGGGATCTGTATTTCTTCCTGTGAATCTTCTTCCATTTACAGATATTTCCTCCATTGTATGAAAGCTGTATATATCGTCATTCCTGCATATGACGAAGAAAAACTGATTGGACAGGTTGTTCAAGATGTTGCAAAAGAAGGCTTCACGTCTATCATTGTCGTAGATGACGGATCGTCCGATACAACCTCCCAAGCAGCTCAGTCTGCAGGTGCGATAGTCATTCGACATAGAATCAATAGAGGCAAAGGTGCGGCAACCAGAACTGGTATAGAGGCTGCTGTTCAGCTAGGTGCAGATATTGTAGTTACTATGGATGGTGATGGGCAGCATAGCCCAAAAGATATTCATGCTGTTATCCAGCCTATTATGGAAAACAAATACGAAGTGGTGCTAGGAAGTAGGCAGATCAGCAAAGGAGCTATGCCAAGCCATAAAATAGTCCACAATAAAATAGCAAATACAATTACCCTGCTGTATTCGGGCATTCGCGTACAAGACAGCCAGTCGGGCTTCAGGGCCTACTCTCGCCATGCATGTACTCTACTCGATACAACATCAGATTCGTATGAATATGAAAGCGAGATTATCAGGCTTATTGCGGCACACAAATTATCTTATGTAGAAGCCCCAATCTCAACGCTCTACACAGACTACTCAACCAGCAAGCTTCACAAGCAAGACATTTCCAACGGAATACGAACTGTTTACAAAATGCTGTGGAAGGCGTTATCGTAGATACGCATATGCAACCGATAACCCTCCAATTTTATCAGATAGTCGTAGTAGGCATTGCTTTGTTCATGATATACACCGGAACTCAGAAGTTTCTAAGTCGCGGTGCCGGACAATCACTTCTAAAGCTGTTGGTCCGGATTGTTGTATGGGGTGGAATGGCCGCGGTCGCGCTGTTTCCAGAGTTTACCGACGTGCTCGCAAAGCTTATTGGCCTAGAAGGAAATATAAACGCGGTGATTCTTGTTGGATTTTTACTAGTATTTTTAATGATTTTTAAAATTCTTTCCGTTGTTGAAAGAATCGAGCAAGATATAACAAGAACAGTACGCAGAGAATCTCTCGATCAATTCCAAGGCCGCAAGAAATGAAAATCCTAGCATTTTGTCCATATTACCCTCCTCACATAGGAGGGCTTGAAAAATACAGCGAAGAGCTTCATGAGCGTCTAGTAAAAGAGGGGCATTCAATTATTGTATGTACAAGCGCAATTCCTTCCACCGCTCAAAGTATTGAACGGCACGGAAACATTACTACGTATCGATTCCCTGCATGGGAAATTATTTATAATTATCCCATTCCAAAGTTTACTAGTTTCGCATTTTGGAAATTATACAAAAAGGCAAAAGAAGATCAATGTGATGTTGTGATTTCTGTGACAAGATTTTTTGTTACAACACCTATCGCATATTTTGTTTCGCGAGCAAGCAAGGTACCCTGGCTCCATATTGAGCATGGTAGTGGGTATATAGTTTCTTCTAATTGGGTTGTTCGTTTCTTTGGATATCTATACGATAGAGTATGGAGCCCTTTTCTCTTTACTCGTACATCGCTCACTATTACCCCGTCTCGATCGGCCCAAGCATTTGTCTCACAGTTTGATAGTCGTCCTATCCCTGTTATTTATCGAGGATTTGATTACGCAGCCCTAAATGCCGCTGTTCCCAACTCTGCTCTTCGTGAAAAATATGCAGACAAGGCAATTATTACATATGCAGGAAGATTCATAGGTAGCAAAGGTGTATCCGATCTTATTCGAGCATTTGAAAGCGTAGTAAAACAAATCCCTTCTGTTTTACTATTAGCTGGAAGCGGTAATCAGCGAGGTACTATTGAGCAAGAGGTGTCCCAACTGGGTCTACAGGGAAGCGTGGAGTTTATCGATGAAATTACACCAGGAGAAGTACTAGGGCTTTTTCAGGTATCCGATATTGTAGTAAATCCGAGCTATGCCGAAGGGTTGCCCACTGTTGTACTTGAGGCTGCTGCATGCGGAGTGGCTACGGTAGCTACCGATGTGGGAGGGACATCTGAAATTGTGCAGCATGAAATAAGTGCCCTCCTGTACCGCCCCGGAGATATTGATTCTTTGACAAAAAACATACACACTCTGCTGCAGGACCCAGTCCTAAGAGCGCGCCTGGGGCACAATGCGCAACGGAGCGTAAGGGAAAAGTTTAATTGGGACAACGCAATAGACACTTACCTTCAACATTTTCACTCTATTATTCAATGAATCTTGATACACAATTAATTCGAACCAACGTGTGGGCAAGCGTTGCTCTTCTTGTAACGTTTCTGATAGGGCTGCGCTCGAATCATGTTGGAATTACAGCACTTGGCATACTATTTGCGAGCGTTCACATGTTTTTTTTGTCGGGCGCGAACATTATGTATTTGATTCAAAAAATACAAAAACGAGCAATTGATGTGCCGCTCTTTGTGACCCTAAGTATTCTTTCTTCTTTATTTCTTACCCCGGCTTTACTTTTGGGAATTTATTCACTCATTGGCCCCATCAACCCATGGATTCCACTCACGCTTTATATTCTTATTACACTAATCCCACTTGCTTGGAATAAAGTATTAATTTTGTACCCAACAATTCAAGATACTCATATTCCCGCCATTCCTCGCCCATCCACTATTCAAGCAGTACTTACTCATCCCGTAACTATTGGAATAATTCTTATTGCTGCTGTGCACGCATACAATATTTCGAGATACCCGTTTCTGGCGGTCCTGGATCCTTATTCTTGGCTTATAGCGTTTGATAAAGTAACGGCTACTGGTAGTTTGCATTCTATTGATGACGGTGACAGGCCACTTTATACGGTTCTCATTACAAGTTTTCACTACTTATCAACGACTAGCTATTACACTATTACAAAATATATTTTCCCTTTTCTCTCACTACTCACTATTCCGCCCTTATATCTTGCAGGAAAAAATCTGAGCAAAAAGTTTCAATATCTATTTTTGGCAGCAGCGTTGGCGTCTCCTGTAGTTATTTTTGAATTTGAGATTGTGCGTCAACAGTTAATGGCGCTCATATACATGTATTTCGTAGTTGGCCTGTGTGCTGCCTATGCACTTAAAAAAGATAAGACGATTATGTATATAGTGGGCGCCAGTGCAATAATAGGAAGTTTATATCACCCTCTTTTCTTTATGGTTATTATTCCATGGATGCTATGCATGGGAATAATACATTGGAAATTTATGTTGCAGCACAAGATACAAGCGCTAGTAGCACTGATTCTGCTTATCCCGTGGGTAGAGAAGGTAAACATACATACGATCGTAAACAGCATTGCATTTCTCGGTAAAAGACTGGTGCTTCGTTTTATGCAAGGTAACCAGAATTGGAGCTTTCCTGCAAAGTATGTAAACATAGACCAAAATTCGGTTGGATGGGCGGGCCCTTCTGGAGTTGCGAAATATTACGTATTTTATATGGGGACGTTGTCTTTTGTTATTATTGCGATGTATATAGGCAGTATTTTACTTAGCCCGAGGTTTCGTACGTTTGTACTACAACGTATCCGAACGCTCGCGGCTCTCATCCACCTTCTTCTTCTGTCATTCTTTTTCCTTGTGGCAGAAATTGCGCCTCGATTGAGCAATATTGCATATCTTCCAGACCGTGCTTGGCAGATCCTAAGCATAATCCTTTTATTCCCTCTTCTTGGCCTCTTGATGTATACGGATCGAGTATATGACGGAAAATCGATAGTGCGTAGAGGAATATATCTCGTACTATCTCTAGCTATAGCAATAAATATCTTTGGCGCCGGGTATGTGACATATCTTGGAGGATTTACTGTTCCCACATATGAACGTGAAGCAGCCGCTTGGATTAAGGG
>MHHP01000026.1:0-833 GCA_001817055.1 Candidatus Andersenbacteria bacterium RIFCSPHIGHO2_02_FULL_45_11
CGCTTGCAGACAAGTTAATTGCACATCTAGGGGATCACAAAGACTTGGTGACAATTATGCAAGATAAGGTTTTAACGATTACGCAAGAATCTCCCACCCCCTCTAACTCCCCCTCGGGCAAGGGGAGAAAACTGTTCATTACAACAACAGAGGGTGGCAAAACATACACCAGCAAGACTGTTATTTACACCGCGGGCAGGCACCCTCGCATGCTGAACGTACCCGGTGAGGCTGAGTACAAAAACTTAGGGATTACCTATTGCGCAACGTGCGATGCACCACTGTTTTCTGGAATGGACGTTGCCGTTGTTGGTGGAGGGAACACAGGGGCTGAAGCCGTTATTATGCTCCAGAAAATTGCGAAGAAAATATACGTACTCCAAGATTCGGACCGCTTAATCGCAGATCCGGTATTGATTGCAAATTTCGACAAAGATCCGAATGTTACTATTATCACTAATACAAAAACGACCAAGATTGCAGGGGAAACAATGGTCAAAAGCCTTACGTACCAAGATGTAAAAACTGGCGCAGAACATACGGTTGCCGTAGGTGGTATATTCGTAGCAATCGGCGCAATCCCAAACACCGGGCCCGTGAAAGACTTAGTGAAGCTTGATAGAATGGGCGCGATTGAAGCTGACCGATATGGCGCCACAAATGTGCCCGGCTTCTTTGCGGCGGGGGACGTTACTAATATTCGTGACGCACAAATCGTTGTAGCTGCCGGACAAGGATGCTCTGCCGCACTATCAGCAGGGGATTACTTGAGCCGCCAGCAGTAAGATATGTACACCCGTACGCTCGAATTGCTTCGCTGGGCAGCAACGCTT
>MHHP01000026.1:868-6310 GCA_001817055.1 Candidatus Andersenbacteria bacterium RIFCSPHIGHO2_02_FULL_45_11
CCTATTTATTGGGCTTGAGCTGCTCTTTGTTATCCATCATTGGTTATTTATACTCCTTGGTATCCTGCTCGTAATTCTTGTTATTGGTATTGTATTAATCCGCTCGGAAGAAGGCGACCAGTTCCATCCTACACAAACAATCTTGCCAACTCTTGCAGCATTTGGATTTGCGGCATTTGCAGTATATTTACCGCTCACTGCATTTATCCACATCTATTTCGTTATGTGTGCCGTAGCATTTTTCTTCATACTGAAATATGGCGCAAAGCAGGCATGGCCAACATGGAATGCTATTATATCCGTTGCAGTACTTACTACCGTCATTGCTCCTATTATTGGCTGGCGTTTTACGCTCTATACCCCTGTGTGGATTATTCTGCTCCTCGTTTTCCCAGCCATTGCGCTCATGGCGTTTCAATCTCTCCTTCGGTTTACGGATAACACGGCTGAAGCTGGGCTCATCTCTCTTATTGTTGCGTTTGTACTATCGGAGCTTACGTGGCTTTTGCAGTTCCTGCCCCTTCACTTCGTAGTACAAAGTGGATGCATTGTTGCGGCGTATTACGGGATTATACAAACTACAACCGCAGCATACGAAGGCATCCTAAATCGCAAATTAGCAATAGAGTATGGGGTTGTTGGTAGTATTGCCACAATCTTACTTCTTCTAACGGCAAGCTGGTCATAAGGCGTGGTATTATATAGAGGTACACATATGCAAGACACAAGCCCATCAACCACGCTCCGCCTTTCTCTCGGAAGTATAATTTTGGGATTTTTCCTTCTTTTCGTTATTGGCATAGCGGGGGGGTATTTGGGATATCGCCTTGCGCCTGCGCCCCTCACAGTCCTTCCCAATGGCGACCGCACCATAGTTCCCGTGTCTCAACATGTCACTATATCTCCAAGCAAGACTGGGGAAGATATTGTAGCAACGCAAGCGAAATCCGTCCTGCTCTTAGTAGAGCAAACAACTAAGGGCATAAAGCCTGTAGGAAATGGAATTACCCTAACCAATGATGGCGTCGTAGTATCAACACAGTCTTTCCCGGACACTGCGCTCTCGGCAGTATTGGATGATGGCAGCATAGCAGCGCTTACTCCTGTAGGGGTTGATACGTTATCTGGACTTACATTCTTCCGAATTCCGGATCAAATTCTACCTCCGGTTACACTCGCACAATCAGCTGCAAATACAGGGTCAGAGGTTATAAGCATTGCTCGCAATACTGTAACCATGCGCCCCACAGCGTCTCGGCATACGGTATCTGAAATTACTGCACCCAATGATGCTGGGGCACCAGGAATTCAACAAGTTGCACTTGTATCCGGAGCTGCAGCGCAACCCGGAACTGCATTTTTTAATGACGAAGGAAGATTGGTAGGCATACTGCGCATAGGCGAGATATCCGCAATGATTTCCGTTCCAGATATTACTGCTGCGCTTGGCAGACTTTCTGCAGGCACGCTTACCGAAAATCCGTTTGCAGTACCTGGATTTATTGTTACGTGGAAGCTTGTGCAAGACGCTGCTGGAATATTTGGCATGAGAGCAGTGGTTGCAACTATTACGCCCAAGGGCCCTGCATTCACTGCGGGTATAAAAGTAGGGGATATACTCACATCCAACAATGGCAAGGCGATTACATGGGATAGCAGCCTAGCACAAGCGCTTGCAAAGCCCCCATTTATACTTTCGCTGATACGTGAAGGGGAAGAGAGAACGATAACGCTTCCATAAACATGGCTGTATTTCGACCGCAGATTGTACTCGCTATTACAGGCGTAATTGCGCTTCTGATTCTTTTTTCTCTCGCGCAAGAGGCGAATCGTCGTTGGCAAATTCAACGAGAAGTCTCTCGCCTAGAGCAAGAGGTGAGCGATATGGAAAAAAGCCTGGTAGCCCTGCAACAATTGAACGAATATTTTCGTACCCCGGATTATAAAGAACGGCTTGCGCGCGAGCAGTTAAACTTCCGAGCACCAGGCGAAAAAGTGGTACTTATTCCAGAACGCAGTGGTGTACCGGTGGCAACTACAAAGGCAACCCAAGAGCAAAAAGTAGTATCCATACCGCTACGGTGGTGGTATTTGTTTTTCGTAGATTCGAGCACTAAATGAACTCGCATCACAGAGTACTTGGGGCGTTCGCCATAGTAGTGGCGGTGCTCATTGCTGCGTATGCTTCGTTCGGGATTCCTATTGCATGCGGGAGTCACGGATGTATCAGGAAATCAGATATAGCAGCGCAACGTGTATACGACAATGCATTTGCACGGTCTACGAACAGCCATGAACCAGTTGAGCAGGCGACACTTACAACACTCGTACGTCGCTATTTAATTACCCATGCGACAACAACGTCTTCCGTATCGCTTACGGATGCAGAACTATACAGAGCGGACATTCTGCATGCAACGGATCCAGAGATTGTGCAGAAGCTCGGATTTGCTTCATTTGAAGAATACGATAGGCTCGTGCTTGTGCCATTTTTGCAACAAGAAGCGCTTATGAAAGAACGGCACATCAAGAACCCTTCTGCGCTATATGCGCGCCTCGCACAAGAACAATCAATCTTCTTATCTATGAAGGGGTACAAATGGAACAAGGCAACAGGCGAAGTGGTTGCGAAATAGTTTTGTTCTGGAGCGGGTAACGAGAATCGAACTCGTATCTCAACCTTGGGAAGGTCGTATTCTACCATTGAATCATACCCGCACTAGACTAAAGCTTACATATGAGCTCTCATACTTTCAAGCGCCCTAATATGATATATTGCATATATGCAAATTGGTTCTGACTTTTGGCTACTGGCTGCAGACTGGTTCGTGAATTTTTCTGCCGGCTTATTTGGCGCAGCCGTCATTGTCCCTGCAATTTCAGAAAAGCCCCAAACATTTAATGAGCGACTTTTCCTTACAAACATCCTACTATCTCTAGCGTTTTTCTTAGTTGCCTATATAATGACAGTATATGGCACAAGGTGAACGAAAAATTGATTGGGCAGATATAAATGTACGTCTAAACATAGCTAGTGCCTTAGTTCTTATAGTTTTTCTGCTTCTCTTTATTGCCTGGCGCCTAGCAGCCTAAAAAATCAACCCTTATTCCGACGCAATAGCTGGGTTTTGCACAAGCGGTTGTTGCGGTGGGGTTTGAGTTGGTTCTGTGGCAACTACTCCAGATCCCGTTCCTTCAGACGTTTCCGGAATAAGCTTAAAATCAAGTGCGAGTGCTTTGGATGTATTCCCAGAAATCTTCAGGCTTGTCTCTGTAATTGTTTTATACCCTGCCTTTGCAACCGCAGCTGTATACATACCTCGCGGCACCAGAAGGAAGAACTTACCATGAACATTCGTTACTCTTGTCTGCACTATACGATTTGTTTTTGTGTCGTAGAGACGAATAATTGCAAGATCTATCGGACTTCCCGTTGCGCCATCGACTACCGTTCCTAACCCTTTTTGATGAGACAAGAGAATATAGAGCTTGAGGGCAAAGAGCACAAGGTAGAGCACTTCAAAGAAGATATTCATCCTACCGGGAATCGTGAGCAAAAAGAACGTGTTGATTACCGCTCCCACAATCAAGAACCCAAGGCCAACTCCGTCCAATAATGCGAGTGCGTGTTCGGCAAACCGCCAGAACATCATCTGGGCAACAGGGCTTGCTGCTTCTCTGTCTATAGGCACTACCAAGTGGGGCACCTTATCGGGATCTTGCTCGTCAGTTTCAAACTCTTCACCTAAATATATTCGTTCATTTTTTTGCAACACGGTAGGCGGTTTCTTACGAGCAGGGAACAGGAAACCAGATTCACTCACAACGAGATAATAGCTTCCAGGAGGAAGTAAGAACCCAAATTGACCATCAGATCCGGTAATTTGCGTTTCTTTTAACTGATGAAACTTTGCATCAAACACTTGCACAATAGCGCGAGAGATAGGGCGGCCTAGGTCGCTATCAACAACAATACCCCATCGAGTTTTTCGTTTGTGGATCGAGAAGAATGATCCGAAAAATTGTAAAAAATGAGAAAGCTGGGGAAGAATATTGGCGATTAGTGCGGGAATTGCTGCAGCGATACCCGCGGCTATTGCCGCTGTTGCTAGCATAGGATTCATGCCCTGGATAGCTTTTAGGATACCCTCTTTGTCACACCCTAAGAAATTGCAGATAGAGGAGAGAATTGCATTTCCAATTTCTGTAGGACTGGGGGGCACATCATCCCATAAATCAAAAATATCTATGATGAGTGTTTCGGTTGGGCCGGGTTCAGGGGTGATACATACCAACCCCTCTGGGCAGGGGCTGGGCTGGGGTGTTGGGGTAGTGCAAAAAAGATCAAACCAAACGCATGGGGTAGGGGATGGGGATGGACTGCCAATAGGCGTTGGAGATGGATTTACAGCATCCGGAATTGTCCAGGTGTATGTTTTTACGATTGTAAGATAGTCATACCCCACAGCTCCGTTACACCATAAATCGAATTTGAGAGTTACCACATCCGCACTTCCCATATAAATAGAACCATCAATATAGGTATTGATGCCCCGAGGAGTTATTTCAACCGTTGCGTCACTTACTGGAATATTGGAAAGTTGATATGCCTGGCTTATCGAGGGATTACCCAGAACATTCCCAAAGTCACGGGCGTTTAGCAGGATACGAAACGGAACACTGCCGCCACGAACTGCGTTTGCATCTTGGTAATAAAAACTTACATTCGTATTTGCATTACATCCAGACAGTGGACCGGGATCATCAGGGAAAGTTGTAGGAGCTGGAGTTGGACCATTAACTACTGTTACTGTTGCATTTCCAGATGATTGTGCTTGCACAGCCAGAGGAGATATGCCGACACATGCAGCCAAGAGCGCAAGAGTAGAGAAGCTAGTAAGCCGTTTGCTCATACTAATCTAGAATTGTAATCATTGCTGTCTGCTCGATCGATTGTGCGTACAAAGAAGGAAAGACAAGTGAGAACAACCGACCAAAGAATCCGCGCTGTGTATCCGATGCGTTTGCAGTAGAACGCGCGCCAGAGGCATCAACGATCCGCAATAAGGTATATGTATATGTACCGGGAGTATCGTTAAACGTAAGTGTACCAAGGTCAATATTGCAAGAAGATGGGGTGGAGGGGTTGGGAATGGTCTGTTTAAACGAAGTGGGAGAACTTTGATCGAGGTTTGTATTCCACTCACATCGTCCGCCATTTGCAACTCCGGTACCAGGTGTTGACCAACCATCCGGATCGGTACTTGCGGTGGCATCCAGAACCATCCTGACGGGCACGCCCCTCGTAACAACAACACTTGAAGAAGGAGCTGCGCCATTGATACTAAAGCGCGCAACAGCGATGGGCGCTGCCGAACGCTTAGGAATAATCGTTGGAGTAGGGGTTGGAGTAGGGGTTGGTTGCAGTTTACAAAGAATGTT
>MHHP01000026.1:6331-16862 GCA_001817055.1 Candidatus Andersenbacteria bacterium RIFCSPHIGHO2_02_FULL_45_11
TTGGAGTTGCGCTTATTGGAGGAGCAACAACCTCCACAAAAAGATTCGCAGTTGACTGTTCTCCGCTCGCATCAGTAATACGGAACAAGGACACTCCGTAAATTCCTGGCGACTGATTAAAGGTGACTGGACCAGTTTCTGTATCACAGCCAGATGGGCTGGAAGGATTCATAATAATCCTTTCAAAGGTAGCGGCTCCTGTGTTAAAATCGGTATTCCATTCACACTTTCCGCCATTCGAAACCCCCACAACTGTAGTAGTCCAGCCATCGGGGTCGGAACTTGCTGATGCTCTTAAGGATATAGTACCCGTTACCCCTCGGATTACTTTGATCGTATTATTAAAGCCCGACCCCCCTGCGCTGCCATTGGCAACCGCAATAGGCGCACGATTAGACGGTTCCGTTATGTTGACAGTAACAAATCCACTACCTAGCGTCGTATTACCATTACTGTCAGCTATATGCAGTGCCCAATATTGGTATGTCCCGGGATTATCGTTAAAGCGTACAGGTGAAGCACGACTTGATCTGCAAGCAGACGGTGTAGTTAAACTATAAAAAGATTCTGACGCTACTCCGATACCAGCAAGGGTTCGCCACGTTGAAATATTGGATGCAGGAGCAATTTTACATGTACTATTTGGCGGAAGTGTACTACCCTCCGCGGTTATGCTTAGCAATACTTCTTTCCCCTGTTCAACGGTAATGCTTGAGCTATACGCGCCCCCATCTACGCTAATTTTTGGAACTGCTACCGGACGAAACTGAGCTTCCGCCTCCTGGAGGGTAAAAAAGAAAAGCGCCCAAAAACATGATAGTTGTATTAAAACTTTTGATCGCTTACTTACCATCGGGGTCATTATGCCATAGAAAAAGACTTGCGTATACCACTTTTCCCTATGCATGCTAGAATTATTATCTATGCAACAACATTCTTTATACACAACCATTCTCGTGGGCGCACTTGCCGGAGCAGTAACCTCAATTATTATTCTGAACAACCCAGATAAACTAGGACGGCTTGCTCCGCGCCTGCCTGCCGGCAGGCAGGAAGCCTCATCGATCAACTTCACTCCATCATCAAGCCATGAAGATGCCGTTGTAAAAACAGTTAAAACTGTGCAACCGGCTGTTGTATCTATTGTTATCTCTAAAGATGTCCCAGTTATCGAACGCTACTATTCGAATGGGAATCCAGATCCGTTTAGCCAATTTTTTGGAAATGGATTGTTCTCACCGTTTCAATTCCAAACGCCACAGCTTCGGCAAAATGGAACAGAGAAGAAAGAAATTGGCGGAGGTTCTGGATTTTTAGTATCAGAAGATGGCCTTATTGTAACGAATAAGCACGTGGTTTCCGAAGAAGGTGCAGAGTATACTGTGTTCTTAAACGACGGCACAAAGCATGAGGCAAAACTTGTAGCACGCGATCCGGCTAACGATATTGCGGTTATTAAGATTGATGTAAAAAATCTGCCTTATCTCCAATTTGCAGATTCTAGCAATCTCCAGGTTGGCCAAAGCGTAATTGCAATTGGAAATGCACTTGGAGAGTTTAAAAATACCGTTTCAACGGGAGTAGTTGCGGGCCTTTCCCGGTCTATAACAGCAGGTGATGCTACAGGAGCCTCAGAGCAGCTCAACGAAGTAATTCAAACAGATGCTGCCATTATACCCTGGTAATTCAGGTGGCCCGCTGCTCAATCTTTCTGGGCGAGTTATCGGAGTAAACGTTGCGATTGCACAAGGCTCTCAGAACGTTGGGTTTGCGCTTCCTGCGAACGAAGTAAAAAATACCGTAGAATCTGTTCAGAAAGATGGGAAAATTACGCGCGCATATATTGGCGTTCGGTACACTCAAATAACACCGACAATTAAGGAGACAAATAAGCTAGACGTGGAGTATGGAGCACTCGTTGTACGAGGAGAAACTCCAGAAGAGCTTGCGGTTGTTCCAGGGTCTCCGGCGAACAAAGCAGGTATTGTAGAGGGAGATATTATATTGGAAGCAGATGGGAAAAAATTAGAAGGCACTACTACACTCACTTCTGCTATATCAAAAAAGAAGCCTGGGGATTCTGTATCCTTGAAACTTTTGAGTAAAGGAGAAGAGAAAACAGTATCGGTAAAATTAGAAGAACTGAAGGACTAAACTGTCATTCCCTGGCTTGACCAGGGAATCCACGTCATATGCAACTCTCATTTACAAACAGGGTTCTTGAAATAGTAAAAACAATTCCACGCGGCAACACAATGAGCTATGCAGACGTGGCTGAAGCAGCAGGAAGCCCTGGTGCGGCTCGTGCAGTAGGGTCACTTATGAAACAAAATCATAATCCGAGCGTACCGTGTCATCGGGTTATTAAGTCAGATGGAACACCGGGAGAGTATAACGGGGGAGCGGAAAAGAAAATTGCGCTGTTACGGAATGAAGGTGCGAATATTAGATAAACAGATTATACCTCTACTTCCGTTTCGTTCTGTCGGGATGTGTAGAGTTCTTTACAAAAGCGATGTATAAAAGTAATCCTGCAATTAAGACAATACCGAAGGCCAAAGCAAGTTGAGTGTTGGCATCAATAAGATTAATCATAGCTCTTGGTTAGGTAGATTCAGATTATAAGATAATCCTAAAAACACTGTACCAAGGAAAAGGTCGAGTAACAAGGCTGCAATCTCTCGAGCAGCAGAATCAGGTGAGAAAATCGGTACTATAAATGCTGCCGTGAACCAAAAGGCAGCTATGTTCAAAGAAAGATCGGCGATTGTTTTTCTTAATACAGATCCGTTTATTGCGATCTCCATATTTCCATAGTATCACCTTTCTGTAGGTATATAAAAAGAAGGAGCGATATATCATCGCTCCCTAATCCATCATTCCGGCTCAAGATTGCCTGGGGCGTGGGTAGATCATATCCAGCTCCATTGCGATTGATACATCATTCTTCGTCGCCCACTCAGAACGTAGTTCTGGCACAAGCACCATTGCGCTTTCAACGAGATCGTGTAGTGGGGCGAGAGCTTTTGCCAACTCTACATCCCCTCGAACATCTTCTTGCTTTTTCCAATTCTTGCTCATGCATTCCATTGCTTTTTGACCTGCAACAATCATGTCTGCCAGCAATGCGCTTCCTTCCGGAAGCCCTTGAAGCTCGTTCAGAAATCGCGCCGCAACTACATGTTCGCTATTTGCCATAGTAACCTCCGATCATAAAAAGAACACACCTCCTTGCGTGATAGCACTATTCATATACACTGTCAATTACGCCTCCTTAGCTCAGTGGCAGAGCAGTGCATTCGTAACGCACAGACGCAAGTTCGATTCTCGCAGGGGGCTCATTAAGAGATAATACGATATACTAACAAACATGGGCTCCAACCTCGACATCATTAACTCATTAATACGGCGGCTGAAGGAATTGGCCGACCGTCTTTGACGTTGCAGTAAAAAAAACCAGGGTTGCGGAAACAACAGAACTGCAAAGCAAGCCAGACTTTTGGAATAACCGAGAGCAGGCAGCTACGCTCACCCAGGAACTCTCTGAGCTATCCCAAGATATTTCGTTCATAGAAGATCTTGAACAAAAGATTGCCGAACAAAAGGAGCTTGAGGAAATGGCAACAAGCGAGCATGACGAACAAGCCGTGTTGGATGTGACGCGAGAGCTTCAAGAACTCGAAAAAACCATTTCACAGCGTGAACGGCTTTTGAAATTTTCTGGTCCGTACGATTCTGGCAACGCAATCATTACCATTCAATCCGGAGCTGGCGGAGCAGATGCACAAGATTGGGCGAGCATGCTCGAGCGCATGTACCTTCGGTTTGCCGAACGCCGAGGCTGGAAGACATCACTTATTGATACGTTATCTTTTAGCGTGCAAGGACCATATGCATATGGAATCCTCAAGAGTGAGCATGGCGTACATCGCTTAGTGCGGCTTTCTCCATTCAACGCAGACGCAAAGCGCCAAACATCATTTGCACGAGTTGAAATAATGCCCCAGTTAAAAGAGACGCAGCTTCCCGAGATAGATCCGAAAGATTTAGAAATTGATACATATAGGGCAAGCGGAGCAGGGGGGCAGCATGTAAATAAGACAAGTTCGGCGGTAAGGATTCGCCATATCCCGACGGGGCTTGTTACCACATCCCAATCACAACGCTCACAAGCGCAGAATAAGGAGGCGGCAATGTCGATGCTTGCATCGAGGATACAGCTGTTATTAGAAGAGCAGCACGTACAGAAGGTCAAAGACTTGCGAGGAAAATTCCAAGAAGCAGCATTTGGAAGCCAAATCCGATCGTACGTATTACATCCGTATACGCTGGTTAAAGACCACCGGACGAATGTGGAGGATAGAAACGCACAAGGAATATTGGACGGGGACCTGGATGCGTTTGTGGTACAATAATTCCCAATGATCACCTTTACGAAAGTTTCCAAGCAATACGTTGACCAAACTCCGGCTCTGCATGGGGTATCGCTCAAGATTCCGACTGGAGATTTTGTGTCTATTGTAGGGCAAAGCGGCGCGGGAAAGTCTACGCTTTTAAAGCTCCTTTCCGCAGAAGAAAAGCCAACCCAAGGAAATATCGTGATCGACGGGTGGGATATTACAAAGATCAAGAACTGGCAGGTGCCGTATTTGCGACGGCAGATTGGTGTTGTGTTCCAAGACTTCAAACTACTCCCCAAACGTACGGCGTTTGAAAACGTTGCATTTGCCATGGAGGTAGGCGGAGCACTTCCTAAAGATATTCGAAAAGCTGTTCCGCAAATTTTAAAGCTTGTAAACTTACTCGATAAATCAGATACGTATCCGAACGAAATGTCTGGCGGGGAGAGGCAACGCATTTCTATTGCAAGGGCCCTCGCATACAAGCCACAGATATTATTAGCAGATGAACCTACAGGAAATTTGGATGCATTAAACTCTTGGGATATTGTTCAATTACTCATGAAGATAAATAAACTAGGAACTACCGTACTGCTTGCAACCCACAACGACGATATTGTGAATGCGCTCAAAAAGCGCGTAGTTACATTAAACCAAGGAAAAGTAGTTTCAGACCAAGAGGCCGGAACATATAAGCTATGATTGGGATTTCTTTTGCACGAGTACTGCGTAATGCGCTCCGAAATTTCCGCCGGAACGTGTGGCTGTCTATTGCAACCACCGTGATAATGACGTTAACGCTGCTTACTATCTCATTTCTATACGCAGTAAATGTGCTAGGAGTACATGTACTATCAACCATAGAACAAAAAGTTGATATCGCTGTTATTTTCAAAGATAAAACCACACCCGCCCAGATACAAACCATAAAGAAGGACATTGAACTGCGGTCTGACGTAGAAAGCACGCGGCTTATAACCGCCGACCAGGCTCGCGAAGATTTCCGTCGTCGCCATGCGGATGATCCATACATCGAAGAAGCTCTGCGGGAGCTAGAAGTAAATCCATTGCCATCGAGTATGTTTATTATTGCGAAAGACCCCCGGTTCTACGAAACAATTAACTCATCACTACAGTCTGAAAAATACGCTGCTTTCATCGATAAAGTAAACTTCCAAAATTCCAAGGCAGTTATCGAGAAAATGATCCGTATTATGGACGTAGTCAAAAATGCCGGTCTTATTATCACCGCCACATTCTCACTCCTGGTTATCCTTATCATGTTCAACACGATCCGCCTCGCAATCTACAGCTTCCGAGAAGAGATTGATATTATGCGACTAGTCGGCGCATCGCGCTGGTATATTCAAGGGCCATTCTTGGTAGAATCAGTACTCGTTGCGGTGATGAGCGTTATCCTCAGCACCAGTATTCTCTATTTCTCCCTACACACTATGGCGCCGCAAATCAACCAATTCTTCTTTGCAGGGCAAAATGCAAACTTCGACATCTATCAATATTTTGTAGATCATTGGCTACAAGCAATCGGCATCCAGTTTGGTGCAGCCGTCCTCCTTGCCGTTGTCAGCAGCTACATCGCCGTACGACGATACCTACGATAGCGTTGCTAAAATATCCGAAAGAGATGGTGGGAGTTCTTCAATACGCACCAGCGATGCTTGGCTTACAACATCATATAGACTAGGTAGGTAGCGAGAATTGCGCAGCGTAATCCGGATCCGGTTGCCGTCAAACTGGTCTGTTGGCAATAGTCTCACTTCCAACACCCCTGGGTGCGCACGAAGTTTTCGTAGCAAATCATACCGCAAACCTTCCACCCATGCATCAACGATACGCGCAACGCCCGTATCGTGCGCAATAGATTCGCGAGTTCCAGTATGTGCAAGGGAGGACTTATGCAATAAATAAATCGGCAATTCAAGTCGCTCTGCAATATCAACATTTCGCGTTGCAATGATAGCGCATCTGCCTGCAAACACGGTTGCTGACAGTTTTTTTATCTCACCTGCACCAAGAACATCGGCAACATCGTCTAGCAAAATCACGGGCGCATCAGAGCTTACGGCACGCCCTAGTTCTTTTCGTACCCGTTCGCTGGTAGAACAGCTGCTCTTGCCTGCATGCTCCGCAGATACATATCCGAGTTTTGCACTAGGATTAGCTTCTGGTTTTTTTCCGTTTACAATAATAGTCCCTTCATGGGGAATATGTGCGCCACACATAAGGCGTAGAAGCGTAGATTTTCCAGATGCACTTGGACCAAACAGAACAATGTGGTCTTTTGCGTGCAACGATAAGCTCACGTCATTCAATACCATATTCGAATCAGATTGTTTCGAAGAAAATAAGGCACTCATGCCTTTAGCAGGCGAGTACCCGGCATATACGTGACGAAATTCAACGAACGCCGAATCCATCTGCACACTATACCATAAAATTTTCAGCTATTGATTTTTCGCACAAAAGTACTATAGTAATCGCGCTTGTCCAAACGGGAGGATAAGCTTCGTTATTTTCAAACACGAAAATTGGAGTTTCAAACATGCCAGTACACGCTGCATGCAAACACGCGCGCACGAAGAGCCCCGGCGTAGTTTCCATGACCGGAATCGAACGAGTCTGTCCGAATATTGAATCTAGTACTTGTGCCGACGGAGAAAATGGTCGAGTTGCCGGCAACAGACAGATTTGCACAAAGTGCTCACATCGCGATGGACTTTGCTCCGTCTGCCTGAAGGAGCTAGTCCCCAATCCAGAACTTGTCGAAGTTTGAAAAAAAGAGAACGCCCAGTATCCCGATCGCCCTGCTGCCACATTGGCCAGGGCTTTTTTTATTTTTGCATATCCTTTGTTCCCGGGTTTGGATTCGAACCAAAATTAGCAGATTCAGAGTCTGCTGTCCTGCCGTTAGACGACCCGGGAGTATTAATGCAGAGTACTGAAAAACAGCCTTTTTGCAAGGAGGTTTAACATTTTTCGTGATATAATTTTCGTATGAGTGAGAAAAAGATTACTACATGTGATTGCGGATGCAAAAAACTAGCTATAGGTCGTAAGTCGGGGGGTTGGTTTAACCTGGACCAAGGCTATGGTTTTTCTATGGATAAAAACTCAACCATAAAAGGCACGCTCAATTTTTCGTCATTGGAATGCTTGCAAAGATGGATTGCTAACAAAACTAAAAAGTCGAAGGTAAAATAATTTGCAAAGAGAAAGACCTAGCGAAATTTCGCTAGGTCTTTTGAAAAATGACTTGGGAATCGGCGCACATCAAATGTCATCACGAACCGATCCTCCGTGATACTCACGATCGGACCTTCTGTCGCAGTCCAAATCCTCGTCATCTTCAACTATTGGTGTGCCACCTAATAACTGAGACGATCGATAACTCCGATCTTTGTACTCACTACTTGCAAATCGAGTGGGGCCCTGATCGCCGCCAACTCGACATTTGATACAGATTTGATCTTTTGCTTTCGTATCGCGACCACAACCAATACAACCTCTAAGTTCGGTTTCTTTTTGAGCCACGGTTTTTTCTCCTTGCTATGGATTTTGAGTTTTTGAAGAGAGCAATCTATAATCCTTTTAGCATATAGTATTGCGATATGTCAAGTCTTTAAAACCATCCTCGCGTATAATTACTGCATGACCATCTACATCGGAGCAGATCATCGGGGATACGCAATGAAGGAAGGGCTTGTGGCGTGGCTACGCGAACAAGGGCACGATATTCATGATATGGGCGCACTTGAAATTGCAGCTAATGACGACTATCCAGAATACGCGCAAGCTGTTGCGAAAGAAGTTGCTGATGACACCGAATCTCGTGGCATTGTGCTGTGCGGATCCGGTACGGGAGTTGCCGTTGCGGCTAATAAAGTGAAAGGAATTCGGGCAGCATTGATACATGATGTAAATATTGCAAAAGCTGCGCGCAACGATGATGACATCAATATCCTTGCACTTGGCGCTGACTATATATCTCTTGAAGACCTGCCTACCGGACAGGCAGGTGCGAAAAAAATTATTACTGTGTTTCTTGAAACGCCATTTTCCGGGGAGGAGCGGCATCTGAGGAGAATTGGAAAAATAGAAACGATATGAAAGCTCCCACCCCCTCCAGCTCCCCCTCGGGCAGGGGGAGAGACGTCGAAATTGTCCCGGCGATTTTACGCAAAACGTTCGAAAATATCGAAGAAGATTGGAATCGTGTAGTGCATCATGCAGAGCACATTCAGATTGATGTAACAGATGGAATTTTTGCAGGAGATGGAACGTTTATAGACTTGCCTCGCTTAAAAAAACTGCCAATGCACGATAAGATTGAACTACACATGATGGTCCATAATCCCGCGGATTACGTAGACGACATCATTGAACTTAACCCTGCACGTTGTGTATTTCATATTGAGTCTTTTTTAGGAACAAGCGATTTGCCGTTTGTATATAACACGGTGGGGGAATACACCAGCTCTGAGATGGGCCTGGCAATTAACCCAGATACGCCAACAGAGCGTCTTACAGAGTATCTTCCTATTATTCAATATATTTTATTTATGGGGTATAACCCAGGCAGAGCAAATCAACCACTCAACCCCTTAGTAATTCCGAAAATAGCGACGTTCCATTCCACGTATCCCCATATACCCATTGCCGTAGACGGGCACGTAAGCAAGCAAACTATTGGCGAATATGCATCTGTAGGCGCAAGTGTGTTCTGCGCGAATACCGCGATTTTCGAACAAGGAGATCCAGGAGAAAACATCAAGCAGCTGGAACTTCTCGCACGTGCAGGTGAGCCGTAGTATACTTACAAGATGCACATGGAGGATGTGGGGGAACTTCAGCGAATGGCCAATGCCATCCGCAAAGATATTATCAGCATGCTGGTTGAGGCGGGTTCTGGCCACAGCGCAGGTCCTCTTGATTTGGCAGACATTGCAACGGCGCTATATTTCAATGTCGCAAACATAAACCCAAAAAAGAAGAATGACCCAGATCGCGACCGCATACACATCTCTTGCGGGCATACAGCACCTGTATGGTACGCAACGCTTGCACGCGCAGGATTTTTTCCTGTTGCCCAGCTTGCAACATTGCGCAAACTCGGGACGCGGCTGCAAGGTCATCTAGACCGCCTCACCACGCCCGGTGTCGAAAGCTCGGCCGCAAGTTTAGGCCAAGGCTTAGGAATTGCCTGTGGAGCTGCGTATGCCGGAAAGATTGATGGTAAAACGTATCAAACATATGCAGTACTATCCGATGGGGAACACGACGAAGGCTCAACATGGGAAGCTGCTTCGTTTGCCGGGCATTATGGACTCTCGCATCTCACTGCAATCATTGATCGCAATAATATTCAGATAGATGGCCCCACAGAATCAATCATGCGGAAAGAAAACTTGCGAGAAAAGTACGAAGCATTTGGATGGCATGTGATTGAAATCGACGGCCACAATATGGAGCAGATCATTGCCGCATGCAACGAGGCAAAGGCAATTGTCGAACATCCCGTCTGTATTATTGCCCACACGATTGCGGGCAAAGGCGTTGATTTTATGGAATACCGATACGAATGGCATGGTATTCCACCCAACAGGCAGCAGGCTGCCACCGCATTGCGTCAGCTTCGCAGCTTAGATAGCAAGATATCGCCATCTGATTTATGAGTAACTTCATGAAAACAGCACACTTGTCACCAAGTACACTTCGGCACGATATCCATACTACTGCAACGCGCGATGGATACGGCCGGGCTGTTGTTGAATTAGGAGAAAAAGATGAGCGGATTGTCGTATTATGCGCAGACCTTACAGAATCCACGCGAAGTAATCTATTCCAACGCGAATTTCCCGAGCGCTTTATTGAGATGGGCGTAGCAGAGCAAAACATGACTGCCGTAGCAGTGGGGTTAGCACTAAATGGTAAAATTCCATTTACAGCAACATACGCCGTATTTTCTCCGGGCAGAACATGGGACCAAATCCGAATTTCTGGATGCTACAACAATGCAAACATTAAACTGATCGGAGCGCATGCCGGAATTTCCGTTGGGCCAGATGGCGCCACTCACCAAGCGCTCGAAGATATTGCACTCACTCGCGTAC
>MHHP01000026.1:16877-18118 GCA_001817055.1 Candidatus Andersenbacteria bacterium RIFCSPHIGHO2_02_FULL_45_11
ATCGGAAAAGGCATTATGTTCCGAGATGGAACAGATGTCGCCATTATTGGCGCTGGGCCGATCATCCACAGCGCGCTTGTTGCAGCTCATGGTCTGATAGAAAAGGGAATATCGTGCCGCGTCATTAATCTACCTTCTGTAAAACCAATAGACACGGAAATAATTGAGAAGGCTGCACGGGATTGCAAGGCGATTGTAACAGTAGAAGAACACCAGGTTGCAGGCGGAATAGGGAGCGCCATTGCAGAAGTAGTTGCCACCTCATATCCAGTGCCGATGGAATTTATTGGCATGCACAATAGCTTTGGAGAATCCGGAACACCTGAAGAACTCCTTAAAAAATACCACATGGATACTCCGGCCATCATGGCTGCCGTACAAAAAGTCTTAAAACGAAAATAATATCATTGTGTCATCCCAGGCCTGCCTACCGGCCAGGCAGGCTTGACCCGAGATCCATGTCTGGCTACAATGTTCTAGTCTCGAAATTCCCGTTCCTTCACTTTTAGAAAACTCGAAAGGAGTACCCGCCATGGCCCGTATTCGCTTGCTTCTTGTTTCATCTCATTTCCTAAATTCGCATCAGACCCGCGAATTCATTTGGAGTCAGGGTGTTCCAGTTAAAACATTGGATCTGATTGATGGCGGGGGGCACCTATCTATGCAACGCCTCTTATCAGCACAAAATCCAATGACGTACGGAATTATTCCCACACAAGAGCAAGATGCCCTGATTATCATCACGCAAGATGAATACACAACCCACAGCTCGTTGCGACTAAACGGCTCCAACTTTCCGATCGAGGAACTGGGAACACCGATCGTTGTCGTTCCTCAAAAATTTGCCAGGGATGCCGAAAAAATCGCCAAACTACTTGCTCCGTATGGTGACTTCAGACTCCCAGAGCTAACTGTCACGTAATCTGCAATATGCAACGAGACTATACACCGGAACGGTATTACACCGTCCCGGTTTTTATTTATGCTACAATTATCCACATGAATCAGAAGATCGTAATTATTGCGATTATCGTTATAGTTTTATTTGTAGGCGGCATTTGGTTTGCAACACTGCTTCCCAATCAACAGGAAGCTGCGCAAGAAAAGCCCCTCGACTCCGCTCGGGGTAAACAGCCATTATTTACTGATCTACGCCTCGGCACGCCCGTGCGCGCATCGTTTGCGACACAAAAAAATCCCCCCATCAAACAAAAGGCAGATTACACAGTTGGTGAGCCGAT
>MHHP01000026.1:18158-18256 GCA_001817055.1 Candidatus Andersenbacteria bacterium RIFCSPHIGHO2_02_FULL_45_11
GTAAGCGTATCCGCTCGCCTTGTGGACGCAACAAGTAAAATCACAAACTTAAAACCAAGTACTGTGTCGTTTAGTCCAGGCACAAGCTCATACTGCTG
>MHHP01000027.1:0-5964 GCA_001817055.1 Candidatus Andersenbacteria bacterium RIFCSPHIGHO2_02_FULL_45_11
TTAAGGATTAGTTTTCAGCTATCCCTATCGTACCGCTCAAGGTGTCTTATGTTTTATGCACTTGGAAGGTTAATGTACCACTACATGCTTGCCAAGCTGTGCATTTCACTCCTCTAATGACGTTCAAGATTCTTCCCGATACCAGCCCTGCCATGCTCCCCGAGTTGAAACAACGAGGAGCAATCGCCGGCAAAGTGTACCCCAAAAACGTCACGACAAATGCTGATGACGGCGTTGAAGATTTCTTCGCGCTATCACCCGTGTTCCATGCCATGGAAGAACTTGGGATCGCACTATGTTTTCATGGAGAAATGCCCGGTAAGCACATTGAAGGTATGAATCGGGAACGAGAATTTCTGCGGACATTGCGCTTTGTTGCCAAAACGTTTCCCAAGCTCCGGATTGTAATGGAGCATATTACGACCGCAGCTGCAGTGGATGCCGTTCTTGATCTACCCGATACCGTTGCTGCAACCATTACCGTTCACCACCTCATGCTAACGCACGATGATGTAGGAGCAGACCGCATGCAGCCGCATCATTTCTGCAAGCCGGTTGCTCAGTGGAAAGCAGATCGCGATGTGCTTATCCAGGCTGCAATCAGCGGCTGCCCAAAGTTTTTCTTTGGGTCCGACAGCGCGCCGCACTTGAAAGAGAAAAAGGAGTGTAGCGATTGTTGCGCGGGAGTGTTTACGGCGCCAGTAGCTTTGCCACTTTTGGCGGCAATCTTCGACACATTCTACGCGCTTGATCGTCTGCAAAAGTTTGTCTACGATTCTGCGAAAGCGTTTTATCGTATTGATGAATTTTGGACTTTACCTGCAGGCCTGCAGCAACCCAAGATGCAACTCTCGAAAGAACCATGGACTGTCCCGACGGAAATTAACGGCGTAGTTCCGTTTATGGCAGGCGAAACGCTTGATTGGTCTGCTAAACAATTCTAATGTCAATCGACTTGAACCTTACCCCCTCGACACTTCGGTGCCGAGGGTTTTTCTTTTAGAGGGGGAAATAGAGGCGCTCACCCAGCGGCGTATGCTCGATGTATTTTTCAAGTGGTTTGTAAAGATCTCGTAATACTTCCTGTTTTTTCGCCCCTTTCATAAGTGTGGGCTGGTACTTAATGGCTTGAATCGGCAATCCAAAGAGCATAAGACCCTTGCTATCAAACTCACCTGCTATAAGTAGTCCTTCCTGCGTTTCTTTTGAAAAGTTCTGGTCAAATACAAAATTACCTAAAGAATAGATGATTGGCTTATTTTTATATACTTCGACATCTTGTACTACATGCGGGTGGGCCCCAATTACTAGGTCTGCCCCAGAATCAATCCATGCGTGTGCCATCTCTTCTTGGTACACATTATGTGTTCGTTTGTATTCTGTTCCCCAATGCGGGAACACCAGGATCCTGTTTTCCGGATCCTGTTTATACTGGCGAATCACGTCGGAAATATCCGGCGGACCGTATAGCGTATGCACACCAATAACGATCAAATTCATATCCTGGCCCGTAAAGATTCCGACCTTCGGAATGTCCCGATCTCCTGGTCCGCCAATAGATTTTATACCTGCTTCTTCCAGTAAATTTCTTGTATCTGCGAGGCCCTGCTTGCCCTGATTTGCCGTATGGTTATTCGCCAGACTTACTGCGTTTACCCGCAAGAATTTCAGAGCTTCTATTGCTTGTGGCGGGAAGTTAAAAATTAGATTTTTAGATGCGTAGTCGTCGGGTATCGACGTGCGACTTATCGGCCCTTCCAGATTTATAATACCGGCATCAACTCCCCAAAATGCACGCTCGCCAATCTTCTCAAAAACGCGAGATAACCCCGCCATTTCGACGCGTCCATTGCGATGCAAGAACGTATGCCCTCGTGTAAATCTGCAAGTAATGCCGGTTGATAATGTGAAAAGTCTACCGATGCAACTATAAGGCAATCACTGCAGACTTTACCCAATGTTTTCGTAAGGTTGTTAACATCTTCTCGTGTTGCCGTTGACTTGATAATAAGAGGTATAAGGTTCGCTTTGTGGAATGCCCGATGCACATCTGTAAGCACCAAATGAACACCATGTTCATCAATAAAACTTGCAGCCTCATCCCCTACTCCATTGGCAATTAATTCTTGGATCACGCGTGAATCTGTCTCGATACTTCCATCGGATAATACCCACCGCTTATCAACCGTTTGGATTGCGGATTTTCCAACATCGTAATGGTTGGGAGAGACTAAAATTATAGTATTGGGCTGCACGTACTTTGCAGCTTCCTGCAAAAATTCTCCGCGCTGCGCGGCGACGATATCATGATGCGGAATAACAAGGCCGGAGATAATTTTTGGCGCTGGCTTGGCGTACAAATAGTATCCAAAACTAGCCAAGATTAGTCCCCCGCCAGCGACTACTGCCCACAAATATTTCATATATTATGATGAACTATATACGTGTTCATACGTTCTTTAGTGCGCCCACCAGGGCTCGAACCTGGGACAACCTGATTAAGAGTCAGGTGCTCTACCAACTGAGCTATGAGCGCGATGTTTTGCATTCTACTTAGAATCCAGCAATACTGCAATGTACGGAGAGGTGTCAGAGTGGCCGATTGTACATCTTTGCTAAAGATGTGTACCGCAAGGTACCGAGGGTTCGAATCCCTCCCTCTCCGCAGATTTTCTTTTAAAATCCTAATCTTCGAGCCCAGATATCTATGATTGGCTCTTCTAGGTGTACATCTTCGTGCACAAATTCCACTAAAATCTCACGAATCGCAACTGGGTCTGCATCACCTATTTCCATATGAATGAGCGGCACTAATCGCCTGCTGCTTTTAAGTATTACTGTCTTTACGTCTCCTGGCTCATAAATAATATTAAACGCTTCTAAATGCTTGTAATGGTAAAGTGCCGTATTTAAAGCAACGCCTTCCGTCATAAGCCGATACCGAACAATAGATGGCTTGTGCTGCGCTACTACGAACATGTATGCGCCAATCATCGCAATTGTAAGCGAGGCAATGAAATTTCCGAACAGTCCAAATCCAACGGCAATTATTGTTATACCTGCTGCAAACAATGCAAACCATTTGGGGCTCCGTATTTGGTGGATATGTTCTGGTGCGCGCCACTGCAAGAGAGTTGCTATATCTTCCACGTCATCATCAATCTTCCGCAAATCATCCACTTCTTGCATCTCTTTCAGCTCATGCTGAAATCGTGGTTCCTCTTGAGCGTGTTTTTTGACGCTGCGCTCTACGCGCTTAATTTTAGTGTCCGTGCGTTCGCGCACCGCTATCCGAGCCATAGCACTTACTATACAACAAAATAGCGAAGCCCGTATTCAAGAATCATCCACTTTTCCTAGGCAATAGCAATCTTCGCTTTGTTTTTCGTAAAACATTTGCTTTTTTCGCACTTATAACACTTTCACCTGTCTGTTTTTCTATTTCAAGTCTGGCCTTCCTTGCAGCAATCCCCCCTGATCTTGCAACTTGCTTATTCTTTTCTAGCCCTTTTGGCTTTTTCTTTTTTGATATTTCTGTTGTTGAAGCTTCGGCAAGCATATTTAATACTAACTCGAGATTCGTCATATTATCTCTCAAGTTTTCTTTTTTTATCCCCTTAAACTTTTTATACTCTCTCACGCTTCTATCCGCCCACGCCTTCGTAATTTCATCTGTTAATATCGCATACTCTAGACCTTCTTTCATTTCCCGCTCTTGCCATTCGTCGGTTAATTCTTTGCGTACCTCTATACTTTTTAACCGTTGATTTATCCATTCTTTTGAATAGCCTTTCTGTAGGTATGTTTTCATCGCCCGATTAAAGGCAAGCTCGGGATCTTCTGTTTCTTCTATCCTTTCATACCCAACCTTTGCAAGCCATAACTTAAACGGTTCAGCATTTGGCGATGGGATTGATTGAATAAGGCGAAGCATTGTTTCTGTATCTGCAACGTCCGTAAGGCGCATTTTGCCATCATTGGCAACCATTTTCAAAGCGTTACATTTTGTAACGGTTTCATTGGAACCCTCCTCAATAAGACGTTTCTTCAATACTCGCCAATAGACTTGAGGATTCTTACTGTTAGTTAGCGCAGCAACAACATCCATTACGGCAAAATACCACGACTCTTTTTTTGCGTCCCAGTAACGACGAATTTGCTTACCTTCGAATAAGGCAATCTTGTTATTTTTCTTCATGCGTTAATCTTATCATTTTTGTTCAGATCTTGCCATTATGGCTCTTTATAATGCATAGTAAGCACTATGATCTCGTAGCTCAGCGGATAGAGCATCGGCTTGCGGAGCCGGGGGCCGGAGGTTCGAATCCTCCCGAGATCACTGATATATGGAAGGGTCGCATAGCGGTCTATTGCGCGCGCTTGGAAAGCGCGTATACCGAAAGGTATCGAGAGTTCGAATCTCTCCCCTTCCGCCCTATCGTGATATACTGCATACATGAGACCACGAATTGTCGTATTCATGGGAGGCAAAGAAGAGCACGCATCATCTTCTACGCAATCAGGAACATGGGCGTGCCAATATATTCCTCGTTCGCAGTATGACGTAACGCCCGTTCACATCACGCATGACGGCAAATGGCGAGTACCACTTGGGTCACTCCCAAAAACAGGAGATATTACGCGCACTGTGAACATGCTTGCATCGGTTACACAGCCACAAGAACCTGCCCAGGCAATACAACGCCTTCTTACACGCCCCGTAGATTCCATTATCACTCTCGTACGCGGCAAAGGTGGCGACGATGGTGCAATGCACGCCATGGGAGATATGATGGGCATTCGCGTTGCGGGATCCGGATACCATACAAGCCAAGCTGCGTCGCATAAACACCGGTTTTCGCATGCAATACGCGATATTGTATCTACCCCCTATTCACGACATATTTCGCACACAATTACACCAGAAGAATTAGAGAATGAACTGCGAGGAGAATTCGTGCCGCCTTTTTTTATAAAACCCGCAGCAGGGGCCGGGAGCCACGGCATTATGCATGTGCAATCTGAAAAAGATATTGCTCAGGCACTTCGTGAGCTCATAAGAAACCCTCAAGATATTGTCATACAAGAAGCATTGCCTGGCATGGAACTTACCATTACTGTGTTTTCCGATTCAAAAAATATATTGCACACACTCCCCCCAACTATTGTTACGCCTAAAGGCGCATCGTTCTACGATTACCATAGCAAACAACGGGATAATGGTGCTCATTTTCACTCTGTTCATGAATCCGATAAAAATATCATTGAACAAGCGCAAGAAATTGCACGGGATGTGTACACTTCATTAGGATGCAGCGGCATTGCTACTGTAGATATGATGGCAGATGGAAATAGCTTTGATGTACTAGAACTCAACACCATTCCTACTTTTCACACCGCTTCCCCTATTCATCATCAGCTCAAAGCTGCGGGCATGCACCCAGAACAGTTAATTACGAATGGATTCGGATTGATCGACTAGTGCGTGGATGATGCGCGGGCTTTTTTTCCGGCATTGGTTTTCCTTCTAAGATTGCTTGTGCTTTGGCAACAATGTCTTGGTCTGTATCATATTCGAGCATTGTAATAGCAACGCCTATCGGAAACCATCCTGCTTCTACAAACCCCTCTTCCGCCTGAGGTTGCAATTGAGCATTTACTGTAACCATAAGAAAATAGTGGACGGTCTTTTTTACCAATGCTTCTTCCGCCTGAAACACAAACTTAGTAATCCCAAGCTGCTCACGCACCGTGAGGCCCGTAACGCCCGCTTCTTCCTCGGCTTCACGCTTCGCCGCATCAGCAATTCGTTCTTGTCGGTCCAGCTCCACATGCCCCTTTGGGAGTACCCACACCGGGCCTCTGCGATGTTCCGTCTTCAATAGCGCCACAAACCAACCGCCGCGCTCTTGCCGCACTACAACACCACCAGCAGATAACTCTCTGCGGACTTTTTTAGGCGGC
>MHHP01000027.1:6161-10283 GCA_001817055.1 Candidatus Andersenbacteria bacterium RIFCSPHIGHO2_02_FULL_45_11
ACTTCCCTGCCATCATCAGTCCCCCATAATTCAAAGGAAAGACGAGTTCCAGCTATTTTTGCTTGGATCAAGATATAGCCGGGCGTGTTGTTGAGGAAACGAAAATCAGTATACGGCGGATAGATAGTAGCGTCAAATCCGGGCGTACCATAATACCGTACTGCATAGGAATGATTACGTCGCGATGTAATTTCCATTCCAGACAATACGGCAGCACGAAAGAGCGTTGTGGAAACCTGGCATAGCCCCCCGCCAAATTCCGCAGTTGTCACGTTATTCTTAATAACCAGTTCCGGTTTAAATCCGGCATCTTCAGTAACCGGACCCAAAAATTCGTTGAATGAAAACTCTTTGCCCGGAGGTATCAGAAGCCCATGATACTTCGCCGTACCTGTTGCAATATTATGGACACGATTTTTTGGCGAGCCTTTGTAGTCTGTTTCTCCTCGCGCCAACATTGAGGTTATGTCCAGCGCGGTTGTGCTCTGTACGTCTGTTATAGCAGGAGGCTTGCGAATGATTGCAATTTCTGCAGACATCGTGCGGGTAATAAGGGATTGCTGAATTATGGTCACAGACTGCTCAACGTCCACGTCTTCACCATCTTGTGGAAGCGCAAACTGCGATACACGCCCATCCGAAACTTCAAACCGAGCATTCATTGCATCGGTGTGAACTTTTGGGGCAACTTCACGTGCAAGATATGCCCGGAGCAGTTCTTCATCAAACGCGATATCAACACCAACTCCCTCGCCAAAGCGCAACATACTCGCGATATCTTGCGCTGTAAGCTGAAACTGCTTTTCACCATGTCGTACTGCAAACCCAGAGGAAAGCAGCCCCTGCACGTACGCTCGCATTCCCTCCAAACGCGCCGGGTCTTCATTTGGTACTGCCCGTATTGTAGTCGCAAGCACGCGATCAGGTTTGCCCGTAGACGCATGCGCGGCTACTGCGTGAGATATGTCCCGATTCAATGAAAGCGCATCAATTCGCTCTCCGGCTGCACCGGCAATAACGGTAACTATATTGCCGGGAAGTATTTTGAGAGTGGGGTTTTGAGGCAACGACATCACAGACGCAAAATCATTTTCCAACAGTGCCTGCACCTTTGCGTCGGCAATAATGAGCACCGGCAGTACCCGTACGCTTCTCAGCGGCAGAACATTCCCCCGTACTCCAACAAGATCCTTCACCGCGCGTTCTGTGTTGAGCTGTATACCAAGCTCAGAGAGCGTATGCGTACTATCATAGTCGCGCAGTCGAACAGTAAGGCGATTTGCGAGAAATTCTTGTTCATATGCGGCAACTGCTCCGGGAATATCGCTCATGCGGATCCCCCCTACCGCAAATGTTCCGATTTGCACACGCGACGGAACTCGATCGGCAAATTGCCTACTTATACCAAAAAAGCCTGCAACAATAACTATGCTTGCGACTACAAGCGCTTCCATTGCAACCCACAACGGGTTCATTTATCGCCTCCGTTGCCCTGGGCCTCTGCGGCCTTAATAACCACCGAAGCCTTTTCTCCAACCTTCAGGCTTTTTGCAGACCCTTCAATCGGTAGCCGCATCCCAAATGTGCTGCCTTTATCTCTTCCCTCACTGCTTACTTCCACTTCACCGTGATGTTCTTTTACGATCTGCTTTGCCACATATAGCCCCAGCCCAGTACCCTCTGTATGAAAACGAGATGCTCCACCTACTCTGCTAAATTTGTTAAAGAGAAGTTCAAGCTCCTCTTTTGTAATACCTTTTCCAGTATCCTGTACGCAGAATACAAGCTCATCGCCTTCTCGCCGAACAAACACGTCCACTCTTCCAGCGGGGGTATATTTAATAGAGTTATCGATAAAGTTCAACATCACCTGGCGAATACGCTGACTATCCACTACTGCATGAGGCACCTCACCAACAGGGTCATGGAATTGCAATTGTAATTGCTTATTGATTGCATTTGGGAGCAAGTCTCCAACCAGCTCTTTTGCAATCTGCACCACATCTAACGATTCCAAATTAAGCTCAAACCTTCCGCTTTCAATACGAGAAATATCTAATAAATTATTAATAAGGTCTATGAGTCGTACCGCACTCTTATTCAGAATATCCAGAATCGGCTTTTGCTCTTCCCTTAAAGGGCCGTAGTCGCCTTCTACTAACATCGATATATATCCGCGTAATGCAGTAAGCGGAGTACGCAATTGATGGCTTGCGATGCTTAAAAACTCACTCTTTGCCTTGTCGAGATCGGTTAGCTTATGGTTTGCGGCTACCAATTCTGCAGAGGTGGTTTGTAAATCATCGTAAATCTTAGCTTTGTACAGCGCCAACGAAACAAGTCCGACTATTCCCGACAAAGACTCGTGTTCATATTGTGAGGAATCTTTAAATGATCTGCTGGTGGAAAGCGACAACAGCCCCAAAGTTTGGTTTCCAAATCGAAGTGGCAACATCATGCTATGGCTCGATAACGGTATTGCCATCTGTGTTTCTACTTTTTGAATAGCCTCCACAAGCCCTTTTGCAAATACGCCCGACAAATCATCTGAATATGTTTGAATACCAGTTTCAACGGCACGCTTGGCATCCGGCGTTTCATCGAGGATAATGTCTGGCAATAACGGGCACACACCTTTCAACGTCCGGGCAAGGTCCGGGTTACTAGACCCTACCGCAACGCAATGCCGCCGGTTTTTTTCTATATCAACAAGAGAAATTGCGGCTACCTCGTACCCCAGCTCGCTGGCTATAGCGTCCACAATCTGCTGCGCCATCTCATCTATTTTGTCGGACGAGAGGGATATTTCATCCAGTTTCCGCAGCAGCGCCAACGTCTTATTACGCACAGCAAGCTCCGCGTTTCGCTTGTACAACTCTTGCGTTACCCGTTCGCGCAGCTTCGACGGCGCATCTTTAATAACGCGTACATGCTGCGCAATAGTACGACGCTTTCTGCGCTTTTTTGGAGCGTTTACATTCTTTTTAAAAAACATCGGTCGTACTGCAGCGGCCATACAGGAAGTATAGCACGAACAAGCTATCTCAAAATATCTGCGATATTTTCTTGCGAAGCAACCTCTGTTTTTGCTTTTGGATATATCTTCAGAAAATCACTAAAAACCACCTTTTTGAATGACCATTTGCATTCATAGGCAACGATGTCGCCATCAGCTGTTTTTTGAACGATATCAACCTCCCGCCCAGCTCTCGTTCTCCAAAAATAGAAATCGTCAAAGTATTTTTGATCAAGCTCGCTTTTTTTTACGAGCTCAATGTAGACGAAATTCTCCCACAACATCCCAATGTCTTTCGGTTCTCTGAGTGCTAGTTTTTGAAAATTTCCAATAATGGCATTTCGTACACCCAGGTCGTAGAAAAAGTATTTTACTTTCGTTTTGATTTCCTTTCGCTGGTTGGTGCTATGAGCGTGAATCTTTTTTATGACAAAAGATTTTTCGAGCAGCTCTATGTAACGACCTATTTTTTTATGATCGCTTTCACCCACGGTTTTTGCTAATTCATTTAGAGATACTTCCCCGCCAATTTGCCACGCCAACGCTTGGAGGATTTTCAAAAGGAGCTCAGGTGATTTTAGTCGCTCGAACGACAAGATATCTTTAAAAAGATATGATGAGGTTAACTCTTTAAGCTTTATCTGCTTCTTGTCTAGAGTGTCTGCGAGCAGGATCTCGGGATATGAACCATACAGTAGCATCTCTTCGAGATGTTGCTTTTTTTCGTAATCACTCCCCGCAAGCTCCTTCCATGCCGGTGGGTATAATTGCATAGCATAATGCCTCCCCACCAATGGTTCGCCGACAGATTGCGCCAAATCAAACGATGAAGACCCAGTTAAAATAATCTTTTTCTCTGGAAACTCATCAATAATCATTTTTATCGCTTCTCCAAGATTGGGTATTTGCTGAGCTTCATCAATACCCAATACGTCGTACGGAGCAGCGTAATCAAGGATGTCTTTTCGTACACGGCTGCCAAAAAGCTGCCGTAAGGCAATATCGTCACCCACATCATACTTTTTTGCCACATCCGCTGGTAACTCGGCGAGATAGGTCTTAAGCATGGTGGTTTTTCCGACACGACGCGGACCATACATCATCAC
>MHHP01000027.1:10319-11997 GCA_001817055.1 Candidatus Andersenbacteria bacterium RIFCSPHIGHO2_02_FULL_45_11
AATACCATACCTTTAGGGTATCATACACCCTAAATACTGTCAACTTTAGGGTGTTGCATGCCCTAAAAAGCCATGCTGACGTGTGTACGGATATTGAGCAAGCTCCCTACTTTAACACCGCCGGGATTTCGTCTTGGGGTACTTGGGACGACAATGGATAATATTTGCCCTCGACTAAATTTTGCATAGGCAAAAATAATGGTTTAGGTAAATTATTCCATTCAAACCAGCTAAGCTCTGTAGCTTCGTGTGATGCAATTTGCTGAATTCCTCCTCTGTGTTCTCCAGCTACCCAGATAGTAACATAGTGCTTATGTTCGCTTGTAAAAATATCATTCGTCATAGCTTTGAAACGTATATTCTCGATCTCAAGACCGGTTTCCTCTTTAGTCTCCCGCATTGCACACTGTTCGATTGATTCGCCAAAGTCAATATGCCCTCCGGGGCATGACCACGTACCAACGCCATGAGAACCAGTACGCTTTATAAGCAGAACTTTGTCATTTTTTGTGATAATGACGCCAACTCCTACGCTTGCTACCGATCCAGTCATTGTTGCTATATATTAGCTTTTGCTAAAGAAAGCCTATAAACTCTTTTTGCGTAAGACCAGCCTGCTTTATAATGCTTGTCAGCAATCCTCGCTTCATTTCTCGCGCATGAATCGGTACCGGAATAATCCGCCGTTTTGTCCGGTGAACCATAATGAGATGGCTGCCTGTTTGCCGCTGCTCTTCAAAACCAGCTCTTTTCAATGCTTTTACAACATCTCGAGGCTTGAGGGAAGGCAGTCTCATCGATGGTATTTTACACTGCTGCTGGAATTCTGGAGATTATTGTAGATTCTGATTCAAAAGTAATATCTTCATTCAGGTCATTCATTGCTTTTAAATATCCTTCAATTGCATCTTTTGCATTTGCCTGTGCCTCTTCAAATGTTTCTCCTTGTGTAGCGCACCCTGGCAATGCAGGCACGTACACAACATAGCCACCTTCTGGTGCTGGCTCGAATACCGCAGTAAAGCTATGAAGTTTGCGTTCAACTGTTTCCATAGCACCAATATACCATAAAAATCCAGTATTACAAACACTCGTGCTGACCAACTCTATGCGCTTGTTTTCTCTACAAAAAAGCTACATACTATGAGCATGCATAAAAATCAATCACTAGAATTAAAAAATGTTGTTTGGAGAGAGGGTGAGTTTTATGTTGCTCAATGTCTCAACGTAGATATTTCCAGCTTCGGCAAAACAAAAACAGAGGCTCTTTCTAGTCTCCAAGAGGCTCTTGAGTTGTATTTCGAAGATGCTTCTGACTCTGTACTAACCGATGTCGTAAACCCGGAACTTGTACAGCTGTCGGTGGCGAATGCCTAAACTTTATTCTTCAAAAAATATTGTAAAAATCCTGCATAAGAAAGGGTTTGTCTTTGTTTCGCAAAAAGGTAGTCATATTAAAATGCGCAAGGCCGGCCATCCTCCGTTCACTACGATCGTGCCTGCAGAGCGAAAACAGGTACCTATAGGAACATTCAAATCAATTTTGCGCCAAGCAAATCTTACGGAAAAAGATTTTCGATAACTTCCTACTTCAACACCGCCGGGATTTCGTCTTGGGGGACTTGTGAAAGCAATGGTCGAACGGCATCGCGACAGACTTCGCGGGATGCAGCGCCAA
>MHHP01000027.1:12005-15089 GCA_001817055.1 Candidatus Andersenbacteria bacterium RIFCSPHIGHO2_02_FULL_45_11
AACAGTTTTTCGCCCGCCAATACGGCGGGCGGTCGCCGTACTGGCGACCGTATTGGGCAAGAAAAAGCCCTGGACTTGTTCACGAAATTTTTCTCGCTACTTAAGGCCAAAGCTGTTGTGTCTATAAAAAATACCTCGGTCTGCATCATGCATTCCGAGGTGGTTACTACTCAATCTCAAACGTGGGTAGCGAAGCGTCGTCCTTTACCTGCTGGTATATTTCCCACGCAGTAACAATGTCTTCGAGAGCCATTCCTAGCGGATTAACAATTGTTCTGCCAGGAAAATGCTTGTGCTTCATGGGCCCAAACAGAATATTGGAGAGTTCATGCGTATCCGCTTGCAACACAAGCCCTTGGTCAATGGCACTTTTAAGAACCTTCTCCGCCTTGCGACATTGGCGCCAATCATCCACGACGATGTCCGAACCCGTAAAAACCGGTATCGTGAAATCCATGAGCGACAAGTTAATGAGTAACTGATCACCAGGCACATAGTGCGGCTCGATATAGGAGCTGTTAGCAGTAGTTGTAGTGATTACCACATCCGCCCCCTTCAGCGCATCTTCGAACGTATCGCATTTCATGACTTGCGGAAACTGACGAGCCAGATCTTCAAATGGCGCATGCTGGCTAAAGCAACGAATCTCTTGCACTGAAGGATATTCAGATGCGAAGATATTCGTATGCATTCGACCAAGCCGACCCATCCCAAGAATCGCAACAGTGCGAAACTCCGTTCGCAAACGTTCAATTGCAATGAGCGATATAGCCGTGGTGCGCATAGCACTAATCAATGCTCCGTCCAACACGGCAATAGGAACATTAGTCCCCGGATCGTTCAACACAATTAGCGCACTTGCACGATTGAGACCATGCTGTGGATTCGTGTGTTTGCTTCCAATCCATTTAATACCAGACACCAACGCGTGGCTTTTGACATGCACCGGCATAGCGATGATCCGATCAGCCTTGTGCGCATGAGGGCTATCTTGCAAGTAGACTTTTGACGGCTGAACGTATGCCTGCTCGTAATGGATTCGCAAAGCATTAAGAACGCTCTGCTTAACAAGTGCCATGTTGCCATCAATAATGCTTGCAACACGACTCTTATCAATAAGAATAATGTTTGCCATAGGAATTTCCCTTTTCAAAGCGTATAGCCAAGTTTAATTGCATAATCATGCGTACGCCGCACAACTTCTTCTACCTCCTCGACCATTAACTCTTCCTTCCACTTACCGATCGAGGCAGTGGAAATCGGTTGAGTTGCTTCAATGTTTTGTGGAAACAAACGAGCATCTCGTGACCGACTGGTTACCGTGTGAAATTCCAACATCTGCTCCTCAAAATGAACGCCTACATGGCGACATACTCGAGTAAGTGTTGAAATGGTGTCGAGCACTAAATCCTCATATTTCATCTCCATGTAATTAGAGTTGCCTCTGAAATGAAGAGCATCATCCATAGCTCGCAACCATCGACCAATGCAATCATCTAATGGTTGAATCCATCCAGTTGGCACGATCTGTCCATCAACTACTTTACGTTTGCGATGGGTTTTTAGCGATCGCACCACATCTCGAGGATCACGCACAACGTGAATTATTTTGGCGTTCGGGAAATGCTGCCAGATCTGTTCAAGCCGATGAATATTACGGGACGTTTTATCTCCCCAGATATTCCGTTCTCGCAGTGCCAAGTATGCTTCTTGAAAATGCAAAGCAAATTCAGCCCTTGAGGCACATCGACGTTTCCATGAGCGTAGATCTTTAAGTGGTACTTCAAATTTCTTATACAACTCCTCTGGCTTAATCGACAACGGTAGGAACAATAGAGACTCGGGACCACAGACAAGCAACGAATGCGTATCAAGCATCACTCGTAACAAACTAGTCCCGCTCCTTCCGCATCCACAGACGACAAATATCGTCTTATTGGAAACAAAGGTACTTGCATCTTCATAACGACTTCCAAAGTCCTTACATTGCCAACGATCTAGTTCTTCTTGCTGATCAGGATCCTGAAACGTAGTCTTCTGCATCATGGGACCTTTCGCGTTTGAGACGTAATTAAATTTTCAAAGATCAACTTCTCACTATTACACAAGACATGCTATTTGTAAAGGTTTCGTAATAACCATCTATCCAATCACAAACTTAATACCAAGAATAGCAACAACAATTGCATATATAATTTTCACAAATTTATTACCTTTCTTAATCGCAATATGCGTTCCTATATATCCACCAATAAGCATGCCTGCTAACATTGCTAATCCGTAACTGTAATAGACAGCCCCGCTAAACATATATACGCCAAGAGATATGGAGGCGAGTAAAAATCCTGGAATACGGCGAGTTGCATTCGATTCTAAGGCTGTCAATCCTAGTAAGTTAATCATGACAACCGTAAGTAACATACCGACCCCTGCTCCAAAAGCTGCTTGTAATATAAGAACTACGAAATAAGAAACATACCCGATAACTTCTTGAAAGTTCTTTGGTTTTGAACTTACTAATCCTTTATCTTTCATAAAAATAAAAGGAAGAGCAATGAGCATCGTCACTCCAACCAATTTTTCAATAAAAGCATTGTTTGTAACTAGTAAAAGATTTGACCCAATAAAAGCAGCAACAACGCTTAAAACAGAAAGGTATATAACATAATCTTTCCGCACATATTCTGTCTTACGAAACTTTGCAATTGACCCAAGAGTTAAGCCCAATGATCCAAACTTAGTAGTAGCGACTGCGACTTGAGGAGGTAAGCCAATTAAAATAAAAAACGGAGCAGATATAAGCCCTCCACCTCCACCAGCCATACCACTTACGATACTAGCTAAAACTCCTGCAAGAAACGTCCAAAGAAGCATCAACATACTACCGAACAGAAAACATATCCACAGACATGTAGCTACTCTAGCATGACAATGGAAAATAGTAGAGTAGCATAAAAACTACCTAGGATCCGTAATGCCTTTATCACGCTTCCTACTTCAACACCGCCGGGATTTCGTCTTGGGGGACTTGTGAAAGCAATGGTCGAACGGCATCGCGACAGACTTCGCGGGATGCAGCGCCAA
>MHHP01000028.1:0-22816 GCA_001817055.1 Candidatus Andersenbacteria bacterium RIFCSPHIGHO2_02_FULL_45_11
CACGGCCCATAACGGAAATATAAGATTTTGAAACGACCCATATGGAATACTGGCACCGGCGCTCGCAACCGTAAGTAATAGCTGCATAAGTACATGGACTAGAAAAGAGAGCGCCATCCCGAGCGGCTTCCATATAAGCACTACAACCAGTGCACCAAGCGCAACGTACATCAGAAGCGCAACAAGTGGAATAACAATAATGTTCACAAGAATCCCAATAAGAGACACGTTCCCAAAATAGTGTGCAGTAAGTGGCAATGTTGCACCCGTTGCCCCCAACGATACCACAAGGCTAAGCGCAAGCGGACGAAGCGGTGAAGAAATATGCAGACGACGAAAGAAAAATATTCCAACCCCAAGCCCACCCACAGCAGCAATAGAAAGCTGGAATCCAATAGAGCGAACAAGCGCGGGATTAAACGAAAGAATTGCGCAAAGCGTAAGTAAAATAATAGTAGGAAGGCCGACTAAGGCACGCATCCGATATGCAACCACCACAAGCGTCCAAAACATCCCCGCCCTGATAGCCGCAGGAGGAGCTCCAATCGCCACAATATACGTCCACAACATACTACCCACCACAGCATACTGAACCCATGCAGGCAGAGGCAATTTCCATAACATCAGAACAAGCACTCCAGCAAGCAGAGAAACATGGAATCCTGATATAGATAAAATATGAGTAATTCCGCTTTTTTGAAATGAATCCGTAATCTCCCGCGGAATCATTCCCCTATCCCCAACCATCATTGCAATCAGTATCCCTGCGTCTGGTTCGCCAAAAAGTTTCGTAAACGCTCCCATGGAAATTCTTCGAGCCTGAGAAATTTTCGATACTCCTTGCTTTTCAACTGTTATCTGCGGATTACGTGCAACGAGCATAACCCCATCCTCTTGCAGAAATTTCACATACCCAGGCAGGCCTGTAAATGCATCCGCCACACGCTCCACTTTACCGTCGATAAGCACTCTCGCCCCATCAATGAGTTCAAGGCCTCGCGGAGCGTACACGAGAAGTGAACATCCATCATCCTTCTTGAACACAGAAAGTGTATGCGTTGCATACATACCGCGAATCTCAGTCAGCGTAGCAGGCATGGGTGTTGCAGTATCGCAAACGAGCGCCGGAATATCTGCGCGAGAATGCCCAAGCACAATACCAAGAAGTAATACCATGACTGCCGCAACAAAATACTGGATCGAGAACATACCCTATGTACAAAAAACACCGATTGCTATCCCAACAATCCACAGCGCACAAAGAATGGCAATAGCGGCTCGCATACCCCTGCAGCGTACAGGGAGTCTGAAGTTTTACTCAAGCGTATCTTCGCCGTGAGATTGCTTTCGCTCTCGCATTTTTCGGCGAATAAATGTTGGCACTTCCAAATCTTCCTCTTCTTGATTACTAAAACGTGCGGGGCTCGGAGCGTAGGAAGACCGAATTGGCTGCTGCTGTGCCCGTACCGGCTCTAGGGGCTGCAAAGGGGCTTGCTGAGGAACGTATATTGCATTATTTTTTGGCCGCACTAATCCTTGCGGCTTATCAAACCCGGTAGCTACAACCGTAATCTTAATTTCACCCTCTTCTACTTGATCCGGATCCATAACTGCACCAAAAATAACTTTTGCATTAGGGTCCGCATGCTCCGTAATAGTACGCGCAGCAGCGTCTACTTCGTACATCCGAAGATCTGGGCCAGCTGTAATATTAAATACAATACCCTTTGCGCCATCAATCGTTACATCCAACATTGGACTATCAATTGCCGCGCGCGCCGCTTCAACTGCGCGGTTTTCTCCTGATGCACGGCCAATTCCCATCAGAGCAGACCCTGCATTTTGCATGATTGCTTTAATATCCGCAAAGTCTACGTTCACAATTCCATGATGCGTAATAAGATCGGAAATACCCTGCACACCTTGACGCAGCACATCATCCACAACACGGAACGCATCAAGCAAGCTCGTTTTTTTATCGATGATCTGCAGAAGCCTGTCATTCGGGATTACAACTGAAGCATCTGCCCGGCTTTGCAATTCTACCAATGCTTCTTCAGCAAGCGTCATACGCTGCTGCCCTTCGAACGAAAATGGCTTTGTGACTACCGCAACAGTGAGCGCACCCACCTCACGAGCTATTTCCGAAATCACAGGAAGCGCACCAGTGCCCGTACCGCCGCCAAATCCAGCAGAAGTGAACACCATATCAGCCCCTTTGAGTAGCTCATAAATTTCTTCACGAGATTCTTCTGCTGCCTGCTGCCCTAATGACGGATTCATACCTGCGCCCAAGCCGCGTGTTACCGTTTGCCCAATGTGCAACTTTGTAGGTGCTCCTGAATAATGAAGGGCCTGTGCATCTGTATTTACTGCAATAAACTCCACGCCTTTAATATTAGCCTCGATCATTCGGTTCAATGCCGCATTTCCGCCACCACCAATACCAACCACTTTGATATTTGCTACATTTTCAATCGTCGGACGTTTGAGTGGCATATTGTCTTCATCGTACGAACAGGAACAATAAAGTCAATACAAACATGTGTACATCTTGTACACACTTTGTGTTCATTACTAGGGAAGGAAGTTTTTTGACCAGCTCCGGAGCTTGGAAAATGCGCGTCCAACGTCTGGAAGCTTCAGCGGATTCTTTGCTCCAGGGCGACTTTCTTGCTCAACAGCAAACTGCACAAGTCCAATGGCAACTGCGAATTCCGGTTCTTGCGTTTGATCAGAAATACCAGACAAAAGCGCAGGAACCCCTATTCGCACAGGTAATCGCAACCGCTTTTTTGCGAGCTCAATAAGACCGTCCATATGAGCGCCTCCGCCCGTAACAATAACTCCTGCGGGAAGGAGGCCACTTCTGCCAATATTTTTGAGCTCCCGATCTACAAAAGAGAATAGTTCTTCCAAGCGAGCACTAATGATGTTCGCAACTTCTCTGCGTGAAATCGATTCTTGTTCACCCTCCTCGCCTTCAATAGAAATCATCTCGTTTTGGGGAACATCCGACGGGATTGCAGTACCGTGCGAAACTTTAATTGCTTCCGCAATATCAATAGATGTCCGCAGCCCAATTGCGATATCGTTTGTAATATGAGAAGCGCCAACAGGTAGTACTCCTGTATGCAATAGCACATTTTCTTCATACACCACCATGCTGGTAGTGCCTGCTCCAATATCAACAAGTACTACGCCCAACTCTTTCTGCCTTTTATCTAACACTGCAAGAGATGCAGCAAGCGGCGAAAATACAAAATCTTCGATGTGTACACCCGATTGATTAATTACCTTCGTGAGATTTTTAATAAACGGAACAGAACCTTCAATCACATGCGCTTCTACTTCCAAACGAACGCCCGTCATACCTACAGGGTCCTGGATGTGCTCCTGCCCATCTACGATATAGTTCTGAGGGAGCACATGCAGAATTTCGCGATTAGGGGGTATAGACACTGCCTGGGCTGCATTAATGACACGGTCTACATCATCAGGCGTAATCTCCCCATCCGCACGGCTTACCGCAATCACGCCCCGCAAGTTTTGTGAGGTGAGGTGAGAGCCATTAATGCTCACATACGCTTTTTCCACAGGAATACCCGAAATACGCTCTGCTATATCAAGTGCGCTCCCTAGTGCAGCTACCCCCTCTTCAACGTCCGTAATAACGCCCTTCTGCATCCCGCGCATAGGCGCCGTGCCTACTCCTAAAATTTTAATCGTATCAGAAGCAGGATCTTGTTGGGCAATAATGACACGGACAGTATTTGACCCAATATCAATACCCGTAACTATATGTGGAGCTTTCATAAGAAGTATCTCTCAATTGTACTCAAAAAAACGAGAATTCCAATAACAAACGCAATACCACTTGCAAACAGTACTGCCCCCGCAGCAATATCTTTCATATCTCGAATGGCTTCGCTGTATTCAGGGTGAACAGTGTCGGCAAATAACTCTAGGCACGTATTGATCATTTCCAGGCTGATTACAAGGGCAATAGCGAACAATACAACAATAATATCCAATCTACCTGCCCGCAAAAATATCAACATGCACACAACAAGTGTTCCTAAAACCATGTGAGTGCGCACATTTTGTTCTCGCACACCAGCTATAGCAATGCCACGCATTGCGAAACGCGTTGCATCAATAATTGACCTGCTTTTATTCCACTGTTTCATCTATGATTAGTATACATCTGAAAGAGATGTAGACACGAATCCGCATTCCGATAGCACTTCTTTTTCCAATGCTCGCGTTTTCTTATCTTCTGTCAAAGATTGTTCATGATCCAAGCCTGCCGCATGCAACATCGCATGCACAACAAGAAGCGCAATGTAATCTCGAAGTGGCACTCCCCGCTGCGCAGCTTCTTGCTCTGCTACATCTATACACAATGCAATATCGTGCTCATAGGCCGCCGTATCAGTATACGAAAACGTCAGCACATTCGTTGCAGAATTTTTATTACGATACCGACTATTTAAATCCGTGATTTCTTCAACCGAAACAACTCGCACAGAGACACTATCATTCTTCCGTTCTGGAAATCGCGTACACACTGCATCCCACAATGCTGCGTACTCAATATCAAAGGGCATCGTTGGGTGCGGGAATAAGAGGGTTGTGTCCGTGCGTAATTTCATCCCCATCAGAATAGCCGTCTCCATCAGTATCTGGATTAAAAGGATCAGATCCAAATTTACGCTCATCAGGATCTGGAAACCCATCGTTATCGGTATCTAGTTTTCCTTCTCCTAATGGGTTATACCCATTGCGCACTTCTTCTCCGTCTTTATAGCTATCTCCATCTGTATCGGCATTAGTAGACTCTGTGCCGTAAAACCGCTCTTCTGCATTAGTAAGATTATCACTATCAGGGTCTGCAACATCATCGGCGCCACCTGGTGCCAGTATAGGCGTAGGTGTTGATGTTGGCGCTGCGGGAGCCTCAGTAGGCGCAACTGTTGGGGTAGCGGATGCAGGCGCCGTAGTTGCAACAGGAGAGAATGAGGGAATAGGAACTTGGGATCCGCTCTGAGAAAGCAGGCGAATTGCAATAAATACAATAACCCCAATTAAGAGGACGGCAATAAACGCACCAAGGGTGACAAGCACCCATCGCCTACCTTCTTGCTTTTGAGGGGCCATTTGTTGAAAAACGGGAGGCGCAAGAGGAGTAGGAGGAATGATATCCGGAGAAGATATGAGTGGTTTTGGCTGCGTAGTTTTTGGTGGCATTTGAGGCTCACCACCAAATGGGTCGGGAATATCAAAGCCTTCCCCAGGGCGCGGGCCAATGGGTGTAGCGCTTTCAGGAAGATATGGATTCTTTGAACTACCTTGTGGCTCTGGAAGCGTTGGCATATAAAGTTCTGTTTAGTATACCCGAAAAAACCCAAACAACAAAAAGCTTGTCCCGGCCCGGTGAGCCGGGATCTATTCCATAAAAACGTAGATTCCCCGATCAAGTCGGGGAATGACAAACGTTGCACTGCAGGATAATTTTCTTACCATTTCTTGGGCTTTCTCTGTGGGAAAGAAAATTCGTCAATCTCTCCAAGTTTAATCAATCGATCGCGCTCAGCAGTAAGCTCACTTCTCCGCTGTGCTTCATCTCGGATTTTCTTTTTGCTTTTCTTCGGCTCATGATATCGAACCTTTTTTGCCTGCAACAATACTCCGCTTTGTTGTACAACGCGGGTAAACCGACGGATCAAGCCCTCGGAATTCTCATGATCTCGCTTTTTCACTTCTAACACAAAAAACACCTCCTACTTAAAAAATCAATAATTTCCTCAATACACACCTTACAATGCCACTATGGGCATGTCAACGATTATTGTAAATTTTTGCCGCTAAAATACTCGCCTATTGTTCCAGGATCAACACCAAGCGCAGTTAAGAGCGTATTTACGAGTAAGTATGCCAAAGCCACAATCGCAAGCCCGATAAGAGCCTCCACTACCGTCTTCTTACCCGCTGCCAAGTTTTCCTCATCTACTGAATATAAGAACATTCGTATACCCCCATAAATCAGAAACCCAAACGCGACGATCCCAGCCATTCCCAGCAGAAAGTTATAAATACCAACAAGCAGCTTAAACAGGTCAGCCAGCTCACATAGCTTATCCTGCTGCGGCCCACACGTCACAATTCCTTTGTCTTGTGCAAACACAATAGCCGGAAGAAAAAACGTAATCCCGACTAAAAATATCCTGGTTAGCGTCATATCAGCAGATTGGCCCAAGCGGCTCTCCGCCCACAATATGAAAATGCAGATGAGACACTTCTTGGCCTGCGTGGGCACCAATATTTGTTACAACTCTGTACCCCGCTTCAAAAATTCCTGCATCCCGAGCAACGTGCGTTGCATCATGCATCAACTTTCCAATTGTAAGGTGGTCATCGCCAATCATCGCATCAAGCGAGGTCAAATGCTTCTTCGGAATCCCGATAATATGAACAGGCGCTTTTGGATGAATATCTTTAAAAAAGAGTGTGTCGCCGCCATCAAATACAATATCGGCCGGTACAACACCTTCAACAATCTTACAGAATATACATTCCGCCTCCACGCTCATATTTATTGCCGAACAATGTTAAGACGACGCTCTAGTTCGTGTACCAATTTTTCTCGATCAATAACCTCCTGCATACCACTTTCCATATTACGCAAGATAACGGTGCCATCCAAGACTTCTTTTTGCCCAATAATGATAGACCATTCAACTTTTAAGCGGTCAGCCATGCGCAACTGCGCCTGCATGCCATCACGATCTATGCTTTCGGCAAACGGAATATCGGCATCTCGAAGCTCTTTCATAATCTTAAGGCCAAGTAGCTTCGCCTGCTCTCCAAGTTGTGCAATAAAAAGCTGCGGATGATCCATAACAGTAAGCTCAATCCCCTCTTCTTTTACCCGTTCAATCACACGCTCAACTCCGATTGCAGCCCCAATTGCAGGAACATCTTTGCCACCCAATTCTTTCACCAGCCCATTGTATCTCCCGCCTCCCGCAAAGGTATTTTGCTGGGATTCTCCTCTAGTAGATTTAGGTACAAACTCAAACACGGTATGGGTATAGTAATCGAGCCCTCGTACAAGCGAAGGAGAGATTTCATGCGGGACGCCTAATTCACGTAGACTATTTACAACAAAATCAAAATGTTTCTTAGAGCCTTCCGACAAATGATCAAGTAAACGCGGTGCCGTGCTGGAGAGTTGCTGACACTTCTCCTCCTTGCAATCAAGCAGACGAAGAGGGTTTGTAACAAGTCGCTCTTTACAATCTCGGCACAACTTTTGCCGATTGCGACGATAGTGATCCTTGAGTAATGCAATATATGTTTTGCGCTCGCCGGGCTCACCAAGCGTATTTATCAGTACAACATAATCTTCCAAGTTCAAATGCTTGAAAAACCAATGAATCATCGTAATAAGTTGCACATCCGTAATAGGAGATGCGGATCCAATCGTTTCTAAATCAATTTGATGAAATTCTCGAAGGCGGCCCGCTTGTGGACGCTCATATCGGAAAAATGAACCTATGGTAAATAGCTTTACTGGGCGAGGCCAGCTCCGCATTCCGTGTTCAATGTATGCACGAATCATAGACGCAGTGCCTTCCGGACGAAGCGCATAATGAGCACCCTTTCCTCGCGCTTTCACTTCAAACAGCTCTTTCTGAATAATATCAGTTTCCCCTCCAATGCCACGAGCAAACAAACTCACCTCTTCAAACATTGGTACTTCAAGCTGCTGAAAGTGCCATCCACGAAAAAAGGTTTTTGCATTTTCAATTACGTACTCCCAGTATTTTTGATCTTGGGGGAGAATGTCTTGAGTCCCGCGTGGGGAGCGTAAAGGAAATTGAACGGTCGGCTGCGGTGGTTTCTTTTTGGTTGTCATAGAGTCTTACGCAGTATAAGGCGGGGCTCAAGGAACTGCAAGGAGAAGCGGCTGTATGTGACTAAAGAACGTAAAGCGAGTAAACGGCCATGCGCGAATCCATGTTCGGCCCATAATTTCCTTCTTTTGAACCGGCCCCCATGAGCGCGAATCTGAACTTGCCTCACGGTTGTCTCCTAATACAAAGTATTCGCCTTCCCGTAGAGTGCTTTCCATTTGCCCTCCAGTCCTAACGTCGGAAGATAAGTATCCACGTTCATCCAATTGCGTGCTACCATTCACAAACACATGCCCATCCTCAATTCGAATCGTTTCCTTGGGTAAACCTATAATTCGTTTAATAAAAAACTGACTTTCATCTTGCGGATACCGAAACACGATCACATCCCCCCGTTGAGGCTCTCGAAAACGATACGAGAGCTGATCAACAATAAGATACTCACTATCATGATAATTTGGCTCCATAGAAGCACCTCGCACAAAAAATGGCTGCACTAGAAAATATCGGATCGGAACAATAATTACCATTGCCAAAATAAACGCCTTTAAGAGCTCCCAGAAAAACGATCCGAGCGTACGCCAAAATCCTTCGTGTCCTTGCTCACCCATACCAAGTAAGTGTACGATAAACGGCAAATGAACGCCAACAAAATCCTTAATGAGGTGCAATCTCGCCATCGAGCAGTGGCGGCACCTGCGTCCCACAAAAAACGATCCCCCATCGTACGCATTATTCGCTCCGTCATTATTCTACTTATAGTAGGAGGTCTTTCATTGGGCACTATTTTTGGGTACAAAATCCTTGCCGCCGGAAATAGTATTAGTACCGCGGAACAATCCTTATTGGGTCAACTGTCCGATCTGCTCTTCAAATCCGGAAATCGCCTAGAAGGTGAAACGGATGGGAGAATTAATATAATGCTACTCGCAATTGGTGGGGAGGGGCATTCTGGCGAGAACCTAGCAGACACGGTCATGGTCGCAAGCATTGAGCCAAAAGAACATAAAGTGGCACTGCTCTCTATTCCTCGCGACTTATATGTGCAAGTTCCAGATGAAGAGTTTTACTCCAAACTCAATGCGGTACACGCATATGGAGAGTCAAAGAAAAAACATAACGGCCCCCAACTACTCAAGAAAAAGGTTGAAGACATTACTGGCTTACCTATCCATTACTACGCTCGCTTCGATTTTATTGCGTTTAAGAAAATAGTAGAGGCACTTGGAGGAGTAAATATTACAATTGAAAATAGCTTTGTAGATTACTGGCACAAGATTTCATTCCCCGCCGGTACTGAAACAATGAACGGGGACCGGGCACTTGCCTACGTTCGAGCACGATATGTAGAAGGGCCAGAAGGCGGAGACTTTAGGCGCGCAGCACGTCAGCAACAAATGCTCATTGCAATACGAGATAAGATATTCTCCGTGCAAACCGCATTTGATTTCACCGTAGTAAATAAAATATTGGGGTCGCTTTCAGAAAATATCTCAACAAGCATGCAGGTGTGGGAAATGAAACGGTTTTTTGAACTATCTCGCCAAATCGATACGCACAATATAAAATCAGCGGTACTCACTACCGGAACTCGTGGGCTATTAGTCGGAGATACCGTTGTGCTGGGTGGTGTGCCAGCATCAATCCTCAAAACACGCACAGGAGACTATTCCGAGATTCGCAATATCGCCCAGCACATTTTTGATGACGGTGTAGCAAAAACAATCGACGATTCAAAGGCTGCGGCCACTTCACCAGAGCCAACAATCGGGCCCGATGGAGTGCTGGGCGGCCCTACGGCATCAGCAAGCCCGAGCGTTTCACCGTCAGCAACAAAGCCTACCATTGAAGTACGAAATGGCACTGCGGTAAATGGCCTGGCAAAAAAGGTTAGCGACCAGCTCACTAAAGATGGATACAAGGTAATTGCAACAGCAAACGCAGCATCAAAAGCAATTACAGAAACAACAGTCTACGCACCAAAAGTAACTCAAGCAGATGATGCACAAAAAATTGCAGAATCGCTTGGCGGATCTTCACAGTCCGACTTCCCAAAAGAAGAAGCGAAAACAACCGCAGATATACTAGTGGTGCTTGGCGCAGACGCAACGGAGTAAGCGCCGTCGATCCCTTCTCCCAATTCTGGGAGAAGGTCAGCATTGCCTTTGTGCAATGCTGGGATGAGGGGAAATTAATCGCAACTAACGCCCCTCACCCTAACCCTCTCCCAAAACGGGAGAGGGGATCGACGAAGCTCGTTATCGCTTCACTAATTTCAGCTTCCCTTTCTTTCAGCGCTGTCTTTTCGTCCGGCGTGAATGTTGCTAACACAAATTTATCTACGGGCGTTGTGTCGGCAGGCCTCGAAATACCAATGCGTAATCTTGGAACGTCTGTATCTCCTAAAAATTCATGAATAGACCTCACGCCATTGTGCCCATGCGCGCTCCCGTCTTGTTGCAGTTTCACTTCACCCAGCGGCAACTCTAAATCATCATGAACTACAAGAATATTCTTTCTCTCAAGTGGATGATACCGAAGATACGATGACAATACTTTCCCCGATTCATTCATAAATACCAGCGGCGCAAGAACAGTAATTACAACATCGCCCATACGCACTTCGCATACACGCGCATGAAACTTTTCATGGCTATTCCAATCAGAAACATCCGCGCCATCTCGCGCCATGCGCTCGAGCCATGCCAAAACCATATCCGCACCCAAATTATGACGCGTATGGGAAAATTGCTCACCGGGATTTCCTAATCCAAACACTACATACTTCTTCATCCCCTTATCGTACAATCGCCTGCAATGTTCCGCCAGCGAACGCCATACTGGAATCGTGGAGGGGTTGATTCCAATATGGGAAATTCACTGAAACGGAACGCTAAAGGCGACAACTAGAAGGAGCATATAATGTACCCAGACCAAAAAAAGAATGCAAGGCACGCTACAAAAGAAAAAACCCGGAAACCAATTGGTCGCCGGGCGGTTGAACAGAGGGTGAAGAGACATAATGCCTGCTACCACCCGATGTACGGAAGAACAAATCCTATCGTTCTGGCGCGTGGGCTCTCTCATCCTTGAGAGGGCTGTTAGTGAGTACGTCCCATGACATTTGCCCTCCTTATATGGACTGAGTCCTAAATCACGACGCAAAAGCCGTCTTAGCTCATATGTGCGCCTAAGCCTAAGGAGACCGTCTCCTCAGCAAAACCGGCTAGATCCAACGTAAGATCTCTCCAGCTGTTATGACAATATCACTGAACTGTGCTTGAGTCAATATTTTTTGCAGCATCCCAAGATAGTTCGAACAAAGCACGCATCATGTTCGCGATTTGCTCACTTTCAATTACAACACCAAACAATTTGCCAGTAAATGAACCTGTGGCAATTCTGTCCCGATAAATTGTCATCCCTGCCGGAACCGGAAATTTTTCAGTAGGTATGTAGCGAAACTCACTAACGCCATTTTCCGCATTTGATATCCAACGCTTGCGAAGGGAATCTGATTTTGTGGTAAACAGTGTTTTTGCATATACCTTTTTTGCAACGCGTTGCGGATAATAGGTATCCTCATTATCTGGAAATACGGAGTTGAGGTGATCCGCAGGTGTAAAGTTATACACAACATCTCCAGAATGCGCGTACATAATAATCTCTTGCCTCATCGCCCGCAAACCTTCCTTCCCTTCAAAATATCGAACAGACGGCTTATCGCCAGCTGCCTTAGTAAGCATTTGAAGTTCTGGCAGAATACTCTCTAAATCACGGTGCTTTTCTTGTATCACTTCCTGCTGCCTCTCTAATAGCCGGAGTAATTGATGAGGAGCCTCTGCGGAAAATAGCGTCTTCTTCCCCTCCTTATACTTCGTTACCAACCCCATACTCATAAGGGACTCTAAAATCACATAGGTGGTTGCCCGCACTACCTTCGCCTTTTTCGCAACTGGTTGCACAGCAGAAGGCCCTAACTCCAAACACGACACATACACTGCAGCCTCCTTATCGGTAAGCCCAAGATTTGTGAGTTCGGTAATGTGTTCCATAATTGATTAACATTAGAATATACAGTACTACTATATCATATGTCAACACAGATACTAGCAATTACCCACCCTTTAAGCGAGCAGGAAGTGTCAGGAATTGTTACCACTTCCTTGTCGCGTGCATACCATGCGCTATTGGGAAATACCCCTGACATTCGCTTTACAACCACGAATGCAATGCTTACAGAGTCTGTTCCGAACAAGGCCGTATATTCCGCATCCTGCTTATCCATAGCAAACGGGCAGGGTATTTCTGTATCAGCCTTTATAACAAAACTAGTTACCATGGGGTATATTCGGCATGCAACAAGCATCCAAGATGAGGGATTTTTTGTTAGAGGAGATGAAGTACGTATTCGTCACCCTATCATTTCCGACTTCATACAAATATCGTTCTTGGGCAATCAAATAGAAAAAATAGTACTAGAGGAAGACCGTCGAACCAAAATCATCCAACATTGCACAATCCCGCCAATTATCTTTCCCCAAGAAACACAGCCACTCAACGAAATACTTTCCCTGTATACACTTATTGACCCGCCGAGCGCGCCAGCAAGAAAAACATACTCGTCTTCCATTGGCGTTGAGCGTGCAATGGAATTAATTGGCCGCCTTACCCCGGGCAAACCAGCCGTACATGCAGACCATGGTATTGGAATATTTGAGGGGCTAGAGCAACGCAGCGTAGGAGGCATACAGGCCGAATACATCATATTGCGGTATGCCGGAGGCGACAGTATTTCTGTGCCAGTACCATTTGCCCATAAAGTATCTCCATATATAGGAGAGAGTGCACCTGCAGTGTACAAACTTGGTGGAACGCTCTGGAGTAAAACAAAACGCAAAGCAAAAGAAGATGCGGCGCTCTTTGCAAAAGAATTAATAGACATCACAAAGCAACGGTCTAATGCTAAACGTCCAGCGTATCGCATTGATACCACAACAGAAGAAATACTATCTACTACATTTGGATACGAACTCACTCCCGATCAGGCAACCGCATGGCAAGAAGTACAGCAGGATCTTACAGGCAAAATCCCAATGGATCGTCTCGTAGTAGGCGATGTTGGATTCGGAAAAACGGAGCTTGCAATTCGCGCCGCCCGTCATGTATTCGAAAATGGAAAACAAGTGGCAATCCTTGCGCCCACAACACTATTAGTACAACAACACTTCGATACCTTTAAAAACCGCTTGCCCGAGATCGCGAGTTCTATTTTCTTACTTTCGCGCTTTACGCCAACGCAAGAAATACAAAAAGCAAAACAAGCATTAGCAGAAGGCAAGCCCGCGATTATTATCGGAACACATGCCATTTTATCAGGAACAATTCCATGGAAATCGCTAGCACTTCTGGTAATTGATGAGGAGCAGCGCTTTGGAGTAAAGCAAAAAGAACATCTGAAAAAGTTCCGTGCAAGTATCGACATCCTCTCACTTTCCGCAACCCCTATTCCGCGCACACTTTCAATGGCGCTCTCGGGCCTGCGCAGCCTTTCCGTAATTGCAACCGCCCCCGAAGGCCGCAAAGATATTGCAACCGTTGTACAAAAAGAAACAGATATCGTACTCACCGATGCAATCACAAAAGAATTAGAAAGAAAGGGCCAAGTATATATAGTTGCACCAAAAATAAGAAGCTTAGGAATGATTGAGGAAATTGTGCGCAAACTTGTACCATCTGCCCGCACCGCAATCGCACATGCCCAGCTTTCAGATGAGCACTTGAGCGAGATTATTCATAATTTTGACACTGGAAAAATCGATATTTTAGTTTCGTCCAGCATTGTAGAAAACGGTCTTGATTTGCCGAATGTAAATAGCATGATCGTATGGAACGCACCGCATTTCGGCCTGGCACAGCTCTACCAACTTCGCGGACGCATTGGCCGCAGAAGTCGCCAGGGATATGCATACTTCCTCTATTCACAAGAAAAACTCACCCCCATACAACGCCAACGCCTATCTGCGTTAACTGATGCGTGCAGACTTGGTTCTGGGTGGGATATAGCGCGGCACGACCTGGAAATGCGCGGAGCGGGTAACTTATTAGGTAAACAGCAGAGCGGATCTCCTCACGAAGTGGGTATGCAGCTGTATCTAGACATGGTGGATGGTAGAAGCGAAGCCGAAGATACCCGCGCAGATATTCATATTGTACTGCCCGCATATATCCCCCCGGCATACATTCCCGATACCAACGAACGCACGTCCTGGTACGTGCGATTGTCGCGCTCGCAGACGATACAAGAACTGTATCAAAAAAGAGACGCTCTGCAAGATTCGTACGGTGAGCTACCGCAAGAAGTACAGGACTTACTATCAACAATTGCGCTCGAAATTGCGGCAACGCACGCAGGTATTACAAACATTACAACAAAGACGGTTGCGCCAAGCGACGAAGATCCGTATGTAAAAATAGAATGCACAGCAAAAGACCCGCTGCAAACACTAAAAAAATTATCAAATATAAAAAACGATAACGGTTCACCATCCAACTGGACCGTCCGCGACCATACGCTCTCGTGGAGTACAGACACAGTAACGCCCGACCTTGTAGCCGCCCTCACATCCGTGCTTCAATAATTTTTACGCAAGAAAAAACCGACTCCAAATTAGAGTCGAAGGATCAATCTTACGCGAGGCTCGTTAGATGGTTGGCGCTTTCGGCACAACCCAAACATGAATTTCCTCGCTACCCCTTTTCGAATGAATCTTGAGGCGATAGAGCCCTAGCTCTCCAAGCGGCCCGTCCATCTCAACACTTTCCACAACAGGGTACTTTTCAAGATCCGCATGTTCTAAACGAATGGCTTGCAGCACTTGGTCGGCGTTGAAAGGCGCACCAAGCATGCCTTCGTGGTTCGCATCAGCTTCGAGAGTGATAGGCTTCCAAAACGAAGGCACCACCGGAAATTCGTCATCAGAATCATCTTCATCATCAAAACCAAGTCCGGACGATTTCAAAGCCATGTCTGCATCTACCTCACCAAAATAGCTATCGAAGTTCTCCGGGTCTTCCAACCACATTTTTGTCAAACTGATCGCAGACTCAAATTCATCAAATATCAATGGCAGAGGACAACGAGATGCCCGAACCCTGCTGACTTGATCAATGTGTGCTAACAAAGATTCTCGCTCTTCTGTTGAAATTTCCCGAAGGATATTCACCAGATCCCTTGCGATACAATCTTCCATCCAATGCCCCGGACCATCATTCATCATGTAACGATCCAAATTTGCAAGGATTTCTTGAACTTGCTCCGCCGGACTTTGTTTTAATGCTACTGACACGATTCTCTCCTTGATCATGAATTATTGAGATAAAGCGTTTATAGAAACCGCAACATCCGTTGCAGTAAAAACGCCTCGGTGAAAGAACGAATGCAATGTAGCACATATTATAATACAAGTCAAATTTTTAGAGGATCAAAAGGTAAAAGATCCTGCCTATAGTGCTGTTAAGAAGTATTTGTGGCTATTTTAGCTGATTTCAAATTCAGCACTCTTGCGGCGAAAAGTAATTTCAAACTGATCAAAAAAGCCTTCTTGACCAAGTACTTGCCGCTCTTTTGCGGCATCCGAAAATATTACCTCCGCCTTCCATCTATGCGGAGTATTTCCTAGCCATAATTGCATATCAACAGGTAACAGCATTCCATCAATTTTGCCAGAACCGTATCCGCCGAAAACAACCTTCTCGCCAGAAGATACATCTAGCCCCAATTCTTCTGCAACATCCATACGAAATATATTTGATTCGGATCCGGAATCCACAAGCGCAAACACATTTTTTAATCTTCCGTTTTCAGAGTTAATTACATCTAAATTAACAAAGGGAAACCTACAAGAGGCTCCACTCCTAAGAACTGGTATATAGTTAAAAATCATTTACCTTGGTTTTTTCTCGCGACAATATCACGCCATGCCCAACATACGGATGATCAGCCGTTGGGCAGGAGAACATAGCAGGACGTTCAACCCCCTTCTCATGCGCCTCCTCCTCCGCTTCTCGTAATACCATAGAATGGGCAACCACGCGCCAAGTCCCTGGCTCTAGTGCCAGCCATTCACCCGGATATTTTTCTATATCGATACCCTGCTGTTCCATACAACAATTATACAACAGAAAAGGTGTGATTCAATAGAACTTGTAGCCGCCCTCACATCCGTGCTTCAATAAAGTCATGAGTTTTGAAATCGGTATCTTGCCTGCATCCGATAGTTCATATCCTGCATTGCTAACCCAAATCCATAAGCCACCGCAGCAGCTCTACTATAGAGGCGATATTTCACTGTTGAATCGGCCAAATATGCTTGCCGTCGTTGGCAGCCGCAAGGCAACCATGTACGGCCGGCAAGCGATTGCGAAGTTATTACCACCATGCATCCGCTCTGGCATTATTATTGTTTCTGGAATGGCCTACGGCATAGATAGCATTGCGCATCGCACCTGTATCGAACTTGGAGCGCCAACTGTTGCTGTGCTCGGATCTGGTGTAGATGACAAATCCCTCTATCCGCGAGGCAACAAAACACTAGCCCAAGAAATCCTCGCTGGCGGTGGCCTCATTATTTCTGAATACGAACCCGGCACTACGCCATACCTCGGCCACTTCCCTGCCCGCAACCGTATTATCGCGGGCATCACTAAAGCAACTCTTATTATACAAGCGGCAATCCGTTCCGGATCGCTCATCACATCCCGCCTTGCCATGGAAAGCAACCGAGAAGTGCTTGCAGTACCCGGACCAATTACCGACCCTGCGTGCGAAGGTACTAATATATTGATCCGCGATGGCGCAACACCAGTGTTTACAGCGAGCGATATTCTATCCGTATTTGAGCTATCAGAAGCTACTCAGTCCGACCTTGTTCATACAGCCTTGCGAGAAGACCTGCAAATAATCGTATCTGCACTTTCCGCAACACCACTATATATAGACGACATTGCGCATGAAACGGGAGTACCGATTACCGAAGTATCTGCAGCCTTAGTAGAGCTAGAAATGATTGGAGTAATTACGAATATGGGTGGAATGAAATACGTAAAAGCGTAGCGTATTTCTCCCCCTCATACGAGGGGAGCGAGAGGGGGTAGTTATTGCGCTTTCGACGCACCCCCACCCCGCCTTGAGGCGGGACTCCCCCTTATCCAAGGGGGAGAAATCCCGAACTCGCTTGACTAATAATTTTATCCACGCTTTACTCCCTGGTAGTTGCTTATGAATCTTGTAATTGTAGAATCACCCGCAAAAGCAAAAACAATCCAAAAATATTTGGGCAAAGGCTTTATTGTAAAAAGCAGCTACGGACATGTTCGGGATTTGCCAAAATCAAAGATTGGCGTTGATGTTGAAGATAACTTTGCCCCAAGCTACATCATTCCTCCGAAGGCAAAAGAGCATATTACGGAATTAAAAAAAGCTGCAAAAAAAGCTGACATCATCTACTTCGCAACTGACGAAGATCGCGAAGGAGAAGCCATTGCCTGGCACTTATATGAAGTACTGGCTCCAGATCCTACAAAAGCAAAGCGTATTACCTTTGCCGAAATTACCAAGTCTGCAATTACAAAAGCAATTGAAAACCCGCGAAAACTCGATATTAATCTTGTGAACGCACAACAAGCTCGCCGTGTGCTAGATCGCCTTGTTGGGTATGAACTCTCTCCACTGCTATGGAATAAGGTACGTCGTGGATTATCTGCGGGGCGCGTACAGTCTGTTGCAGTACGCTTAATTGTTGAACGGGAACAAGAAATCGCGGCATTCAAGTCTGACGAATACTGGAGCATTGATGCACTACTTTCTAAGAATGAAAGTGAATTTTCCGCATCTTTAAAAGCAAAGGATGGGCAGGCTATTACAAAGCTTGGAATTAAGAACAAAGAAGAAACAGATGCCATATTGAAAGATTTGGAAGGTGCAACGTATACAGCACAAAGCATTACAAAAAAAGAACGCCATCGCACTCCCCCTGCTCCGTTTACCACAAGCACCCTGCAGCAAGCAGCATTTAACCAGCTCGGATACTCAAGTAAAAAGACCATGATGATAGCTCAGGGGCTATACGAGAACGGACATATTTCATACATGCGTACTGATTCGCTAAACCTTGCAACAGAAGCTACTACAAAAGCACGCGAAGCTATTACGAAGTTGTTCGGAAAAGAATATGCGCTAGATACGCCTCGCGTATATACAAAGAAATCCAAAGGCGCACAAGAGGCTCATGAAGCAATCCGCCCTACCGACCCAGCAGTTACTCCCGATGAACTAAGCGCATCATTAGAAATAAGTGAAGGAAAATTATACAGGTTAATTTGGCAACGCATGGTTGCATGCCAAATGGCACCAGCAAAACTAAATCAAACATCAATAGATATCGCAGCAAACCTGCCTGACCGGCAGGCAGGTCAATACACGTTCCGCGCAACGGGCATGTCTGTTATCTTCGACGGCTTTGTGCGTGCGCTTGGAGCAAAAGCTGCATTTGAGGAAACGCTGCTTCCCGAAATTGCAGAAAAGGATGTGTTGGCACTAAACAAAATAAACCACGAACAGCATTTTACTCAGCCCCCTGCTCGATACTCTGAAGCAACACTCGTAAAGGCTCTGGAAGAGCACGGCATTGGGCGCCCAAGTACATATGCACCAACTATAGATACCGTCCAAAAGCGTGGCTACGTGGAAAAGAACGAAGATAAACGCTTACAGCCAACCGAAATTGGAACCCTCGTAAACAGCGTGCTTACAGAGCACTTCCCTAAAATTGTAGATATTGAATTTACAGCCAACATGGAATCAAGCTTGGATGATGTGGCTTCCGGAGAAAAACAATGGCAGCCTGTTATCAAGGATTTTTACGACCCGTTCCATGCGCTCATCAAAGTAAAAGATAAGGAACTTAAAAAAGAAGATCTAACCCAAGAAGCAACAGACGAAAAGTGTCCGAAATGCGGAAACCCCGTAGTAATAAAGCTTGGTAGATTTGGAAAGTTTAAAGCATGCAGCAACTACCCAGAATGCAAGCATACGGAGCCCATGGGAGACGAAAAGAAACTGGAAGAAGAATATTCCGGCAAGATGTGCCCTGATTGTAGCAAGCCTTTAATTGTAAAACGCGGACGCTTCGGAGCATTCCTCGGCTGTTCCGGATACCCAGACTGCAAACACATCACGCCAATTGTAAAAGATACGGGCGTTGCCTGCTCTGCCTGCGGTAAAGGTAAGATTATTGAAAAGAAATCCCGATACGGCAAAACATTTTATGCATGCGACCAATACCCTGCATGCAAGAATGCCTACTGGAGCAAACCTACTGGCGAAAAATGCCCAACCTGCGACGCCATGCTCGTATACGGCGCAAAGAACACGATTAGGTGTTCGGCAAAAGGCTGCGGTTTCAAAAAAGAAAACGAAGAAGAGTAGTTGCGTTCCCCTCTCCCGTTCTGGGAGAGGGATGGGGTGAGGGGGCGTTCATTGCTATTTTTTCCCCTCATCCCCATATTGCACAATGGCAATATGGACCTTCTCCCAAAACAGGAGAAGGGAACGACGACGCAGTCATTCCGGCCTCCGAGCCGGAATCCACATCCTAAATTTTACGTACCTACGTGAATCCCGGGTCAAGCCCGGGATGACAACTCTTCGATTATCCTTCCATTACGTCTTTATCCAAGTCTGCTGGTGGCAGCTCTTCTGTTCCTGCTAATCGCCCACACAACACCCCAAGATCAACGTCATTTTCTACACGAAATACAACCTCAAAAAAGTGCTTGTCTTCGTTATATTTTACATTTGCAAGATAGCCATACCGATTCTCAAGCATTGGGCTGTATTTGATAGCCAATGGATGCGTATTACCTCGTCCAATCTTTTTCGAGGAAATCCCGTCCGGATTTGTTGCTCGCTGAATGCGGCGCGCACGCACTTCTGCCTTACGCACTGTAAGACCTTCTTCTACTAAATGGTGATAGAAGCGAATCTGTTTTTCGGCATCAGGAATCATAAGAATTGCTTTCGCATGGCCCATCGTTATCTTTCCTTCCGAAACTCCGCGCTGGATTTCTGCAGGCAATTGCAATACGCGAACAATATTCGTAATACCTACTCGGCTCTTTCCAACCCGCTGCCCGATTTCTTCGTGAGATAGTCCAAAGTCACGGTTTAATTGCATATACCCCTGTGCTTCTTCAATAGGATTGAGATTTTCACGCTGAATATTTTCTATAAGGGCATATACAAGACGAGATGTATCTGATTTTATTTCACGCCGCACTACACACGGTACCTTGTCCCACTTCAGCGCCTTTGCAGCGCGCAAACGTCTCTCTCCTGCAATCAGTTCAAATACTCCGCTTTCAAGCCGATGCACTACGAGCGGCTGCAGAATACCGTTACGCTCAATAGACTCTTTCAAGTCCTGCATTTCACTAGAATCAAATGTTCTACGAGGCTGCAACGGGTTAATAGTAATATCTCCGATTGCAATATGTTGAACAGAACCCTCGTGCTGATCCCACGAATCTCCTTCGATCTTGCCATCATCTTGCGCTGCCACGGGAGCTACTTCAGGAGCAACCTCTTCTGCGACCTCATCTTCTTCAGTCTCAACTTCTATCTCAGGAGTTTTTTGGATCTCCTCAGCCTCTTCATCATCTTCTTGAATTTCATCTACGGCAATCTTTCGAGGTACAGCTTTCACCTCTTCATCAAATGAAATTTGAGTTACTAACGGCTTTTTTGGAATGACAATTTCATCTTCCAATTCCATGCTATCGATTTGTTCCAGCATGTCATCAGGAGAAACTTCAGTTTCTTCTCTTCGTGATATAAGTGATGCTAAGCCTCGTCCAAGTCCCATAGGAGTAATGTAAATTAAGAATAGAGATTAAGGAGCTCTTCTGACAAATATTCATACGCACGCGCACCTGGCGATAGCCGGTCATACTCTAATATAGTTTTCCCCGTACTTGGCGCTTCTGCAAGTTCCGTATTGCGCGGAATAATGCTTTCAAATACATGGCCAGGGAATGTTTTGCGCACCTCTCTAACAACTTTGCGAGATAGCGCGGTACGGCGGTCAAACATCGTAAGCACAGCCCCTAATACCTGAAGGCGAGGATTTAAGTGCTTGCGGACCAAATCTACTGTATTGAGAAGCTGATGAAGCCCTTCTAGTGCATAAAACTCACATTGCACGGGTATAAGAAGCCTGTCAGCGGCAGCAAGCCCGTTAATCGTGAGCAGCCCTAAACTTGGAGGGCAGTCTATCAATATAAAATCATAGCTATCCTTAACCGCCTTCAACGCACGACGTAGCCGGTATTCGCGATGAGGCATATCTACTAATTCCATTGCAGCTCCTGCCAAGTCGGGAGTAGATGGAATAATATTAAAGCGTTCTAGGTTTGTTGGCTGAATTACCTGCTCAATAGTTGCAGTCCCGGCGAGCAGTTCATAGAGCGACGGATTACCTTCGGGAACTTTCGCACCTAGGCCTGAACTTGCGTTTGCCTGGGGGTCTAAATCAATCAATAATACGGATTTTCCGGACTCGGCAAGGTAGCTACCCAGATTTACACTGGTTGTAGTTTTCCCCACCCCACCTTTTTGATTTACCACGGCGAGTGTTTCAGCCATACGACATGGTAATTGTACGCCCGAACAAACAGGCGAACAAGTACCAGTTATACACTAGGGAAAGGAGTGGCTAAAACTAAAATATCCATATACAGTGTGGATTACAGCCGAAGTGGCGGAATGGCATACGCGACGGACTCAAAATCCGTTGGTCGCGAGACCTTGAGGGTTCAAGTCCCTCCTTCGGCACTATGCAACAAATGCTTATTCTCGTAGACGAGAATGATAATCAAATTGGCGTTGAGGAAAAGATTAAGGCTCATCAGCAAGCGCTCCTCCATCGTGCGTTCTCTATCCTGATCTACAATAAGAAGGGCGAGATGCTTCTACAGCAACGCGCGCTAGGCAAATACCACGCAGGCGGACTATGGACGAACGCATGCTGTGGGCATCCGAATCCCGGCGAAACCGTTGAGCATGCCGTACATCGCAGAATTCAGGAAGAAATGGGATTCGACTGCGAGCTCACACCGCTTACGCACATGGTATATAAACTACCCATATCAAACGGCCTTACAGAACATGAGTATTTACACCGGTATAACGGGATCTATGACGGAGAAATAGTTCCGAACCCCGAAGAGGCGATGTCGCACAGATGGATTACCAAAGAAAACCTGGAAAAAGAAACGAGAGAAAAGCCTGAAACATTTACACCTTGGTTTCTACTTGCACTCCAAAAATTCCCGTTCGGAAAATAAGGCATGACAATTCCAAAATTCCAGCAGACAATTCTCTCTTGGTACAAAACAAATAGAAGAGATTTGCCGTGGCGGCGCACGCACAACCCATACCGCATCATGGTTTCGGAAATCATGCTTCAGCAAACCCAAGTTTCTCGGGTACTACCAAAATACAAAGAATTTCTAGGCGCATTCCCGACGCCGAAGGCACTTGCCGCATCGAACGATGCAGAAATTCTCAAAATATGGTCAGGTTTAGGATACTGGCGCCGAGCGCGCTTTTTAAAAGAAGCGTGTAAAATAATAATTGAACATCACAAGGAAACATTTCCGAAAGACATTCCGACTCTATTAAAGTTACCAGGTATTGGCCCATACACCGCAGGAGCAATCTCTTGTTTCGCATTTGGGAACAACGAAGCATTTATAGACACAAATATTCGCCGTGTATATCTGCATTTTTTCTTTCAAGATAAAACGAATATTCCGGATTCTGAAATTATGCCACTTGC